>PVWD01000060.1 GCA_003003615.1 filamentous cyanobacterium CCP2 | reverse complement strand
CTATCAACCTCCCTCTCATCCACGCCCTTCAGCGCATCAGTCTGCGGCCCCTTCGTCTCCATTTTCAGACCCATCCCAGTATCGGTCTTACCAACCGCCGCCACCGCAAACCACCCACGAGAAAAACTACTGCCGCACCTGGAACAACTCGAAAGACATGAGCGGGATCAACTTAAGCGGAGCTGATTTGCGGGAAAAAGACCTATCAGGGCGGAATTTGAGCAATGCAAACCTGAGCAATGCAAACCTGAGTGATGCTTTTCTGCACCGGGTGAACCTGCGGGAAGCAAATCTGGCTGGAGCAAATTTGTTTCGGGCAAACCTGCTGGAGGCAAACTTGAAAAATGCAAACTTGCAGGGGGCAAATTTAATTGGGGCTGATCTCAGTGGCTCTGATTTGAGCGGTGCTAACCTGCAAGGAGCACGAATTGGCGTGTCCGATCGCCTGATGGTGAAGCTCACAGGGGCAAAGTTGTCAGGATTGATTATGCCGGATGGAACGATTCATAGCTAGCGATCGTCTCTCTAGGTAGACAGGCGATCGTCAATTGGTAGATAAGCTAGCAGACGTTCCCCACGGTCTGAATTGGTATCCTTTTATCGAAGCTCAGTCCTGGCATCTCACGGGTGCATTCGGTGTAACTCAATATACTTACGGAGTTGCAAAAGAATATTGGTAGGCTTTGCTACAGCAAATGAAATGCTGTGCTTTGATACTAGGGTTTCATATTGATTCCTCGCCGTTGTTCAGTGAAATGCCCAAATCGCTGAACTGTGGCGAACTTTGCAGCTTTAGAAAGTTCACGATGCCTGAAGTTGCTGAAAACTTGGGAGTTTAGGTTTCCTCCGTGTTTGACAACTTTGTGTAGTATCTATGACAGATTTTTGTGGTAGAGTATTTGTAATCTTCATAGAGGCTTAACAAGTATTCATCGAATCTTAGAGTAAAGCTCCATGAAGAATCAATATGCCTGATACATCGTTTCAATGAGTGGAGCCTAAGCGGACGAGAGGGTGCAGCTACAAACTTCGTATTTAGTTGGTTTATAGAGAATTGAAGGGTGATCGATGGGTCAGTCTACCTTTACTCCACTGTTTAAGACTATTCCACCAGAGCGAATCGGGTTGTTCGGGGAATATGATCACAAGGGTCTGGCAAAACGGGTGTCTATAGCCGTCAATCAAAGCTTTGACCCTAATGAGCTTGGCAACTTGCGGATCAAGCAGCGCGGAGCCGTTGTCGTTTTGATTGGGGAAATTCCGAGTCAGCGAGTGTTGATTAAGTTGGTGAACGTTGTGATGAGTGTCAACGGTGCCATTGATGTAGAAATCAATGGGATTAGCGTCGCCCATCGCCTCAGAAACTACCTTGAAAACAAACCCTCTAGAGAGGCACTTGTTGATTTGCTTACGTTGATCAATGGCACTCCCGACTAACACCCTCCTGCAACGATCGATCGTTCTGTGGGGCTTCAAGTTTGACAACGCTCAGCTTGAGTATTTAACCTGAGCATTTCATCTGAACCCTCAGCTTGGCAGGTGAATGGGTCTATTTAGTTTGCCCATATTTCACGATTGAGAGACTCCGAGCAGGAGTCTTTATTTTTTTATTGTGACTTTATGCTGGACGACGTTCAATCGACTAGCTCCAATTCAACACCGTAGGATTTTCGTAAATTACAGGTGTCATGATCCGTGATGTTGGTATCGCTCAATTCCAGATTGTAAAAATCTACGCTCTCTGCATCGAAATAGGGCCCTGCATGCCAAGTGCCAATGTTCAGCTTAATAAAACAGGTTCCTGGAACCCGAAAAGCTACGATAGATTCCAAAGTTGGTTGGGCGGCTCCATTGGGCGGTGCTACTGCCACAAACCAATCCTGACTTGCTAGGGGCCCCAAGCATTGAGTGCATTTTTGATGCCGTGTAATGTGAGAAAATTGCCTCCCTCGGTTGTAAAGCCGCATGATGTAAAAGCGGGGTATCCCCTGCTCCAGGCGAAGCTGAGCGTCTTCTGAACTGTAAGGCTTACCATCTGAAGTGGCAAAAATCACTTGTCCGTAGGGGCGAAATGCTTCAGGTGTGATGGGTTGAAGGCGAAGCGGATGGAGGGAAGAAGACATAGGAAAAGCTCAAGGGATAGAAAAAGAACACTACTTTCTTATGATTTCATCAACAGCAGTCTATTTCTACTTGCATGGATTTGCTTCAAGCCCTCGATCGGCAAAGGCACAGTATTTAGATCAATGCTTTCGCTCAGTCGGAATTCAGCTAACCATTCCTGACTTGAATCAGGAAGACTTCTATCACCTGTCGCTCTCTCGGCAAATCCGCCAAGTTGAAGGGTTAATGCCCTCCGATAAACCTGTTACGTTGATTGGTTCTAGTTTTGGGGGATTAACAGCCGCCTGGTTAGGAGAAAAAAATGTACAGGTCGATCGCCTGATTTTGCTGGCTCCCGCCTTTCAATTTCTGGCTCATTGGATTCCAAAACTTGGCCCAGAGCAAATGCAGCGTTGGCAAACAGAACAATCTCTCATGACTTACCATCATGGCGAAGCCCGGATGCTGCCCATTCACTATGATTTTGTTACTGACCTAGCTCCATACGACGAAACTCATCTACAACGCCCGCTTCCCACTCTCATTTTGCATGGTCAAGCCGATGAAGTGATCCCAATTCAAGCCAGCCGAAATTTCGCCGAACAACGCTCCTGGGTGACGCTGATTGAATTGGAAAGTGATCATAGTCTGGGCAACGTCCAACTCCAGATTTGGCAAGCTATCCAAGCGTTTTTAGAGGGTTCTTTCTAGAAGATTCTCAATCTAAAACTTTCTTGACCAGACCTTCTGGCTCCACCGCTCCACCACCACCTTCGTCTGAGTGAAAAACTCGATCGCGTGTTGTCCTTGTCCGTGCAAATCACCAAAAAAGCTTTCTTTCCAACCGCTAAAGGGGAAAAACGCCATTGGTGCAGCTACTCCAATATTGATGCCGATATTTCCCACCTCGGCTTCATAGCGAAACTTGCGGGCATCGGCTCCACTATTCGTGAACAGGCACGCCATGTTACCGTACTGTCCCTGATTAATTAAGGCAATTGCCTCATCGATCGTGTTGACATGAATTAAGCTCAAAACCGGGCCAAAGATTTCAGTTTTTGCGATTTCACTGTCTGGTTCAACGTTTTGCAACACGGTTGGACGAACAAAGTTTCCCTGTTCATAGTTGGGGATTTTAGGCGATCGACCGTCTACAAGTGGCGTTGCTCCCTCATCAATGCCCTGCTGAACCAACTGCTCGATCCGCTGACGGCTTTCAGGGGTAATCACGGGGCCCATTTGTACGCCATCATCTAACCCAAACCCCACCACACGAGACTCCGCTGCCTGGGCAATGGCTTCAGAGTAGACTTTTCCTGCTTCTCCTACCGTAATGGCGAGCGATGCAGCTAAACAACGTTGCCCAGCACAACCAAACGCACTGTCTGCCGTAATCCGAGTCGTCATTTCCATGTCAGCATCGGGCAGCACAATCACCGGATTCTTTGCCCCACCCTGACACTGAACCCGCTTACCGTTGGCCGCTGCTCGGCTGTAAATGTAGCGAGCCACTGGAGTAGACCCGACAAAACTGATAGCCCGAATGAGTGGATGATCCAAAATGGCATCGACGGCTTCTTTCGCTCCATTCACCAAGTTCACCACTCCTGGTGGGAAGCCTGCCCGCTCCAGCAAATAAAACACCTTTTGCATGGTCAACGGCACCTTTTCAGAGGGCTTCACAATGTAGGTGTTTCCGCAGGCAAGGGCGTAGGGCATAAACCAAAACGGAATCATTCCAGGGAAATTAAAGGGAGCAATGACGGCTGCTACCCCCAACGGTTGCCGTATCATGAATTCATCAATCCCAGAGGCAATATCCTCCAGATTGCTTCCCTGCATCATCATGGGAATACCGCAGGCTGTCTCCACATTTTCGATCGCCCGTCGAATTTCTCCCTTTGATTCATCTAAGGTTTTGCCGCATTCCAAGGTAACGGTCTGAGCCAGATCCTCGAAATGCTCGTCCATCAAATACTTGAGTTGAAAAAGGTGCTGAACGCGCTTAGCAGGTGGAGTACGTCGCCAAGACTGAAAGGCAGTAAAGGCAGCTTGGGCCGCCCGATCGACCTCATCACCCGGAGAAAGCGGCACCTTTGCAAGCCGATCGGCCGTTGCCGGGTTTACGACATCCAAACAATCAACAGCACTGGACGTACACCACTGACCATCAATATAGTTTTGTAGGATTGGCACGGAGGCACCAGACTGAACCATATAAAAAAGTGAGAAAGGGGGTCTAAGGAAAAAGGCTAAAGAACCGTAACCTGCTGTAGCAGCTAGCGAGAGGCTAAGCCAATATCAGTAAAGATACACTACAAGCTTCAAGCGATCGGTTCAATATTAGCCCCTTCTCCTGCTAATCCCTAGCACTCAGTCTTCAGCTCCGTAGGCTTGCCATGTTTTGTGAGCAACAGTTTATCAAGACAGCCCTAACCAGGAGAGCAATCCCTGTCCCGTGACATATTCAATAATCAGCGTGGCAACAAAACCAATCATGGCAGCACGACCGTTAAGCCGCTCTGCATAGGAGTTAAAACCAAACTTTGGCTCTTCTAACTTTGGCGTAACAGAGGGTTGAGGATTCGTCATGGCTTAGTTCACAAAACTTAACGCTTCACCTCCCATTGTAAGGAGGACGGGGCGATCGTCAAGGTATTTGAACAAGTGGCAATGCTTCAAATTTTGTTGAAACGGGAGTCAGACTTTAGAATGGCGGGCTGAAAATCCTGTGCCCACTGGAACAGAGATTGTAAAACTTCTTCATTTGTCTGGCGAACCAGAATCGCAGTGTAGTGAGTTTTTTGTTTAATAACGATCGCCCGATACTCCCGTCCGTGAATAATAACGTGCCGAAATCCTTCCAGTTGTAAAGATGACAAGAGCAATGACTGTAAACCCAGAGCTTGAAAGATTGTTTGCACCCAGCTAATATTCGCACTGTCGCTGGTTGTGAAATACTCTTTGGGTAAACCGCTCAGGTCAAAAATAGCAGCACCGATAACGTAGTCTAAATAGGACACACCATGATCCTTCGATAAAGGTGCGGATAGAGGAATATCTAACCGAAAATTGATATTAGCAAGCATGACATAATATCTGACACAAATTAATGAATAGCAACCAAAGCAAATTTATCTTATGAATCTCAGTCTAAGCAGCTTGACGGTGCCAGACGACCGTGAAATTCCCCGCTTGTAATTAAAGGCTCTATGAACCAATAAGGGGTGTGCCCTTATTGAAAGGGGGGATGCAGCGAGAAAATGTGCAAATCCTGATAGCGAAATACCCTACCCAATGCGCAACTCGTTCCAATCTCTTGTGGAATGGGCATCTTGCCCGTCCAGGCTCAACAGGAAAGATGCCTGCGCTACGGAACATCAGAAATTTCAGGCTTTAAGTTGCACATCGCGCTACTCTACAGACTGGAAGGGCTGTCTGGAGCAATTTCGATGCCTCCCTTCTGACGCACCGTTTGCTGCTCAGTAATTAAGTCGCTTAGTTCAGTGATTTCAACTCCCATTTCCTGGCAGGCTTGCTGCAATTCTTGCTGAAATCTTGTGGTGTCTTGCTTGTAGCCACACAGTTCTGCCGCCACTGTAACGCCTTGCGAGGCATTTGCCTTAGCGCAATCAACTAACTCAATTCCTTTAAGTGGTGTAGAAGAGGACATAGGGCAAAAATTCAAGTTGTACTATCGCAGCTACCTTAAGATATCAAATCCAATTTGCCGAATCCCCCCTCCTACGATAGGTATTTACTGTGGGGCAAGCCATTTGGGAAAGCAAGTTCGAGCCTTACCCCCGCTGCCAATATTGGTAAGCTGCGTAGGCCATCGTCACTACGCCCGTAATGATGGATGTTTCGTTGACTTGAAATTGAGGATGATGTAAGGGGTAATTGGGCTGGTCAGGAAAGCCAACCCCAAGCCGAAACATCGTTCCGGGAGCATGATCGAGATAGAGGGAAAAATCTTCTGCTCCTAAAGAGGGTTCTAAAAGAATTTGGACGCGCTCTGTTCCCCAGGCTGCTTCTGCGGCTTCTTCGACGAGTTGGGTCAGAGTTGGGTCATTCTGAACAGAGGGTACGCCTCTTCGGTAGTTGAGCTTATGTTTTGCCCCGTAGGTTTGGCAAACTGTGGCAACAATATTTTCGATCCAGGCGGGTAATGCTGCACTGGTTTCAGGATGGAGCGATCGCACAGTTCCCAATAATCTCACTTGGTCGGCAATCACGTTGGGGGCCCGTCCACCCTGAATTTGTCCGATCGTCAATACCACTGGGCGTAGGGGATTTTGGGTGCGGCTGATAGCCTGCTGTAAGGTGGTAATGACCTGAGAAGCAATCCAAATCGCATCGATCGCCTCGTGGGGGCGGGCCCCATGCCCCGATTCACCCCGAATCAAAATTTCCATATCGTCTGCGGCGGCCGTCAGGGCCCCATAGCGAATCCCAACAGAACCACCGGGAATGGTAGGAAAGACATGAACTCCCAGAATGGCGTTGACCCCGTCCATTACCCCATCTCGAATCATCCAACTGGCACCTTGGGCAGTTTCTTCAGCAGGTTGAAACAGGAAACGAATTTTACCTGGTAAGGGTTCATCGAGCTGCGATAGGATCATTGCCGTTCCCAAACCAATGGTCGTATGCACATCATGACCGCAGGCATGCATAATTCCTGGCTGATGAGAGGCAAACTCTAGCTCTGTGCGTTCCTGGATCGGCAGGGCATCCATATCCGTCCGAATGGCTAATAAACGGCGATCGGCTCCTGTGCCAGCCAACTCTCCGACAACACCCGTTTTGCCAACCAACTCCTGCACATGCAATCCGCAGGATGAAAGAACACCTGCAACATAGGCTGCGGTTTGATACTCTTGCCCACTCAACTCTGGATGACTGTGGATGTGGCGACGAATTTCAATCAGTCGAGGGGCAAGGGTTGCAGCAATGTCTTTAATTCGGCTTAGCATTGATGGGTGAGAGCAAGGGTTAATTTACCCCATGATAAACATTTGTTAAGGCTAACACTTTATATTAAGAGCGGCTTCGCGTAATTTACATTTTTCCGAAGAGGACTAAGTGAAGCATACGGTGAAAGCAATGATACCTTACAGAGTCCCTTAATTAAGAAGAGTTTAAGAAACCTTGAGAAACTCTAAAGAGTATATTGCGTAACCACTAAGCAGAATCGAAGAGATTTAGGCTTGAAGACAGGGAATTGCAGCCATTTCAGAGTAATGTACCCGTCAGGTGAGCAGGTCGTATACTACTCAAGCAACGGTAACAAGTGATGCAAAGTAAATCGGTTTTTGAAGCGGAAGGACTTCAGACATAAGTTGCTAAAATCTATCCCTCCGAAACGGTGATTAGCACCTGTCGCGACAAGTCCTATTTCCTTCAAGGAGGCATCCCAAAATCCTCTTCCGACAATTTACACGAGAAGCCGCTGTCAAGCCGCCTTGACAAAATATCGATTTCATCGCTTCATCCCAACGCAGTTTCCGACATCCCTCCAATTTCCCCCAACAGAATGTCAAAATTTGATGACTCTCGTAACACTTATTAATATAATCGTGAGAGTGTTACCCTGAAAATAGAGAATATTCAGTATACTCCACTACAAACCGTATTCCTCTGACTAAACTTAATTGATCCTTCACTGATTCTTGGCGGATGAGACAGTTGAATTACACATTGTGAGTCTGTTGATAAGTGAGTAGCTATGAATTCACTGTATTTTGGAATATTTTGAATGATTAGCTCCCGGTCAGTTGGAATCGCTGAAACCAGCCAACGTGCAAAAACCTAATTTCCGTATCTACTTTTAACCTTTCATCACTTTAAAAAGCAGAACAACAGAGGGTGAGCCATGATTCAATCTGTGCAGTATTCGATGGGCTTGATTCAAGATGAAGCGCGGCAGCTTGTGCAGAAGGGGGTAATTAGTCGTACCCAGCCCATTTATGCCCTCTGCCAATACATTCCGGCCCGTGAATGGGCGTGCGTTGAATGTGTGTTGGAAGATAACGATTTTCTTCTACGCGATCGAATTGCCGATTTGCTGGGGCGTGAAGACTGGGAGAATGACTGAGCGATCGGTTTTACTGTTTTCTCGCTTCAAGTAAGGGGTTCCCTCTCTGGTGCCATGTAATCTTCAGCAGCAGCTTTGTGAACGAATTAAGTTCACTGGCCGTCTAAGACTCCATAAACCAGAGTTGGGAAGAACTTACAAGTATATTTTTTGAAAGACTAGTTTGAAAGACTATCCTTGCTACGAGTCCTGTTGCTGATCTCGTAGCTTTTGCAATTCCGATCGAATCGCTGCGAGTTGCTCTGTCAGATCTTGTAAATCCTGCTGCACGTCTGGAGGAGGTGTAGAGGGCGTTGTGCCGACAGGGGTGGTAGTAGAAGTAGCTGCTGTTGGGCCGGTGGCAGTTGAGGGGGGGGCGTTCCGATTAAATTGTTGGTTGAGCACATTATCAACAAAGTCACGAGCCTCTCGCTCCGTTATTTCGCCTTTGACTTCCCATTCTTCCGCTAGTTGGCTAAATTCTGTTTTCAGGCGAGAGAAGCTTTCCTGGCGGCGCATTGGATCTTGTAAGGTTTCAATTAAAACTGATGTTGCGCCTAAGGTGACACGCAACCCTTTCTGGGCAATTTGAATGAAGCTATCCGGATTCATAACAGGTAGGCTCAGCAAGATGCTGCAAGCAATGACATTTTACAAGCAATGATATTCTAATTGACTTAGCCAAACTGTTCTAGGTACTGGTTGAGATCTTCGTTGAGGCGGGTTAGTTCAGCTTCAGTGCTAAGGCGGATGCGATCGTCTCTGAGGGTAACAAGAACCTTCGCGGCGAAGGGAGATGACCAAATGTTGGGGTTACAAAAAATTTCCAGAAATATGTCTCCGGTGTAGCGGTACTCCATCGGCTTTTGCGGGTTAGGCTTTCCTCCGCCACTGGTGTTGTGAGCGGATGCTGCCTTGAGGTTGTTCATCAATGCCAAAATTTCCTGTTGAAGCTCACGGGCGGCAGATGGGGTGAAGCTAAAACTCACTGAACCGTCTGAAAGGTTGAGTTTAATTTGTGAAGCTGACATGGCTTTGTTAATGCAATCACTGCTGGATGTTCATAGATTTGGCGATCGGATCTATTTAGATATAGTTAGATCGATTTGGAGCTATACAGCTTGGTACTATACAGCTTGGTACTATACAGCTTGGTACTATACAGTTCGCTAGGGTAACTGGGGAGGTAGTTCGCGAAGTCTGCTACCCATAGTAGCGGGGTGGGTGCAGAAAAGGAATGTGTAGGGAAGCAGGAGAAGGTTGGTAGTGAAGGGTTATCGCAAACATTAATATTGAGACTGGCTTAATTTAACTTCTGTAGCACCTTTGAATTGCCTATAATTAGCTTGTTTCGGGCTGCGGTTCCTTCTAGCAGTTTCCTTTTACCAAACGTGGCGATCGATCGGCGACCTGTTGTTCGTAAAGTTTTACTAATTACGCTGTTTTTGAATCTGGTGGTGATGAGCTTAAAAACAGCCGTTGGCTTGTGGACAGGCTCCCTGAGCTTATTGGCAGATGCGATTCACAGCGTTACAGATGGGGTAAATAATGTTCTGGGATTGTTTACCAATCGCCTAGCTTCCCCTGAACCCGATCGCGACCATCCCTATGGACACCAGAAATATGAAGCCGTTGGAGCTTTGGGCATCGCGGCGTTTTTAGGGATTGCCTGCTTCAAAATTGTGGAAAGTGCGATCGATCGCATCCTCAATGGGAGCCAGGCAATAGAAATTGCAGCTTCGGAATTATGGTTGCTGCTGCTTGTTTTAGGCATCAATATTTTTGTTGCTTTTTATGAGCGTGCAGTCGGACGAAAAATTGGCAGCCAAATCTTGATTGCGGATGCCCGGCATACCATGAGCGATATTTGGGTAACTATCAGCGTATTGGGGGGCTTGGTTGGCATCTGGATTTGGAATGTTCAATGGCTAGATCTGGTGCTGGCGTTTCCTGTCGCGCTAATGGTGTTTTGGAGCGGTTGGCTCGTCATTAAAGAAAATCTGCCCTGGCTAGTGGATGAAATGGCTATCGCCCCAGAAGCGATTCACGCGATCGTGATGCAGATTCCAGGGGTGATCAACTGTCACAGTATTGCTTCTAGGGGTTTACTGGGCCGCCAAACCTTTATTGAAATGCATCTCATCGTAAACGCGCAGGATGTTGAAACTGCCCATAAAATTACTGAAGCCGTGGAGGCAAAGCTCGAAGAAAAATTTAGCCCTGTGCGGGTGGTGATTCACGTTGAACCGCCATCTTACCAATCAGATGAAATTAGCTACGAGGGGCATTAGCTCCAATTTCAGATGGATGAAGTGGTAGCATCCCATTGATGCAAATTGATCCATTTCCGTAGCACAGGTATCTTGCCTGCCAATGAACTATCCATCATGTAAATGCAAAAGTGGGATACACCCGATGAAGTTGCGTAAAGTATTAGTCGCTCCTGCTCAGCTTTCCAGATCGATCGCCCATCCAATGCGGGTTGGCTGCTGATAAATTCGCTTTAGCGTATTAATGTCTCGATCAGAGATAGGAGGAGAGGTGCGAACCTGTGAAAAATAGAGGGCATCGGTTTCAACAGGACTGTGCCCCCAAATGCCAAGGGCGTGGCCAATCTCGTGGCGGGCGGTTGCCTTGGTGTAGTCTGCCGTTTGGTTTGGGCTAAGGTAAATCGTAAATCGATGGGAGATGCGGGGAGGAGCATTGTCCGGGCGATCGAGAAATAGCTGATAGCGAGTTTCGGCTGCCCGTACACGAGGAAGATTTAGGGCTGTGGTGGGCTGATTCGGTTGCTCAGAGTCCTGCTGCCTTTGCAAAGGAGGGGCACTGCGCCAAATGGTAATATGGGCTGCCTCAGGAGATTCTACCTGCTGCAACGGTAAGTAAACATTCCACTCATCCATTGCCGCTGTGACGGATGTGATCCACTGCTGTGATCGTGCCACTTCAGCAGGGTTAGGCGATGTGAATGGCTCCACTGCCAAAGGTTCCACAAACACTCGAACCGGAAACTCAGTCCACACCAAATAGCCCAGAGGGGTGGGTTCTACCTCCAGGAAATAGTCATCCGGTAATTCTGGCGTTGACCATTGAGCTAAAGCGTCTGGCAAAGGATGAGCTTGAGACTCTGGTAAGACCTGATCGAGCTGAAAAGTATTAAATGAGGGCGAAGAGACACTGCCCTGCGCCCACGACGGTAAGCGAAATTGTCCAGCCCAAAAGGCCAAGAGCAATAGACAAACGAACAGCAGTCTGAATCGTTGCCATTGCCGCAATTGACGCTTTACTTTACGCACCATTCTGCGTCTATTGGGGAGGCACAGGCGGAACCGGAGGGGGGGCAACGAGCCAACCTGCACTCAAAACAACCGTCAGCCCCATAAAGATGGCAGTTAGTGCCCAAGTGACCCGGTTCAGCGTTACCTCTGCACTTTTGGTGCTGGTAAATAGCTGTGCTTGTCCACCCAAACCACCTAAACCATCGCCTTTCGGACTATGCAAGAGAACCAAGATAATTAAACCCAGTCCAGAAACCGCCCAAAGGATTTCAACAATACCCGTTAATGACATAGAGATAGACTTCGTAGCAGACACTACATCTCATTCTACAGGGATCATTCGATCTAGATCGAACTGCAATGAACTACAGAGACACCCGAACCGGAGTCCGATTGGCGCGAAAGTCCACATCTGCTGATAAGATCATCGATCGCCCCGTCATTTCTTCAGGCTGTGGAATGTTCAGCAGTTGCAAGATAGTGGGGGCAATGTCTGCCAGGACACCATCCGATCGCAAGGCAACCTCGGTTCCGTGTCCAGGAATTTTGCGCTGTTCGCCTTCTACCAAAATAAAGGGCACCGGATTGGTTGTGTGGGCCGTCCAGGGGTTGCCATCTTCATCGCGCATCCGTTCAGCGTTGCCATGATCTGCAATGATGATGGCTGTTCCACCGGCCTTGCTGATGCCCTCTAGCAACCGTCCCAGGCAATGATCAACTGTTTCAAGGGCTTTAACCGTTGCTTCAATATTTCCGGTGTGCCCCACCATATCAGGGTTCGCGTAGTTAATCACCACCAGCGAGTAAATCCCCTTTTCGATCGCCGCAATCGCTCCATCCGTCACCTGAACTGCCGACATTGCCGGAGCGCGATCGTAGGTTGCTACCATTGGGCTGGGCACAAGCCCCCGGTCTTCCCCTGCAAACGGTTCTTCAATCCCGCCATTAAAGAAATAGGTGACATGGGCATACTTTTCAGTTTCGGCAGTGCGGAACTGGCGTAGTCCGTGTCGGGAAACCACTTCGCCCAAGATATTATTCAGGTTTTGCGGTTCAAATGCCACTAGAACGGGGAAGCTGGGATCATACTGAGTGAACGTGGCAAAGCCGAGGGGGGCAATTTGCATCCGCTCAAACTCTTGAAAATTTGGATCAACAAAGGCTTGTGTGAGTTGGCGAGCGCGATCGGGACGAAAATTGAAGAAAATCACCCCATCCCCAGCTTCTACTGCACCTGGAGCAATGCGGGTAGGCAGAACAAATTCATCCGTCAAGTCAGCATCGTAGGAAGCTTGCAAAATTTCCAAAACCGATCGCCCATCCCCTTCACCATCCTGGGTCATCACTTCATAGGCTTTTTGCACCCGATCCCAACGACGATCGCGATCCATACTGTAGTACCGACCGCTCAGGGTGACAATCCGCCCAATCCCAAATTTATCAATGAACCCCTGGATGGTTTGCAACTCTCTTAAGCCATCACTGGGTTTTGTGTCTCGGCCATCTGTGATCGCATGGATGCAGACATCGGAAATGTTCTGCTCCTTAGCAAGTTTCAGCAGCCCTGTAATATGTAACAAATGAGAATGAACCCCACCCTCTGAACACAGCCCAACCAGGTGCAGTTTGCCATTTCGCTGCTTCACCTCCTGGCAGAGCTTGACTAAAGCAGGGTTACTCAGGAGGGAGTCATCTTCAACGGCATCCGTAATCCGAACGAGTTCCTGGGGAACAACCCGCCCGGCTCCAATATTGAGATGTCCTACCTCTGAATTGCCCATCTGTCCGTTTGGCAGACCAACGCTTTTACCAGACGTGCGAATGAGCGTATGAGGGTAAGCAGCCCAAAGGCTATCCATGACAGGAGTATTGGCAGCCACGATCGCGTTGCCATCGACCTCGTCGCGATAGCCCCAACCATCTAGAATCACCAGTACAACTGGAGAAATCGGCATCTGCGCCATGTGAATAGCCCTTCAACTTTACAATTTCTCAGAAATAATACCATTCAGGCTTTCAAAGTGTTGCCCTAAAGTCAGGAAGAAGAAGCACTGAATTACAAATTCTTGATATATGAACTCTGAATGAATCAAATACAGATCGCTGCCTACATCTTAGCTTTCTTGGTTTCGCGCCTCTGTTTTTCTTTGTCTCGCTGTTTTTGGCGTTTAGCTTCTGCTTTGGCCACTTTTTCTGCCTCAATTTCAGCTAGCTTCAACTTCTCTTTTTCTTCACTAACTTTGTCTAAATAGTAGTGATAGTCACCCCGATATAACCGCAATTCTCCTTCTCGAAGTTCAACAATTTTGTTGGCAACTTGGGAGATGAAATAGCGATCGTGGGAGACAACAATCACCGTACCATCGTAGTTTTGAATGGCTTCTTCCAACATTTCTTTTGCCGGAATATCTAAGTGGTTGGTTGGCTCATCTAGCATGAGTAAATTCACTGGACGTAATAGCATTTTTGCCAGAGCCAATCGCGCTTTCTCACCCCCACTCAGGGCAGCCACCTGCTTAAAAACCGTATCTTCACTAAAGAGAAATCGCCCTAAAAGCGTCCGAACTTCCTGATTTGTCCAATCCGGAACTTCATCATGAATCGTATCAATAACGGTTTTGGTTAAGTCAAGAGCTTCCGCCTGATTTTGCTCAAAGTAACCGGGAATGACGTTATGATCCCCTAACTTAACGGTGCCTTCGGTTGGCTGCTCCATTCCCATCATCAAACGGAGCAAAGTAGACTTACCAGAACCATTGGGCCCAACCAACGCAATGTGATCCCCACGCTCAATTAACAACTCTGCTCCCAAAAATAAGATGTCTTCCCCATAAACATGGGTCAAATCTTGAATGATTACGACCTCTCGTCCACTGCGCGGGGCAGGCGGAAACCGAAAGCGCAACGATCGCAGATCCCCAACGGGTGCATCCACTAATTCAATTTTTTCTAGCTGTTTCTCGCGGCTCTTGGCCTGGGTGCTGCGGGTTGCACTGGCCCGAAATCGATCGACAAAGGCCTGCTGTTTTTCAATTTCCTTTTGCTGGCTCTCATAGGCACTCATCTGGGCTTCGCGGGCAATGGCTTTTTGCTCCAGGTAGGCACTGTAATTTCCTAAGTAAGTGGTGGAAACCCCTCGCTCTGTCTCCACAACCTGAGTACACAACCGATCGAGAAATTCCCGATCGTGGGAGACAATTACCATTGGTGTGGTTAACCCTTTCAGGTAGGTTTCCAACCATTCAATCGTTTCTAAATCGAGATGGTTCGTCGGCTCGTCGAGCAGAAGCAAATCTGGCTCTTGCAGCAAAATTTTGCCCAAACTCATTCGCATTTGCCAACCGCCGCTGAACGCACTGACCAACCGATCGCCATCTTCCAGCTTAAACCCCACCTCCGGCAGAATTTTTTCAACCCTTGCATCCAATTCGTAGCCGTTCAATGCTTCAAACTGTCGTTGGAGGCGATCGAGTTGATGAATGAGATCGTCCAGTTCTTCAGGGCTAGCAGACTGCATTTCGTGCTGCACTTCAGCCATCTTTTCATGCACTTGGTTCGCTTCCGCAAATGCCCGCCAAAGCTCTTCTCGCACTGTATGCTGCGGATCGACATCAAATTCCTGGGTCAGATAGGCAATTTCTAAACTTGCAGGCTTGATCACTTCGCCCGTTGTCGGTTCTACTGCCCCGGTAATGATCTTTAACTGCGTCGATTTTCCTGCCCCATTCACCCCCACCAAGCCAACCCGATCGCCCGACTTAACTTCCCAATTCACATCCTTCAGGACTTCGCCCGTTGGGTAAATCTTACTAATATGTTCTAGGCGCAGCATCTGATTCCTCTACGTAGGGAGCGTCTTGGTGGTTCAGGATGAGTGGGCATAGCCCACCCTACACATTTCTAGGCAGGCAATTTTTTGAGCGTTACTTTTCTTCGTTAACTTTAACAAAAACCCGCTCCTTCACCATAAGTAGTTATGGCAACGGCAGATCGAAGCCCTAGGCAGATAATCGCCCATCTGGAATGCTTGCTTGATCAGAACTCAGCCAATAGGGGAGAAATTCATCTAGCCAGTTCTTTACAGTAGCAGCATGGCGATCGTGGGCTTTAGTTTGTTCAGCGTGGGGCTGTGCCCCCGGAAAGTCAATCTGATCCCCGGCACGTTCAATCCAAATATCAATCATGTCTCTGGTAATTTCGGGATGAAACTGCACCCCATAGGCGGATTTCCCATAGCGGAAGGCTTGGTGAGGAAATACCGCTCCGGTTGCCAGCAGCACTGCTTCCTGGGGAAGGGTAAACCCTTCTTTGTGCCAATGGTAAACGTGAGTCAAATTTGCTAAGGGGTTGTGTTCACAGCGAGTTGGCTGAATGGGTACGTAACCAATCTCTCGAATGTCTTCAGGATGGGGATCTATGCGCCCACCCAATACCCGCGCCAATAGCTGCGCCCCTAAGCAGATTCCCAAATAGGGCTTCCCTGATTCCAGCGCGATCGGTATCCAGTCTAGTTCTGTTCGGATAAAGGGCAAAGTGTCGTCATCATTGGCACTCATGGGGCCACCCAACACGATCGCCCCAGCATACCCTTCCATCGTTGTTGGGAGAGAATGCCCGATCGCCGGACAGCGCAAATCCAACGTATAACCGCTTTCACGCAACAATTGACCCACTAACCCAGGATCAGAGGTTTCCTGATGGACAATAACAAGAATTCTTTTCACCACAACTGCAACAGTTCTTAGCAGATTAACCTATGCAGAAGTCTAACTTTTTCTCTTAAAAAACTGTTGCCTGGGGAAGTTGCTTCAGGAAACACGGGCAGGAAATTACTGAGCTAGTTCGTTCATGCGCCGAGCGAGATCCACATCTTTACTGGTAATACCCCCTGCATCATGGGTAGTTAGGTCTACCGTGACGCGGTTATAAACATTGAACCACTCAGGATGATGCCCCATTGACTCTGCAACGAGAGCAACACTTGACATAAAGCCAAACGCTTCCACAAAAGAATTGAACTGAAACTGTCGATGCAGTTTGTCGTTTTGCAGGCTCCAACTACCGAGTTCGCTGAGTGCTGCATCCAATTCGTTGGCAGAAAGTTTAGTGGGGGCAGGCATAGCGAGAACTTGGGTAACAACAGTAGGTTGATGATCAGAGCGGTGGGGTACAGCTTTAGCAAGCTCAGGTTGGCTCAGCCCCAACAGTACAGCCATCAACAGTCCCAATACTACACCAGCCCGCAACCCGATCGATAGGGGAAAGCGATGCAAACCTCTTTTAGACACCATAGATTGCTTTTGATTAGATTTTTGGATCAGGATTTAGTAAAAATCCTCAGACGATTCTAATTGGAATCTGGAAAATACCCAGGAGAAACAGAGTATTGCACCAATTGCGCTAATCGCTGCCGTAAAGTTTCTAAACCAATTCGCTGGCTTGCCGAGATGAAAACCGCATGGGGATGTTCTTCTTGGGCAAAGGCAAGGGTTTCGCTGTCTACCTGATCAACTTTGTTGAATGCCAGCAGAGCCGGGCCCGGTGTAATTGGCATTTCTGAGAGGATGGACATCACCGATCGAATTTGGCTTTGCCAGGCAGGATGGGAAAGATCCACCACATGCAGCAGGGCATCTGCCTCGGTGACTTCTTCCAGGGTGGCGCGGAAAGCATCCACCAAAGAGGGGGGCAGGTCATGGATAAACCCTACGGTGTCGGTTAAAACGATCGCCTGAGTTTCCAGCGTAAGCGGATCGGTAAGGATTAGCCGCCGGGTGGTGGGGTCAAGGGTAGCAAACAACTGGTCAGCCGTATACACTTCCGCATTGGTGAGCGTATTCAATAGCGTTGATTTGCCTGCATTGGTGTAGCCCACAATGGCGATCGACGGGACATCCTGATGCTGTCGTTGCTGCCGTAAGCGCGATCGGTGGGCCTGGAGTTGGGTGACTTCCTGCTGAAGGCGAGAGATCCGGCGTTGAATCGCCCGTCGTTCCGTTTCCAATTTTGTTTCCCCTGGCCCTCGCGTGCCAATCCCACCCCCCAACCTGGACATGGTGCGCCCTCGCCCTGCCAAACGTGGCATCATATATTCCAACTGGGCTAGCTCCACCTGCAATTTTCCGGCTCTTGACTGAGCCCGCTGAGCAAAAATATCTAGAATCACCTCAGTCCGATCGACCACCCGCACCCCAATCCGCATTTCCAGATTCCGCACCTGGGCAGGGGAAAGGTCGCGATCGAACACAATCAAATTCGCTCCTACCGTTTGCGCCGTTAAAGCAATTTCCTGAACTTTACCCTCACCCACCACCGTTTGCGGATGCGGACTCGATCGCTTCTGATGTACAACCTGTAGCACTTCGCCGCCTGCCGTTTCAATCAGCCGGCCCACTTCCGCTAAGCCATCCTGAAACCGACGAGCCGTTAAATCATTGGTCATCAACCCCACGACCACCACCCGATCGTGGTCTGGACTTACCTGCTGAGCAACATACTCCCGCCGAAATTCTTCCTCTAACCCTTCGACCAAATCAAGAAAGTCTTGCTGGGTTAACAAATCCAGGCTCAGAGCGGGTGAAACTGTCCAATTGGCTTCTGGGTGGGGAACCAGATGGGCAAGGTGGGTTTCCTTGACATACCCTGTGGCACCGCCGCCTCTTCGCTCAAAGCCTCCCCCGGTTAAAGTTAATAACACCAGGGCATCTAGCCGTTGCAGAGCCATTGCCGTTAAGGTGGCATCACTGGGGAAATCGGGCTTCAGTTGGGTGGCAATACAGCGAATGCCGCTTAGCCGTTCGGCACCATAGCGAGGCAGTTCCATCGGCGGAATTTGGGTTTGGCTGACTGTTCCCACACCCACACGAATGACTTGCCCTCGACGATTGATGTAAGTGCAGAGGGGCTGATTAATTTCTGTGCTGATCGCGGCTAACCGTTGAGCGAATTCAGGCGTGGTAAACCGATCGCCCGGCAAACGCTGATGGTATAGCCGCTGCAATTGCTTCAGTTGGTTTGGTTTCAGTCCTTGGAGATGACCGTAGATGGTTTCGATAGGCACACTCAGTTAGCTGCTCAGCGCAAAGGATTCTAATCCCTACATCTTATCAATCTGATGAGCAAGCCGTTTTCTCTGGAGCCGTGTTCCACCTAAATTAAGTCTGACCAAGCTCGTTTCACCCAACTCCAGAACTCATCCACAACGGGTAAGGAGGTTTCTCCTAGAGCCTGCTCATAGCTGGCATAGGCCGTCCGGTAGTTGCCGAGTTGGTGCAGGGCAGCACCCCGAAAAATCCAAGCTTCAGAGTTTGTTGGGCATAGTTCAATGGCTCGATCGCAACTTTCCAGAGCTTCTTGGTAGCGTTCCAGATGAATCAAAACGACTCCCCGAAATACCCAAGCTTCGTGGTAGTCCGGCTGAAGCTCGATCGCTCGATCAAAACAAGCAAGTGCCTCATCATAACGACTCTGCTTTGCTAAAACGTCACCCTGTCCGTACCAGGACGTACTATCCTCTAGGTGCGTTTCTTCCGTTGCATCAGATTCAATCAAAATTTTGCTCATATGGTGACTTACTTAGGGTGGTCTAGAGCAAACAAAAGGTTTCTCTAGCCAATATCTACAAAGGTAAGCCTGACAAATCAGCCTCGTTGACGACGATCTTGTTGACGACGATCGGATGAATTGTCAGATGGTCAAACAGAAACCTAGTAGAGCAAACCCTGGTTAATCTCTAGCCAATGAAAATGAACACCTTACTCAGGACACAATCTATCCTTAAAAAATTCTAGACGCTGATCCAGAAAAATGGTGCATTCAACCGAGATTATAACGAGACTGTCTCGATCGTCCAACAAATTGATAACTTACGTTAAGCAGAACCCGAAATGAGAAGGGACATCTAATTGGCTAACTCCGTAAATCAACGGAAATTTTACAGCAATTTCATGAGGTTGAACAACTGATATTCCAGGGTTTTTAGGTATCAAATTTATCAACCCGTGAGGGCTATAACCCCCTTTTACAGAGTAGAAAATATTGGATATCTTCGTTTCTAGGTACTAGAAATCCGTCTGGAAATCAGTTGGCCTTTCTGGATGGTGTTCCCTTTATTTCTCGGCGTTTCAGGCTCACATCAGAGATTTAATGGCGATTTATTTCAAAGTATCACTCTTCTTTTTATTTTTCTTGATAGCAAGAGCTTTCTAAAGCGAAGCTTCAATCAATGGTGTTCTATAAATGTTTGGTGATTGGATGGATGCAACGGGGTAGATGAATTGTGCGCGACGCATTAGCAGTAGGAATTAATACATATCAGTCCTTGCCAAATTTGAAAGCACCAGCCAGGGATGCCGAGATAATTGCCCAACAGTTACACAAAAATGGAGAGTTTCGGGTGCATCGGCTCCCAGAGGTGATTCAAGCGGGAAAGCCCGCTGTAGGGCAAAAAACGCAGGTAACGCTGCGCGAACTGGAAACTGCCCTCATTAGCCTCTTTAAACCCAAAGGAAACAACATCCCCCAAACGGCTCTCTTTTACTTCTCTGGGCATGGGATTCAGCGTGATGCCGGTATTCAGGAAGGATACCTTGCCCTCAGCGACTCTCAGCCAGAGAAAGGTTTCTATGGATTATCTTTGTTTTGGCTGCGTCGCCTGCTTCAGGAAAGCCCAGTTCGCCAACGAATTGTGATTTTAGACTGTTGCCATAGTGGTGAACTGCTCAATTTCCTGGAAGCCGATCCTGGAGCGCGTCCTGGCACCGATCGCCTTTTTATCGCCGCATCCAGAGAATATGAAACCGCCTTTGAATCGTTGGACAGTCCCTACAGCGTTTTAACGCAAGCCATTCTGACTGGATTAGATCCCAATCGAGTTGAGTCAGGGATTGTAACGAACCACTCCCTCACTGACTACGTTAACCATGCTCTGAAGGGTGAGATTCAACAGCCCTTGTTTGAAAGCTCTGGTAGCGAAATTGTCTTAACGCGCCGGAGTGGGTTGCAGTCTAGCCTGCCTTTAACGAACCGAACCACCGATCGCTGCCCCTATCGCGGACTCAGCTTTTTTGATGAACCCCACGCAGAATATTTCTTTGGCAGAGAAGATCTAACCAACAAATTAGTTCACCAACTCAAAACCGATCGATTTGTGGCGGTGGTTGGGGCTTCAGGAATTGGCAAGTCATCCCTGGTGCGGGCGGGCATGGTGGCACAACTCCGCGAAGAAAAAACGGCTTCAGGAGACGATCGCTGGCGGATCAAGATTATTACCCCTACAGCGCATCCTCTTAAGGGTTTAGCCTCTGCCTTTATTGAGCCAAACGGGACAGAACTGGAACGAGCCGAACAACTGCGGCGGGTGGAAACCTTTTTAAAAGATGGTGGAGCGGGTTTAGCCCAGCTGGTGCGAGCTTGTTTGCCCATTGAGGCGGATAGAGCCAAGTTGGCGGGAAAGGAACGCCCTCGGCTATTGCTGGTGATTGATCAGTTTGAAGATGTGTTTACCTTGGTGCGGGGGGTACGGGCAGAAGCAGAACGGCAGCAGTTTTTTCAATGCCTGGTGGAAGCAATGGCGGTTGCCGCAGACAGCCTAAGTGTGGTGATTGTGCTACGGTCTGACTTTTTGTCTAAATGTTCACTGCATGAAGAACTCTGCCACAAAATAGAGTCTCACCAATTGCCCGTTACACCCCTGAAATATGACCAAATTAAGGCAACCATCCTGCGTCCGGCTCAGAAAGTAGGGCTAATTTGTGAACCGAATTTGGTCTACACCATGCTGCTGGATATTTCGGGTGCTCCGGGGGAACTGCCTCTCCTGCAATATACCCTCATGGAACTTTGGCAGCATCGTCAAATCAGTAAAGAAGGTGGGGCAGCACGGCTAACTCTGCAAGCCTATCAGGAACTCGGCGGCATCCGGGGAACGCTGCAAACGCGGGCAACTGAAGTTTTTCATCAATTGACGCAGCGGGAACAGGAGGTTGCAAAACGAATTTTTCTCTCGCTGACGCAGCTAGGAGAAGGCGCGGAAGATACACGTCGTCGGGTGCAAAAGTCTGAGTTGGTGAGTCCGGCATATCCTGAAGAGGTGGTCAATCGGGTGTTGGAGAAACTGGTTGCTGCCAAGCTGATTGTGACCCATCAAGATGTGGATGTAATCCATGAGGCGTTAATTCGGAATTGGCCATTGCTGCGGACGTGGCTGAATGAAAGCCGAGAGACGCTGCGCCACTTACGCCGAATTGAACAGGCAGCCCAGGAGTGGGATGCAGTAGGGCAGTCTTCCAAGGGAGATTATTTGCTGTATGGGTTACGTTTGCGCGAAGCAGAGGACGTTTTAAAGAGCCATGCTCCGGAACTGTCGGCATTGGCGCAGCAGTTTATTGCGGTGAGTCAGGCAGAAATGCGGCGAGTTAGACGAGAGTCGCGCCAGCTACAAATTGCGATTCCTTCAGTGCTGTTGGCAACCTTGACTGTGGTGTTTAGCCTTTATCACAATAATGTTCGATCGCACCATGAAAAGACCGAGCAGCTACAGCAGGCAACTTCACGGGAACGAGCAGCCATTGCTCAATCGATTCTGAAAGATGTTGATAATGACCCCATGACGGCTCTTCTCATTAGTCGGTTGGCTGCTGAAGAGGGAGGAGCCAGCTTTGAGGCACAGTCTAGTTTGCGATCGGCATTGCAAAATCTGCGCTTGCAGCTAGAGCTACCCGGACACACGGATGCCGTTCACCAGGTGGTTTTTAGTCCCGATCGCCGCTATCTGGCAACGGCTGGGGCTGATGGCACGATTCGCCTCTGGTTACTTAATCCGCAAACGGTTTACAACGCCCGTCCTGAATTGGACAAAGTGTTGTTGTGGGCTTCAGAGTCTAGCCATGCTGCCAGAATGAGTTCATGCCAGGAGGATTGCCCGCCGCCTGTTGCGCGTACTTCTGCTGCAAATGCTCCTGCTGCAAATATTCAGACTGCAAACATCACTCAGATTGCCTTTAGTCCCGATAGTCGTTACATTGCTGCAATCAGCCAGGATGCATCCTTGATTCATCTTTGGTCTGTGGAATCAGGAGGGCTAATTCGTCAAATCCCAACCTCAGCCCCCGTTACCCAGTTAACCTTCAGCCCAAACGGGGTATGGTTAGCAACGCTTCAAGCCGATCGCGCCATTACCTTTTGGCAAACGGATACCGGAACCCGTGCTGCCCACTTACCCCAAACGGCATCTGTGAATACGATCGAATTTAGCCCTGACGGTCAGTTTCTTTTGTCGGCAGGAGACGATCGCACCGCTAAACTGTGGCAGCTAAATTTTGAGCAAGCGAATTCGCTGAAGGTTGAAGCGGCAACCACATTGACCCATCCCCATGCGGTCAAGCAAGCTATTTTTGATGAGACGGGGCAACGGATTGCGACAACTAGCCTGGATGGAATGGTGCGACTATGGGACAAAAGCGGACAACTGCTGCGAACTTTCTCTCCCAAGCTTCAGGAGGCTGTGCAGTTATCTGGCGTTGAGCCGTCTATGGCTTCTAGCTCAGCACCTCATAGTCCAGCATCCAGCACACCACCTGAGAGAAATGTCCCACAGCAAGGCTCAGGTGGTTCTGCTACATCGCCCCAAAATTTACTCCATATCCAATTCAGCCCAGACCAGCAGCATCTTGCCGTTGCAGATACAAACCATCACATCTGGCTATGGGATTTTGATTCGGGTCAAGTTCACCAGAGCATGATGACGTTTGGTGCCCCAGAGCCGCCTCTGCCCAATCCGGATTTTCATACGGCTGATCTTGACCTGTGGAGCTTCAACCCAACGGGTCATTTGCTTGTCACGGCGAGTTCCCAGGATGTGCGATCGGACGGTATGTACGGTGTAAACCTGTGGAATACACAAACTGGAGAGCGGGTCGGAGTTCTGCCGGGACATGCTGCATCGGTGGAGGCTATTCAATTCAGTCCGGATGGAACCTATGTGGCAACCGCCAGTGCGGATGGGATGGTGCGGCTGTGGTCGGCGGAGCCTGGAGGAGAGTTGCCCACCCTAACGTTGCCCAGTGCTCCAATTGAGTGGGCCATGTTTATTGAGAGCGACGCGCCCCAAAGCCAAACGGCTGAAACACAGACAGAATCTGAAAAAGCAGAGGACGTTGCCTGGCAACCTGCTTCTCATCATCCCCTACTACCACCCTCATCCAACCGATCGCCAGCAGCCCCAGCCCAGCTTTTGTCGCTTCAGTTAGGAGTAGATTTCTCCCAGTCAGCTAGCCATCTGCGATCGGCTCAACCTACTCCAGCAACCGCCAGCCGCTCCAGTCTGGTGACGGTTTCTCTGGATGGCAAATTTCAGCATTGGCAAATTTTGACGGGAGAAAGTGAAGAAACTGCCCTTTTTCGATCGTCTCCTCCGTCCAGTGCAGAAGCTTCCCAAAAAAATCAAAGCTTTTGGCAGCAGCTTTTGGCTATTAACCCATTCCACGAGTTGGCTCCCGTTTCTGTGGAATCCCACCCTTCCATGCTTTACGCTGCTGGCTCTGAAACAGCACAGCTTCCTTTACAGCTATCGGTTGCGGCAGAGGGCACCATCGAAACGGCATCCACCGATCCCGCTAACCCAACCCAAATTCATCAAGCCTTAAGTAGTGTTGCCCTAAGTCCAAATGGACAATTAATGGCAGTTGCTACCGCAGAAGGGCAAATCGATATTCGGCGGATTCAGGCAGATCAATCCAATGTACTGGTTCATCGGATTCAAAATTGGCGATCGGGGATTGCTCCAGATGCCGTTTTGAGTGAAGTGTTGCCTCCTGCCCAAGTTCCACCCTCTGAAACTAATCCAGAATTGCCACAAACTGAATCTATTGTGCCTGAAGATAGTCTGTCTTCTACAGCCTCACCTCTTCGCGCCAACCGTGAGCCGATCGCCATTCGACAACTCGTTTTCAGCCCAAATAGTCGTTTGCTGATGGCTATTGCCAATGACTTTACTGTGCGGCTGTGGGATGTAGAGTCAGGGGAACTGCTCCATGCATTACGAGGACATGAAGCAACGGTGCAACAGGCTCAATTCAGCCCTAATGGAGAATGGGTCGTCAGTGCAAGCTGGGATCGATCGGTTCGCATGTGGCAGGTTGAGACAGGAAAACTGGTGAAATCTTTTGCCCATCCGGATGCAGTGAACAGTGCCAGCTTTAGCCCTGACAGTCAGCAGCTTGTCACCGCAGGCTGGGATGGCATTGCCAGAGTTTTCAAGGTCAGCAGTGAACAGCAACAATTGGTATTAGCCGAGCATCAACAGGCTGTCATGGATGCTTCCTTTAGCCCCGATGGTCAGCGAATTGTGACGGCTGGAGCCGACGGAACGGCCTACCTCTGGAACGGACAAACGGGTGCTGTTGAGGCTGAATTGCGCTTGAACCGTCCAAATACTCAGCTTGAACCGATGCCACTTTTACAGGTCTCCTTTAGCCCAGATGGACAGTACGTTGCCACTCTCACAAAGGACGGCAGAGTGCATCTTTGGGCAGCAACCTGGGAAATGCTGCTGAAACTGTCCCGCGATCGCAGTCTCCGCCAACTAACCCCCGATGAATGCAGCCGCTACCTCAAACTTCCTCCAAATGACTGCCCGATGTTGTCTTTGGGACGAGAACAATCTCCCTGATTGATCCACCAGTTTGCTCTACCCCCTCAATGTTTGTAAACTTATATTAATTAATCGATCGCGATATCTTTTCCTTCATTAATTTCCCTGACTCATGATGCTTCGTCGTGCTTTTTTCAAGTCTTTCATCGCCTGCTGTTTGGTGTGGGTAATGTCCCTTGCGGTCACTCCGTCTGCCTGCGCGTTGGGAGGGACACAGCCGCCCCTCAATCAGCCTGCTCCTAACTTCACCTTGCCAACCAATACAGGGGATGGTGAAATTTCGCTGTCCGACTATCGGGGGCAGTGGGTGGTGGTATATTTTTATCCCAAAGATTTCACCTCTGGCTGCACCTTAGAAGCACGACGCTTTCAGCAGGATTTGCCTAAATATCAGGCACGAAATACTCAAATTTTAGGAATTAGTGCGGATGATGTGGAATCTCACGCTGAATTTTGCGATTCTGAAGGCTTAAGGTTTCCCCTACTGGCGGATGTGGGTGGAAACGTCAGTAAAGCATATGGTTCCTGGTTAAATGTCGTATCTCTCCGACACACCTACATTATTGATCCGGACGGCATGATGCGGGCACGGTTTTTGGGGGTGAAACCAGCAATTCATAGTACTGAGGTTTTAGCAACCTTAGATGAACTGCAAGCAGCATAGGCAGCAAATGATCAGGTATGGCAACGGATGGAAAGGTTAGGACAATCTCAGGTGACTGAAACCCAAAACGGTAGGTTTGGTATTACGGAACTGTCTTAACGTGATTGCATAGGGCCATAGCAGCCAAGAAAGACTTAATGTGGAAAACGATCGCCCCCCTCCCTCCTGCCGGATTTGGAAAGACGATCGCTTCATTGTTGAGGTGGCTTGTGTTCTAAACAACATCACTTCGTCGCAGTGAGTTGTGTTTTAGGTAACACAATGGTTTTGTCAAAGCTTACTGTTGCCCTTCAGTCACAGGGAAGACTTCTTGAGCCACAATAACAGGGCCATCCGCATAGTTCTCTGCAATTTCTTGCTGTTGCTCAGCATCCCAGTTGTACTGTTCCTGGAATTCAGCTAAATCAAATTGGCGGGCTTCCCCAGTAATTACGAGTTCTTCACCCTGATCGATCAGTTCCTGAAGGGGCTGTTCGCTCAAAACCAGAATGTCTCCACCTGTCAAGCCGCCACCCATCCGATAAGTATTCGGAGCGATCTCTTCAAGATCATCGCTTTCAATGGCAACGGTCTGGTTGTAGAACTGCTCTGGGTTATCCGAGAGTTCACCCGCATCAGGAGATAAGGCAGCCGTTTCTGCCACAATCAGCGGCCTTTCTTCATCCTCAGCAACTTCATCTTGAAGGTTATACTGCTGTGCTTCTGCGGCTGTGAATCGCTGAACTTCGCCTGTCACCTGAATTCGATTTGCCACAACATCTTCGCCGCCTTCTTCAGTGGGCAAAACAAAGTCATCCGGAAGAACCACCATAATATTTTCGCCGCCAAACAAGCCTTCATCAGCCGTTAGCCGAACAACATTGTCTGAAAGCTGCTCATCAATATCACCACGAATCGTAACAGTTTGACCGATTAGTTGCTCATAATCATCCGCTACATCACCCGCATCGGCTGCACCCGGATCGATCGTTTCCTCTGCGGTTGGTTCACCCACCTGAGGCTCAGTTTCTGCGGTTTGAGGTGGAGCGCAGGCAGCCATAACTGCCGTCAACAACGCTAAACTCAGCGTTCCAAAGCCCGATTTCTTAATCTTGCTACTTGCCATAATTCGTATTCCTCCTTTTTGCGTCGTGATTCAGCGACACTGTTGCATCACAAAGGGGATGACCATCGATCATCCTTACCTCATGGAAATGCGTCACTCAATGCAATCTGTTAGCGACTGAACTTCGTAGCCTAATTACGCTGATGCGTACTTGCGCTTTGAACGACGCGCTTTAATTTACATTAAGACTAAGTTAAAAGCAGATTGGGGTCGATCGCTTCTCTCCAAAGAGTGAGTACAAGGAGAGGTTGCAGAACTTCTGACTAAAGGCAGACTGGAAGTGCAGTGAGTTTAGATTTGAGCTAAATCTTTTGAAATAAACTGTTCAGAGTGAAAGTAAATTTAGCTGCGAAATGTTGCGATCGGTAAAGATTATCAGGATTACAAAGATTATCTGACGAACTTCGGTTGGCGGTGGCGGAGATAAAGTGCGATCGCTGAGGCAATGATGGCAATCACACAGAGAATGTGAACCACATTAAACGGTGTCCCTGGAAAAAACCAGGAATCAGTTCTGAGGAATTCAATAAAAAACCGGCCAAAGGGATACCAGATGAGATAAAGCAAAGTCATATCGCCATCTTTCAGTTGAGTATTAAATCGACGCGAAATCCAAAACAGTACGCCAAACCCAATAAAATTCCAAAGGGATTCGTAGAGAAACAATGGAAGGAACCGA
>PVWD01000309.1 GCA_003003615.1 filamentous cyanobacterium CCP2 | reverse complement strand
AGATGTGTATAAGAGACAGGCACGCGGCCGACATCAAGGCGATTCGGGAGTCAGCGATCGAGTCGTCGGACAATTGTTGACAGAATTAGATGGCTTAAAGGGCTGTTCCAATGTCTTATTAATTGGAGCGACGAACCGCCCGGAAGCCCTTGACCCTGCCCTACTGAGAGCCGGACGGTTAGATCTACGCTTGAAAGTAGATTTACCTGACCTACCTAGCCGACTAGCCATCTTGCAGGTGCAGAATAGCGATCGTCCCCTGGCTTCAGATGTGTATTTGGCGGAATGGGCCACCCAAACGGAAGGTTGGAACGGTGCAGATCTAGCACTCTTGAGCAATCAGGCAGCTTTGCAAGCGATTCGTCGTTACCGTCTGGAAAATCAATCCGATCCGGAGTCTCTCCACATTACGGCTGAAGATTTTCAGATTGCTTATCAAACCCTTTTGGAGCAGCGAGCAGAAGCCGGGGACGAATAATCAGTTAATTTATTTGCCAAAACAAACAATTCCCTTAGTCGATCGCCTTATGCTAAGGTTTGGAGCGTCTACAAACCATTGGGAGTTTACGGTAGGATGGGTCTGCCCCTTGTTGTCGAAATCGCCATCGGGTTAGTGTTCGTCTACCTAATCCTAAGTTTGCTGACCTCTGAACTCCAAGAATTGATTGCAACCATCTTGCAGTGGCGCGCCGAACACCTGAAGAAATCGATCGAAACCCTACTAACCGGGGAATACAGCAAAGAGCTATCTTACCAGAAGTTTGTCGGAGAATTCTATAACAGTCCACTCATCAGAAGCCTGAATCATCAAGCAAAAGGGGGTTTCGCAGAAGGGTTTCGCCGCATTGCAAACGGCATCATTGTCCTCTTTCGCCAAGTCACGCGATCGAGAAATGTCTTCGGTCAACAGACGAGTGCGCCTTCTTACATTCCACCAGACACCTTCTCCGTTGCGCTGCTGCAAACGCTGAACCTGAATCAACTAAACCAGACTATCAGCGAAATTACTGCCCAAAGGTTTCGCGATGAAAGTCTGGATGCCTTGAGGGATATTTTAGAAGACCTGAGAATGAGTTTAGGAGATGATCCGTTTTCGCTTGGAGAGGGGTCGCTGATGGAAAAAGAATTTAAGAAACTAGAGGTGAATTTAGATCATTCAGTTAACGATTTCATTGGTGGTCGCGCTTCTCTGTCTGCTAGCTTAAACCATATTGCTGAACAGCTTACTTTGTTTATTGACAACGCCGACGCGCTTCTGTCAGACGAAAACCATTGCAAAGAGGTGATCCGGCGACGATTGCTCTACCTTAAACGCGGAATTGCCCGTAAACATGCTGAGCCAACCCTTACTGAAGTTTTGCGCCTCATCATGGCTGAAGACCCTCGCAACCACAGGTTTTCCCCTTGGGCAGCAGAAGTCGTGGAGCATCTTAATCGAGAAAGTCCTGAATTGGTGCAAACGATCGCCACTTTACCCACTCCGCTCAAACAAAACCTGCTCAGTCTGGCTCACCAAGCCCGCACGAAAGCCAACAGTTTGGAAGACGAATTTCGCCAACTGGAACGAGAAGTGGCAAATTGGTTTAACCAATCAATGGAACGTGCTTCAGGGGTCTATCGCCGCAATGCCAAAGGGATCGCCCTCCTGATTGGTTTTCTGGTGGCCGTGTTGATTAATGCTGATACGCTACACATGATCGATCGCCTTTCCAGAGACACGCTCCTTCGCACCACGATGACACAAGCCGCACAAGCTACTCGCTCAACCACTGCACCCACCCTGCCCACCTTGCCCAATAGCGAAGTCACCGATACGGCTGTCCCTACCTCAGAACCTGCCAGAAATATGCAGACAAGCCTTACAGAAGTTCGGGATGCTGTGAACCAAGCCCTGGATGATGTGCCCTTACCCATCGGCTGGAGTGAGGCAAATCGCACTGTTCAACAAAGGGATAGCCAAACCTGGGCGGTACCCATTCTGCGTCCCATCATCGGTTGGACAATTACGGGAATTGCCCTATCGATGGGGTCTACTTTTTGGTTTGATATCCTCAGTCGCGTGATTCGGGTGCGATCGACAGGTGACAAACCGGAAGAAACAAAAAAGAGGGAAGAGGAGCAATAGCTGAAAGAGGGGTTAAGTCCATTGATAGCAGTTAAAAATTTAATCTGGTAGTTTATAGCGCAGGCATCTTGCCTGCCAGTGGGACGATGCCCGATCGAAGTGACCGAATTTATTTTTTAACTTCCATCAATGGACTTGCGCTCATAGCCCGCCATTCATTTGCGGATGCTCGATCGGATCAACTTTTCCGTTGCAGAAGTGTAGGTTAGCCGATGACAAAGTGACGCGCTTGAATGGTACTGGCTGAACGATTACTTAGAACTGCGATCGGGGTGAATGTATTACCCTCCCGACTACCGTCAGCATCAATACGAACCTCAGTATTACTGCCAACCTGCCTCAGTTGTATGAACTGACGGAACTGAGCAAATCGATTTTCAGCCACGTAAAGCGGATTGGAGAAAATCCGGCGTACATCGATCAGATCTTCTTTTACGTTGAAATCGGTGATTAAATCAGATTCCTCGTTTAGGGCATTAAAGACAAACATATCCTGCCCTTTGCCGCCTGTCAGGGTGTCTTGCCCCTTGCCGCCCACCAAAATATCATGACCTTTATCGCCGACTAAGCGATCGTCGCCATCTCCACCGATCAACAAGTCTCGACCTTTGCCGCCATAAAGTGCGTCATTGCCCCTTCCACCTTCTAAAGAGTCGTTGCCGTTACCGCCATAAAGCACATCATTACCATCATCACCGTAGAGGCGATCGTGCCCAAACTGAGGCTTGCCGCGTCCTCCAATCAGCGTATCGTCACCGCTACCGCCATGAATGATGTCATTACGCCAATTGCCATGAAGCAGTTCAGATTCGTTTGTTCCGCGCGTTTGGACACCGTTTTTCGCCTGTTTGAACTTGATATTTGGCAGGGCATTGCCAGTACGTCCGGTGATCCAGGTGCTGCTGATTCCTTCGGGAAGCAAGTTGCCAGCCAAATCGGTAATTCTTCCGGTTTGTAAAGCAATTTGGTAAACGCCCTCAGTTTCTGTGAGGTTTGTCAGGTTGCTCACTGTCCAGGTGATGTTGTCTATTGTGCTGAGGACGGCTCCTTCCAGGGAAAGGATTTGCTCATCCAGGGTCAGGTTGAGATCTTGAAGTGTAAAGTTAGTGATTGCTTCGTTGAACTGGATCGTGATGGCATCAATCCCTGATTCGCGAACGCTTGGTGTAATTGCAAAGATCGCCGCACTGGAAGCGGTTGTGTCAATGGTGATGGTTTGAGTTGTGACTCCCGATTTGATTGCATTTGTGGGCGTTCCCATTTGAAGAATTACCGTTTCATCCGCTTCGTTTTGTCCGTCTGTGAGCAAATCTAGCGCAACACTGCCACTCTTTCTGCCTGCGGGAATGAAGATGATATCTGCGGCGATCGTGTAATCTTTGCTGTTGGTTGCTGTTCCTGATAAGAGGAGAGGAACCGTTACATCAACGCCTGAGACTGCGGAAAGTTGGGCTGTCACCCTGAGTCGATCGCCTTCTTTACCGGATTGTTTGGCAGTGGTAAAGGAAACCGTTGGAGGGCGATCGTCATTGCGAATCGTACTTGCTGCAAGCGTTGCATCAGGATGAATCACAGCATTGGTTGCCTGACTTAATTTGACACCAAAGGTTTCATTCGTTTCAAACTTAGTATCACCTTTGGTTAGCACAGTGATGGTTTTTGAACGATCGCCAGGGTTAAAAGTGAGCGCACCCCGATTGTGAAGATAATCTCCATCCGCAACTTTTGCCGTACCATCCTGGGTGCTGTAACGGACTGTCACTGGGGTATCAGCAGGGTTGGACAGTCGGACAGTAAAACTGTGGGAAATTGTGCCGCTGTTGCCTTCTTGCTGGGATACTGGGTTGGAGACAATCGAAACAACTGGAATTCCATCATCATTCAGAATTGTGCCAACTCCAATGGACTTGCCGATCGTGGCATTGCTGGGATTACTCAATACCAAATTGAACGCTTCGTTGGCTTCCCGCTTAGTGTCTCCCTTAACCGTAACGGCGATCGTTTGGCGAGTTTGACCAGGAGTAAAGGTCAGTTGTCCAGCTTTGCTGAGGTAATCGCTATCAGCAACCTTGGCAGTGCTATCCTGGGTGGCATAATCTACTGTGATGGGCTGATCGCTGGGGTTAGACAGGCTAACGGTAAAAATAACCGTTTTTGTTCCTGCATTTCCTTCCAATGTTGAAACATTATCGATGCTGAGGCTCGGTCGGGGATCATCGTTAAAAATGACACCGACTCCAACCGCTTGCGATTCATCCAGAATGGCATTGTTGACATCATTCAGAATAACTGTAAAAGTTTCAGACGATTCAAACGTGCGATCACCCTTGACCAAAACGGTGATATCTTTCGTAAGCGGATCACCCGGATTAAAGGTGAGCGTCCCGTCATTATCGATGTAGTCTCCGTCAGCAACAGTTGCGGTGTCATCATTAGTTGTGTATGCAACGGTAATCGGCTGATCGCTCGGATTCGTCAAACTGACGGTAAAGGTGTACGCAACGGTATCACTATTTCCTTCTTCAAAACTGACGATCGCCGGACTCAGAGATACTGTGGGGATAGGGTCATCATTGGTAATTATCCCCTTCGCCTGATGGAATTCTGGATCAAGGATGGCGTTGTCTGCGCTGAGCAATTGAACGGTGAAATCCTCGTCCTTTTCGTAGATCTTGTCACTGTTGACTAAAACTGCGATCGTTTGGCTGAGATCTTCATGCGGATTAAAAATTAGCTTTCCATTCACCGCAGTGTAATCTTCTCCTGAGATCGCCGTGCCATCTTGCGTACTATACTCTACCGTAATCACTTCGCTACTGGGATTCGATAGGCTGACTGTAAAGGTGTATAAAACTACATTACTATCGCCTTCTAGTTGAGTCACTTCAACTGGATTAATCGATACAGTAGGAATCGGATCATCATTCAAAATTGTGATATTACTTGTGTGATCCGTTGAGCTAATACTGCCATTAACAGCATCGGTGAGCGTCACTGTAAACGTTTCACTGGCTTCATATTGGCTGTCTCCAATCAGTTCTACTGTCACCGTTTGGCTGAGGGGTTCACCTGGATTAAAAACAAGCGTACCAGAGTTTTCTACATAATCCAGATCGGAGATAGATGCTGTGCCGTTGACGGTGCCATAGGAGATTTCAACGACTTGATTGCTAGAGTTAGATAGCGTGACGGTGAATGTGAGGAAAGTTGAGCCACTTTCTCCTTCATTGACTTCGATCGTGGCTGGGCTGATTGATGCGATTGGTTGTCCGTCATCATTCAAAATTGTGCCGATTCCGATCGCAGCTTCAGGATGAATGGTAGCATTCGTGGCATCGCTCAGCTTTACCGTAAACGTTTCATCGGACTCGTGTTGAGTTTCTCCATTGACAGTAACGTTGATGGTTTTGCTCGTTTCACCAGGAGCAAAGCTCAGCTTGGTCAAGGGAATCCCTACATAATCTTCCTCTGCTACCGTTGCCGTGTCATCTTCTGTGACATAAACGACGGTTACAGTTTGGCTAGAAGGATGGGATAGTGTCACTGTGAAGGATATCGTGTGGGTTCCAGTGTCCCCTTCTATGATGCTGGCATTGCTAATGCTCAGAACAGGAATTTCTCCCAGGGAATTTGCAGCTTTGGGAGTACCGTAAATCGGGTTTTCTGCCGCATCAATGCCATCACGGGTAAACCCATCATTGGTTCGCCAGTTGGAATCCACTCCCGCGATCGTTGGGTCAATCCGCTCCATGCTAAAACGTCCGGTTGCTTCATCCACTCCAGCAGCCCAGATTCCCCCATCTTCGTTGACGATATCAATCACTCGACCGTCGTTTGCCTTCAGGGTAAGGGTCGCACCAGTATTGTTGAGAGTACCCGTGTAGATTTGGTCTGCGGTAATGTCAACGATCGCTGTATCTCCGTGCTCCAGCAAGAAGTAGCCTCCTGCGGCGATCGTCCCACTCAAGGTAATGTTCAGGTTATTTCCATCGGTCAATATCCATCCGGTCAGGTCGATCGCGCTATCAGAAGGGTTATACAACTCAATCCATTCATGATCTGCGTCGGCTTGAGTTCCCATCCAAGCAATTTCATTTACAACCACATCCAGGAAGGATATGGGAACGGTAACGGGTACACCCTTTGAAAATTCAGAAGTATTGTTTACAGAATCAGTTGCCGTTGTGGTAATAAACTGCCCAACGGATGTGGCGATCGGCAAAGTTACAGCAAAGTTTGCATTCCCATTCGCATCAGTGGTGACAGTGATAAAGCCAATTGTATCTTTGCCTTCTCCCTGTTGAGATGCATCAAGATTGCTGTTGGAAAAGAACTCAATGCGGAATGAAGAATTAGGGGTACTGTTGAGGCTACCTGCAATGTAGGTGTTCGTGCCATCGGATGAAACGCCGGTGAGTATGGGGAAGTTTTGGAAGCCATTTGCTCCCATGTCTGCATCACCTAAATCATTGGCAGTGACTCCATCTCCCCCTAAGTCAATTCCTAGATCACCGTTAGAGTGAATATAATTACTTTGAACGGCAACCCCAGAACCATAGACCGTAACCCCCGTGCCTCTGTTAGATGTAATAGTGTTACCGCCAACGGTGTGAGCAGAGCCGTATAGCGTTAACCCAGATTGCCCGTTTGCAAAGACGAAATTGTTGAAAATACTTACACCATTGCCACCTGTAATCAGAATTCCATTCGCGCCATTGTTCCCGATCGCATTTACGCTGCCTGCACTTGTTCCGCCAATGACATTATCAGACGCATCAATCCGAATGCCGTTTTGTCCGTTGGTAAGGGCCGTAAACCCATCTACTGCTGTGCCAATTGCGTTTCCGGCGATCGTATTGCCAGCACTTTGAATCAGGATGCCATCGGTATTGTTTCCTGAGATAATGTTCTGCTCATTCGCATCATCAGAACCGTCAGTGTTTGAACCAATTCGGTTGCCACTCCCTGCCGAACCACCAATCCAAATGCCCATCTGACCATTGCCCTTGGCGATCGTTCCAGTGACATCGGTTCCAATATAGTTACCGTAGATCCAGTTATTCGATGCGCCATTAAACAAGCCAATGCCAACGCCGTTACCCTCTGAAGCCGCAAAGTTGTTGATCACGAATCCGCGAATCACTGAGTTACTGGCTTGCAAATTTAACCCAAAGGTTCCAGGTGCATTTGTTCCGTTTAGCTCGATCAGGGGTTTTCCAGCAAAACCAGCTTGGCTCCAACCGTCGATCGTTACGGTCTGAGTGATGACAGGTAAACCAGATTGGAGGTTGATGGTGTAGGTTCCAGTTGTCGCGGTGTAGCCTGGATCGGTGGTGGGAATGGCAAAGGTGATTGTGCCGCCGCCTAATTCATTGGCATTGAGAATGGCTTGGCGGAGTGACCCTTCACCACTGTCATTTGTGTTAATGACAACGGTACTCAGAACCGCAGGAGGTGTCTCAGACGGCGTAGGACTGGGCGGCAGCGGCAGGGATGTAATATTAATGTCGTCAATCCCCAGCCATTCATCTGTACCTGTTGCATCAGTTGTGATGATCCGAACTTGCACCTTCGGCT
>PVWD01000059.1 GCA_003003615.1 filamentous cyanobacterium CCP2 | reverse complement strand
GGCGGGCAAGATGCCCACCCCACAAGAGAGCAATAAAGGGAGATCTGGTAGGGGCTGTACTGCTGTGCGCCCTGACTTAGAGGGTCATCGATCGTTTGTAGATTCGCATGATTTCTCCCGGTTCTCTGGCAGTCGCTTCCTGAATTTGCGAGAAGGGTAGGGGTCTTGACCAATCTTCGACTCTGCAAAAGCCGCAGTGATACAGACGGGCGATCGTGATTTCTACATCTTCGGGCTGTCCAATCATCAGGATTTTCACAGAGCGACGTGAAGCTTTGACGGGGCGATCGGTTCCCGTCGGGATGGAGATAAATTCATCGGACATGAGGCTAAAACTCCTTGATCTAGGGTTGAAAGAAACCCTAGAGACTCGCTCTCAGCTTTTTCAGACAACGCGAGCCGAGAGCATCGGGTGCTATCATACACCCTAGCCCGGACTAGCTGGTTTAGTCTGTGGTTAGGAGGTTGAGCGTGAGCTTGGTCGGCGACGCTTGACCTCCGCTAGAGAATTCGTCTCTAGGTGATCTGTCACCTTTTCAGCTTTGCAGATAAAAAGATGACTGTTGCTGAGCCTATCATCAATGATTTTCTAAATCAAGTCACAATTGATACGATCGATCGGATTCAGTTTTTAGAGGAAAAATAACGTGAATTGCTTAACTATCCAGCATTAGGGCACGAAAGCCTGCTTGAATAAAATGGCGATCGGTTGTTACTGCATCAATTAAGTTTTGTTTTTGCATGACGACAAAGGAAATGCAATCAGTTAACCCCCAGGTTTTATCGGATCGAGATTGATAAAGTGCCAGTGCCTGTATCAGTAGCTCTGTATCAACATTGACAACTTTGATATTGTCGGTTCGGTAACACTGTTTGATAAATTGAACTGCACTGTTGCGGTTGGATGCACTCAGAGCATTACCAACCTCAGTTAAGATAGCTTCTGTGATCCAGACTTCGGATGCAGTGCGAATACGAGGAAACAGTCGTTTTGCTTGATTATGGTAATTATCGCGGGAATTGAGTAGGGCTTGAATGAATGCGGTATCTAAAAACAAGCGATCGCCTGTCATGGCTCGGTTTCCCGATGCTTAGATGTGCCATACAAGTAGTGATCATGTTCTGCTGACCAGTCGGCGGGAGCTTCAACAGTCCCGGTCAAAGCCTCCAATACATCCCAGGCGTTACCTGATTCTTGCAGGTGTTCTTGCCGTAGAGTGAGAACGAAGGTCAGAACTTGTTGTTGTAGGTCATCGGGTAAGTCATTCATTTGTTCAATGACTTTTGTAATGATTGGACTACTCATACTGTTTTTGGGTATGTCTACTTTGGTTTCCTGAGAACTCGATCGTGGTCTTGTCCGGAAAAGGGATTTGGTTTCGGTGCATCCCAGTTTTGCTTTTGCGTGAAAAATCACTCACTGGCAGGCAAGATGCCTGCGCTACGGAAATTGCTCCATTTGCATCAATGGAATGCTCCGTCTGATTTGCCTTCCAGGGGTAAAGCTGCAATCTCTTCCAAAATTTGGGCAGGAGAGGAGTGTTGATGTTTTTGTTGCTCACGTTGTTTGACAAACAGGAAAAAGTCGAGAACTTCCGCAACTACGGCATCTGGAGCTTGTTCAATCTCTCGGATCAGTTGTTCCTTCGCGTTCATCGATCGATTCCCTATCAGCGTTGGTTCCTCTAATTATCCTAAACTTTTCATTGCGTCTGTACTAGGGTAGAAGTGATTCGCAAATTGCTCCTACTTGCCAACAGTTTTCAAGGGTGAACCGGACAACTCTTCGCCCAAGGCTACCAAGCTATCCGGTTCGGGTTGATTTTTGGATAAGGTTATCCCCATCACAGGAGCAGACTGGACTCCCCGGTGTACGCCCGATCGAAATCCCTTCGACCAGTTCTGACAACTTGGGAGTACTCACGCCAAACCGCAAACCACCCGAAAACCAAGGTTGTTATTCTGATTACCGGGATCGTTGTAGTTGCGATATGCAGACCGACAGTTCCTGGGATTGTTGTTCCACGAACCACCGCGCATCAGCTACGGGATCTGCCCCAGTTCAGATCACCTGTACAAACAAGCGTCTGAACTCTTATCTTGTATCACACAATCTTGATCGCTTTCCTTAAGTTCTTTATGTCTTTGTGTCTTTGTGGTTTATATTAACGTTCTGCCAAAGTGAATTTTTTTTGATCGCTCGCTTCGCTCGCTTTAGGGAAAAGTAAAGAAGTGTAAAGAGCAAGAGGGCAAAAGGACAAAGGGCAAGGAAGTCCTCACGCCAAACCGCAAACCACCCGAAAACCAAGGTAGATATTCTGATCACCGGGATCGACGTAGTAGCGATACGCAGACCGACAGCCCCTGGGATAGTTGACCCACGAACCACCGCGCAACAGCCTGCGATAGCTGTTTCCACCTGTCACCCATGCGCTTCCATCGATCGGCGCACCCTGATAATTCTCATGACAGTGATCCAAACACCATTCCAAAACATTGCCGTGCATATCGTACAGCCCAAACGCATTTGGGGGGAAACTACCCACATCAGTTGTTTGCTCTCGATACACCCCCTTAACTCCTGAACCGTAGGTGTAATTTCCGTCATAGTTTGCCAGATCCGTTGAAATCGTTTCTCCAAAATAAAAAGGGGTTGTGGTTCCAGCCCGACAGGCATATTCCCATTCTGCTTCACTGGGTAATCGATATTGCCTTCCCGTTTTTTGAGAAAGCCGATCGCAAAACTCCACCGCTTCATGCCAAGAAATTTGTTCAACTGGACGACGATCGCCCTTGAAGAAAGATGGATCAGGATTGAGATCATGATTTATTTTTGGCAGAGCCGCAACTGCTTTCCACTGCTCCTGCGTCACGGCAAACTTACCCATAAAAAAGGGTTGAACTGTAACCTTGCGTTGAGGTAACTCCCTGGCGTAATACTTTTGATACTTTTCTTCGCCAGCCTCCTGAATTAACTGCTGTTTTTCTTCTTGAGTCTGCCCCATCATGAAAGTTCCACCTGGAATGAACACCATTTCCAGCGTCACCCCATTTCCTAACACTTCGACAAAATTTTGTCGCCGCTTCTTCTCCTGATAGGCAATCTCCGCCGCCTCCAGGATCGGTTGGGAAATTTCCTCAACTTCCTGATCAGTCAGTTCTCTGCGCGTCTGGAATGTGCGTAAGCTCGCTTGAATTGCCGGACTAAACGGATATAAACCGCGATTAATTAATGCCTTCAGTCGATTAGTATAGGCTTCCTGATCTTCTTTAATGGGGGCTTGTTCTTCACTGAGAATTTTTTCTGCTTCTTCAACCGACAATCCGAGTTCTTTTCTCAGTTCTTCCAGAAACACCTTTTCATGCTCTTCCAGCCTGCGATCGGCTAAGTATTCCCTAACCTGATCCCGATATTCCTTGTACTGAATCTCTTTGCCATACGTCCGATCGATATTCAGTTGGATCTCAACTTGCTCACTGGATGAAAGTGTTTCAGTTGAGCCTTCTGCAATGGGATAGCTCAAAACTGTTAAATCAGATTTTCGCTTCAGCTTGGGCTTGAGATATTCTGGAATTGTAATTTGTTCAATCCCTTGTTCAACGACCTTAACCACTTCCAGCTTGCGTTGGGACTCCGACACCATTGAACGACGAGCCGACTTACCAAAATCTGAAATGGTCAACTGGATTTGATTGCAACCAAACTTAAAAGACTGCTCAATCGATCGCCCGTATCCGAGTGCCCCATAAAATCCTGTGGCAAATGCGATCGCCGCATCATCTCGGATTTCCTGGCTCATGCCAACCACATAGTTGATATGTTCCACAATGGCATCCGCCTGTACTTCTGAATAACAGGCATTCAGCAAAACACACTCCACTTGATCTGAAAACAGTTCAAAGAAATTCTTCAAGGCATCTGTTGTTACAAGCCGCTCTTGCCCAGCAGGATCTTGCAACATTAACCCCTGTTCCCCCGTTCCATGCCCACAAAAATGCACAATTTGTGGCTCATGCTCCAACAGCAGTCTTTGTAAATCCCCTGGACGAACCGCTAATCCAAGTTCAACTTTAAATTGCTCTCGTTGGCGCGATCGATCAATCACACCTTGTAAATCTCGAATTTCTTCGTTCAGGTTGAGATCCTTCCGGGGGTTGGAGGCAAGAATCAGGATTTTCATGAAAACGGCAACAAGGGAGGGCGATCGCTACTGCTACTAGATATAACCTAACCTACACGCAGGCGATCGAATTTTCAGCAAAATTCCCACCCTTTTCATTCACCAGGCTGGAAAATTTGATTCACCGTCAATGGCAAATTTGGGAAAGTTGGGGAAACCAGGCGATCGTCGCCGCGAAACTGTTGGAGTTCATATTCTCCCTCTCCTAACGTACAGACCGTCAGCGTGGGTTGCTTGGGTGAGCCAATGTAGCGACGACCTCCAATTCCCAAATAATCGACAATCCAATATTCTTGAATGCCAAATACTTCATAGTCTGCCAATTTAATCAGGTAATCATCGCGCCAATTGCTTGAAACCACTTCAACCACCAGTTTGATGGACTGGCTGAACGTGACGATCGATTCTCGTTCCCAACGAGGTTCATCCGCGATCGTAATTTCATCTAAAACCACAATATCGGGTTCATATCCGGTGTCATTGGCAATTTTGATCACACACTCTTTAGGAATGAAATAGGGTTGGTTTGCCTGCCGGATTGCTGTGCCTAGCTCAAATGCCAAATCCCCTGCCAGCCTGGAATGCTTGCCTCTCGGTTTAGGCATTTCGAGCACCACCCCTCGTTTTAATTCATAACGATTCTCTGAATTCTCTGGATACCAATCGATAAATTCATCAAATGATATTGGGGTTTTGTTAGACACTGCAATCATGGCGATCGTTCCTCCTCTGGTTCTAATTGAAAGTCACCGCAATGCAGACACCCAAATCAGCACCAGATATAGCCTAACCCACAGGCAACCGTTCATTCTCTCTGAAAAATAGAAGTTAAAAATTAAATTTGGTCATTGCGATCGAGTGATCTCCCACTGGCAGGCAAGATGCCTGCGCTACGGATTATTCCATATTGAAGAGGAACAAGATTGATTATGATCAGCATTAAGCGACTCAAATATACCCCCAACCCCGAATCTAAATTACAAAACTGTAATTTTTTCAACGAGTGACATAATAAGCAAAGGAATGAAGAGAGATAACATCAACCCATGCACATTCTGTTCGTTGAAGATGAACCAAAAATTGCCAACTTCGTCCAGACAGGGCTGAAAGAGCAAGGCTTTGTCGTGGACTACTGCGATAATGGGGATGAAGGATATCAACGGGCAATTAACAACGAATACGATGTCATCGTGCTGGATATTATGATTCCTGGGAAAGATGGGTTGTCTATTCTCAAGTATTTACGGCGATCGGGGCGAAATGTGCCCGTTATTCTACTAACCGCCCGCAATGAATTGGACGATCGCTTAGAGGGGCTAAATTTGGGTGCAGATGACTACATTGCGAAACCCTTTTTTGTTGAAGAATTAGTAGCGCGGATTCATGCCGTGGTGCGGCGGAGTGCAGGCGATCGGCAAAACCTACTCTCTGTGGGAACCATTAAGCTCGATCGGCTAACGCGAGAAGTGACATCCGATCAGCAAATGGTCGAACTCACCAGCCGCGAATTTAACTTATTAGAATACCTGATGCGTTCTCCCGGACGAGTGTTTACCCGTACTCAAATCTTGGAGCATGTGTGGGGATATGATTTCAATCCGAATACCAATGTCGTGGATGTATGCATTCAGCGAATTCGCAAAAAGATCGATCGGCTGGATGAAGCAAGCTGGATTGAAAGCGTTCGAGGAGTTGGGTATCGATTTCGGAATCCAGAGTCTTAACCTAAAGCTTTGCCCGTGAAACTACATTCTTTCCGATTGCGAATTGCTGTTCTGTCTACCGTTCTGGCAGGTAGTGCATTGGTGGCATTTGGCATCGTCGCTTGGCGGCTAATTTACGTTGCAAAAGTTAGTCGATTAGATGCCCGATTAGAACAACCCACTCGCCGTGCTGCCCGTCCCCGATCGCCAGATTGGTGGCAACCTTTTCTGACAGGTTTACCAGGTGAATTAGGTACAGATGCTGCCACACCGATCGTCTTACAGGTGATTGGGGCAAATGGGATAACAATTTATCAATCCAATGATTGGTCTGCCGACTTTCGCATTCCAGCCTTACCCACACCGCCATCACCATCACCCATTCCACTCCATTCCAGACAGTCGCCTTCAGATATCGAACTGCATTCAGAACCTTCAAACCTATATCCTGATTACCCTCCAGTTACGATTCCTGTTCCTGAACCCCGAATTGGTACGCAGCAAACAAACAATGGCAGTTGGCGGGTCAGTGCGGTGCGGTCTGCCCATGCCCAGGCTGTGATTGCCGTGAGTTTGGAAGCGATCGACCAGGAAATGACCGTCATTCGCAATATCTTTCTGGTGGCGATCGGCGGAACATTGTTAGTTGTCGCTGGAGGGGCATGGGGACTGGCGGGGAGTGCCCTACGCCCGATTCGCAAGCTGACGACCGAAATTCAGAATGTCACCATTACCGGACTCGATCGCCAAGTTCCTGTTGGTGAAGCAGATGTCGAGTTTGTGGAGCTAATCCAGGTTTATAACCAAATGCTCAGGCGGCTAGAACGCAGCTTTAAGCAGGCTTCTCGTTTCAGTGGGGATGCGGCTCATGAACTGAAAACGCCCCTCGCCATTTTGCAAGGTGAATTGGAACGCACTATGCAACACGCTGAACCCGGATCGGAATTACAGCAAAATCTGAGCAATTTGCTGGATGAAGTGAGTCGGCTGAATGGCATTGTGCGAAAGCTTTTATTACTCTCTCTTGCCGATGCCGGACAGATGCGGTTATATACCGTTAAAGTGAATCTCTCAGACATGCTAATGGTGATCACAGAAGATATTGAACTGCTGGCTCCCCATTTGGAGGTGCAGACTCAGATTGCTGACGAACTTTGGGTTTGGGGCGATCGAGATTTACTGATGCAGGTTTTACAGAATCTGATTAGTAACGCCATTAAGTATAACCTGCCACAGGGTTGGATACAGATTCAAGGAAACCAACAGGATGGTAAAGTGAACGTCACTGTAACTAACGCTTCTAACCCAATTCCACTCAGCGAACGCGATCGAATTTTCGATCGGTTTTACCGGGGTGATCCGTCCCGTAACCGGAAGGTAGAAGGGGTAGGGTTAGGACTGAGCCTTTCACGGGAAATTGCTCGCGCCCATAATGGTGATCTCATGCTGAATAACACACTAGAGAGAGAAACGGCATTTACCCTAACCTTGCCGATTCAGAATGAAAAATGAGTTTGATTTGGTATGGCTGGGTGGATATGACTGGGCAGGCAAGATGCCCACCCCACAAGAGATGGATGAATTTTGAGGGTATTAATGTTTGAAAAATGGTAGTGGGAGCATTATGGTAAACGTTGTTCCATTTCCCAATGAACTGTCAATTTTGATTTGTCCTTGTTGTAAATCAACAAATCGTTTCACAATGTTTAAACCTAACCCAGTTCCAGGAATATTGCTTACATTTTTACCCCGATGAAAAGGTTCAAATAGGTAAGGTTGATCCTCTGGTGGAATACCAATTCCCCGGTCTTTAATTTGAAATATGATAGATTCTTGCTGTCGAGACACTCTAAACTGAACAAGACTTTGCGCTGGAGAATACCGTAGGGCATTCAATAAAATATTACTCAAAATCGATCGCAGTAGTTTTTCATCTGCTTCTACCCATAAGGATTTATTGCGACTCTTGAAGACAATTCGATCGCTTCCCGTATTTAGCTGAATTTCCTGAATTAACTGATGGCAAAACTCAATTAAATCAAGGAAAACAGGACGAATTGACAAGCATTTTGCTTCTAATTTGCCAATCACTAAAACATCATCAATCATCTGCGTCATGCGTTCGACATTGGCTTTAATTCCTTCTAAATAAGCCGTTTTTTGTTCAATCGGTAAATGGGCATCATATCTTTCTAATGATGATACAGATAGCAAAATATTGTTAAGCGGATTGCGAAATTCATGGCACACCATTGACACAACCCGCGATCGAATCTCGCTGAGTTCTTTCAGTTGTTCATTAGCTTCCCGCAATTCAGCAGTTCGTTCCCGCACTTTTTGATCAAGCTCTTCATTGGCCCGCTGCAAAACGGCTTCTGCCCACTTTCGTTTAGTAATATCTCGAAATGCGACCACTGCCCCAATCAGCTTGCCCTGCTCATCGCGCATCGGAGTACTAATATACTCCACTGGAAAACTCGTTCCATCCTTCCGCCAAAACACTTCATCCGTCACACGATGCACAATACCATCTTGAAACGCAGCGTAGATGGGGCATTTTTCACGGGGATAGTGAGTGCCATCGGAATGGGAATGATGTAAGACTGCATGCATCGATCGCCCCAGCAAATCCTCTGCATCCCACCCAATCATCTGTGCCCCTGCCGGGTTAATAAATGTAGCATTACCTGCCAAATCGACTCCATACACCCCTTCTCCCACTGAATTCAAAATCAGTTGATGCTGTCGCCGCAGGCTCTCTAAGTCGGTTTCGAGCCAATCATATTGCTGCATTGAACAATAATGTAGTGCAGTACACCACACACCATACCGCTAAACCAGTACTAAAGGAACAGGTTCATTCTGACAAGTGCAGAAATATCATGAAAAAAATTCTGGTCATCGAAGATGAAGCGCAGACCCGTGATATTTTCCTGCGATGTTTAGCCTTTGAAGGGTTCTGTGCATTAGGAGCAGAAAGCGGAACGATCGGGATTACGCTTGCCCAAACCCATCGTCCTGATCTGATCGTTTGCGACATTATGATGCCGGATGTGGATGGTTATAGCGTCCTGACAACCCTCCGCCAACATCCAGCTACAGCAGCGACACCGTTTATCTTTTTGACGGCAAAAGTCACGATGGCCGATCTGCGGCAGGGTATGGAGTTGGGGGCTGATGATTATTTGACTAAACCCTGCACGGTGGAACAGTTTTTATCTGCTGTCACAATTCGTTTAGAGCGACGAGCAGCTTTAGAACGCTGGTATACTAAGCGTTCTCAACTACCCGAACCATCTAATTCATTATCCGATTCACAATTTGCCTTTCCGTCATGTCCTAAGCTGAACCATGTATTTCGCTTCATTGAATCGCATTATCATCAGGCGATCGGGTTAAATGATGTCGCTCAGGCAGTTGGTTACTCTCCGGCTTATTTAACCAATCTGGTACAAAATCATACCGGACGCACGGTGAAACGCTGGATTATTGAACGACGCATGGCGCAAGCCCGGACTTTATTAGTCACTACAGCCCAGTCGGTTCGTCAAGTTGCCGAAGCTGTCGGATATTCAGACACCAGCTATTTTGTCCGCCAGTTTCGCCAAATGCACGGCACCTCTCCCCATGCATGGCGATCGTCTGAAGCGCGATCGGTTTCTGCTCAGGCGGGGTAGTTGTATGGGTGACAGGTTATCCAATCGTAATCACGATCTTCCCAACGGCGTGTTCGGTTTCACTGTAGGTATGGGCCGCTGCGATTTCCGAAAGCGGGTAAGTGCGATCGATTACAGGTTGAATGTTTCCAGCTTCGATTTGCTCCTTTAAATAAGTGAGATCAGCACGATTAGACTGAAGCAGAATGACACCATCTAAAGCACTTTCTGATGTTATAGCAACAAAAAGGAACGACTGGGGGATGCAAGTTATGAATTCGATCGGATGGAACTTAGGAGCGTGAATTAAATAACCTGTTCACTGTTTTGCTTCTTTGACTGGGCGAGCAAGATGCCCACCCCACAAGAATTTCAGGCTGTTAATTTCTATTCGTTGAAATTTAATTGGGTCATCCGCAGGCTGTATGCAATGGGAGCGTGTCGCTTTTGCAAGTTCCTGATTGACCCTGATCCGCAACCCTTCTTCCCAAGGAGAAGATCGCCCCTGACAAATCTAAAGAAAATCCTACTTTTCCAAAAATTGTTCTAATGCCAACAGCTAACCGTCTTGATAACTTACGTATAGCAACGGGCAGCCAGATTAGGAAAAGCTTTATCTATTCAAGTTTATCCGTTTTCAGTGACAGCAACTCCAATTGCCCTAACCTTTTCATAGACTTTGAACCCCTGCGATCGGACTTGTCGTTCGCGTTTCGTCCTTGATGTCGATCTGAGTTCTCCTATGGCATTTTCAACAAAAACGTCCCTGTCCTATTCTTCATCGGGTTTGTTTAGCCGATCGCTGTGTCCCTGTGGTGGAAATCATTTGCCACAGAATCACTCTCCAGATCAATTGCCCTATGACCACTGGCAGTTTGCCGAGAGTATGCCGCAACGCCCTACCGACTTGATTGATGATTTGATCAAAATGGGCGTATATAAGCCACAGGTGTTGCACCTTGCAGACACTTTAACGCAGGTTGAATTGAAAGAGGCGTTGCTTTTGCGGCAGATTGGCGGCGGCAATCCAGCAAGAGAAAGATTGTGTCGGGAATTGATCAAAGAGGCTGGTGGACTCGATCAGGCGATGGCAGCAGCGTTTGGGGTTCATGCCACCGAATTTTTCAGTAACACGATTCGCAATAGCGATTTTAGTCGGCGGGATTTCTTGAAGAAAGTTGCCGTGGCTGGAGCGTTGATTGCCATGAGTAGCTGTGCTCAACAAGCCAGCCAAACTCCTCCCACAGAAGCATCTGCGGGTGATGCGCCAGAGACAGGCGATTTAGAAAAAACCGATGTGCGAATTGGGTTTATTCCCATTACTTGCGCCACACCGATCGTAATGTCAGAACCCTTAGGGTTTTACGAAAAGTATGGTTTGAATGCATCGGTGGTGAAAATGCCGAACTGGGCAGCGGTGCGCGATTCTGCGATTGCGGGTGAACTGGATGCATACCACATGCTTTCTCCCATGCCGATCGCCATTACCTTAGGACTCGGTTCAACGGCATTTCCCATTCAGCTTGCCAGTATTGAGAATATCAATGGACAGGCAATTACCGTTGCCATGCAGCATCGCGATCGGGTGCAAGGCCCTGAAGATTTTCGAGGATTTCAGATTGGCGTTCCGTTTCCCTATTCCATGCACAATCTGTTAATTCGATATTACCTGGCAACGGGTGGATTAAATCCTGATACCGATGTCCAAATCAGTGCAGTTCCACCGCCAGATAGCGTAGCCAGAATGACGACTGGTGACCTGGATGCCATGCTAATGCCTGATCCGTTTAATCAAAGAGCCGTTTACGAAGGGGTGGGCTATATTCACTTGTTGAGTAAGGAACTGTGGGCAGGGCATCCGTGCTGTGCCTTTGCTGCTAGCCAAGCCTGGATTGATGAAAATCCAAATACTTTCCAGGCAGTGAATAAAGCCATCATTGATGCCTGTGCCTATGCCAATGACAGTGCGAACCGGGAGACAGTTGCCGAGGCATTAATCGATCGCCAGTATCTTAACCAGCCCTTGGAGGTGGTGCAGGCAGTACTGACAGGTAACTTTGAAGATGGATTAGGCAATACCTTCAATGAACCCGATCGAATTGGGTTTGATCCGTACCCCTGGAAGAGTTTTGCTAAGTGGATTTCCTCTCAGTTGGTGCGCTGGGATTTAATGACCGAAGTGCAAGCCGACTACACCAAAATTGCCGACGACATTTTTATGACGGATTTGGCGCGAGAACTGTCTCAGTCCCTTGGACAAAGCCCTCCAACCGATGAAAACCGAGTAGAGCAATTGAAGTTCGATACCTTTGATCCGGAAAATCCCGATGCCTATGTCGAAGAGCAGATCGAAAAGTTCAATGTTTAGGATTGTGGGTTAAATCATCTACGATCATTCTGTCTTATTGACTGGACGGGCAAGATGCCCACCCCGCAAGAATTTTAGGTCATTCAATTTGCGTTCCTTGGGAGGCAAGCACAATGCAAAACAGCGTGATTCAGGGCACACAGCCTGCTACTAAACGAATCAGCTTGACAACCAATCAAAAAGCCTTTCTACTGTTCCTGCTCATCCTTGCAGTGGTTTTGGGACTGTGGGAAATTGGGGTGCGGCTGGGACTCTTTTCGCAACTGATGCCAACCGCTAGCGCGACGATCGTTAACTTCTGGAGTTGGATTTCAGATCCCTTTTTTAATTACGGCCCGAATGATAAGGGAATTGGTTGGCATTTATTGGTGAGCTTACGGCGCGTCATGATTGGGTTTGCGATCGGTTCTGTAATTGCGATTCCGTTGGGCATTCTCATTGGCTTGTCTGAAGTCACCTCTAAAGCAGTCGATCCATTTATCCAAATCTTGAAACCCGTTTCTCCTTTAGCCTGGTTGCCCTTGGGTTTAGGATTGCTCAAAAGTTCTGAAAATACCGCTCTATTTGTCATCGCCATCACCAGCATTTGGCCAACCTTAATCAATACGCGGTTTGGGGTGAGCAACGTCGATCCATCGTACTTAGATGTGGCAAAGACGCTGGGGGCTTCGCGGTGGCGGACGCTGTTTAAAGTGATTCTTCCGGCTGCGGCTCCGTATATTGTTTCTGGTCTGAGAATCAGTATTGGCATTGCCTGGTTAGTGATCGTTGCCGCTGAAATATTAGTTGGTGGCACCGGGCTGGGTTACTTTGTTTGGAACGAGTGGAACAACCTCCAGATCAGCAGTATTATCACTGCAATCATCGTGATTGGTCTGGTGGGTTTAATTCTCGATCGCCTGTTCGGTTTATTGCAAAGTTGGGTAGCGTTTGGACGACGAGTATGATGATTTCTTCACAATCCACGACCCATTCCTCCATGACTTCTACGGCTCATCTTTCCATTCAGAATGTTTCCAAAATCTTTCCGGGACAGCAAGACTGGATGAGCAAACTACAGCGACGTTCATCAAAGGATTTCGTTGCTCTAGAGAACATCAATCTGGAGATTGAGCCGAATACATTTGTTTCCATCATTGGCCCGTCCGGATGTGGCAAATCGACACTCCTAAACATCATCGCCGGATTGTCTGAACCCACGACCGGAGCAGTAATGATGAACGGTGTACTGATTACCAAACCGGGGCCCGATCGCGGTGTCGTTTTCCAAAACTACGGCTTAATGCCCTGGATGACGGTTTTAGAAAACATCCGATTTGCGATTGAAACAGTGAATCCCAAATTACCCCTTTCCCGACAAAAGACGATCGCCCAGGAATACATTGAGTTAGTCGGGCTGCATGGAGCCGAAAGGAAACATCCCCATGAGCTATCGGGCGGGATGCGGCAGCGGGTTGGGATTGCGCGTGCTTTAGCAATTAATCCGCAAATCTTGCTGATGGACGAACCGTTTGGGGCGTTGGATGCCTTAACGCGAGGCTTCCTCCAGGATGAGGTAGAAAGGATTTGGGAACAGCAACGTAAAACAGTGGTTCTGATTACCCACAGCATTGAAGAAGCCCTCTTACTTTCCGACAAAATTGTGATGATGACCCGTGGCCCGGCTGCCCAAATTGCCAAAATTTTGGATGTGCCCTTTGCCCGTCCGCGCCACCGGGAAACGTTAGATGAGCATCCTGCCTATCACGAGTTGAAGTCGGAAATGGAATTGCATTTAACGAAGGAAACTCGTGCCGTTGAAGAAGCCCGGATTAAGTAAAGGCAGGCAATTCATACATCGGGCAAGATGCCCACCTCATAAGAGATTCAGTGGAAATCAGTAGGGCACTATCCGCTAAAGAAAATTCAGTAGGGTGGGCAGTGCCCACCAAATGCAGGCTGCCCTCCAAAAGTAGAATTTGTACTGTAGAAGGAGAAAACCATGCCAGGAATTGAACTTCCAGAAATCACCAAGAAGTTACTTGCTGCCAAAGAAGCGAAGGGTGTCAGCTTTGCCGAATTAGAATCAGCCGTTGGACGCGATGAAGTATGGATTGCAGCCGTAATTTACCGTCAGGCGAGTGCTTCGGCAGAGGAAGCCACCAAAATTGTTACGGCTTTGGGCTTAGGGGGCGATATTGCCTCTGAACTGATGGCTTGCCCCGTAAAAGGCTTAGGGCCACTCGTTCCCACCGATCCCTTAATCTACCGCTTCTACGAAATCATGCAGGTCTACGGAATGCCAATCAAAGACGTGGTTCACGAAAAGTTTGGTGATGGTATTATGAGCGCGATCGACTTCACCATTGATGTTGAAAAAGAAGAAGATCCGAAGGGCGATCGAGTCAAAGTGATCATGAATGGTAAATTCTTACCCTACAAAAAATGGTAAAGCTATCCGCTCCCCTTTTCCATTTGCATCCTTGATCCTCAAACCTCTTGTGGGGTGGGCATCTTGCCCGCCCATTCCCTCAATCTCAATCAACCCCAAACACCATGAAACGATCGCTTCATCTCCCCACAAAGCATCTCAGTGCAAAACAGAAAGCAGAAATCGTGAACTGGATTCAGTACATTACTATCGTGCTAGCATTCATTGGACTCTGGCAATTGCTATCCGGTGGGCTGACTACGCTCGATCGGTGGCTGTAGCGCACTAAGTTAATTTTCTTAATCATTCATCATGGCTTGGAGGGATGCAAAACCGTCTCTCCAAGTTGGCGTATCTTATGATGGAAGTAACTTGGTAATGTACTGAGTAGTGTACATTACACCGATTCTGCTGGTGTTTTGAGGGTGAATGATGACAAATCCAATTTTCTCTTCTCAATCCGTTCGCTGGATTGACACAATTCACGCATTTATCCAGTTGTTTCGCTTGTCGTTTGCGTTGCTTGCAGCAGCAGCAGGAAGTGCGGCGGTTTATGCACTCAATCCAGCCCTTCCGCTTCAGGCTTACATTCTTACAGGTATTATCTTAGCTTGTATGACTTCAGCAGCCTGTGCCATTAATGACTATTATGATGTTGAAAAAGATCGAATTAATCATCCAGAAAGACCATTACCATCAGGTCATCTTTCCCTCCGATTCGCCTGGTGGTCTGCGGTTATTTTGTTTGCTTTGGCACTGATCTCAGCCGTTCCTCTAGGTTTCTACTCATTCTTCCTGGTTGCAATCAGTATCATTTTACTCTGGTATTACTCTCCCCTTCTCAATTACAGTGGTGTCCTAGGCAATCTATTGGTTGCAACAATTATTGCCTTACTGATTTTTCTAAGCAGTTTAGCGGCCGATCGCCCCTTCGCACTCCTGTATCCCATGTTCTTTTTATTTTGCTATTCTCTAGCACGAGAAATTGTTTGGGACGTGCATGATGCAGAAGGCGATCAGTCCCAAGGTGTGAAGACCATTGCGAACCAATGGGGCGTTCAAACGGCCTTTGGGATAGTTTGGGGATTGATTGGAATCATGGTAGTTTCAATGCCGATCGCCATTACCCTAAACCCGATGGTGCATCCCCTATGGTTTGCTGGATGCTCATCTTTAATGCTGCTGAATTTAATCATTGCGCTGATTCCCTATCAACGTCAGACAAGTGAAACAGCGTATCAGCAACTCGTATTTTGGGAACGGCTGGGAATGGTGTTGGGTGTCATCGGTTTGCTGGGAGCAGCTCCACCTTTGTGAATCGGATTAGCACCGCAGGGAGAAGAAATTTACATGAGAAACATAAAGGGGCAAACGAATCGCTTGCCCCTACTCAATCTTGAACTTCAATTGTCCTACTTTTTATTGTCGTAACTTTTTATTGTCCTAACTCACTCGTTACGACATCAACCATATCGGCTGGCCGTGGAGGCAATCAGGAAGGCGGCGTAGGTCAAAATGTAACCAACGGTGAAATGAACTAAACCAACTAACCAACCTTGAACGATCGACAAGGCCACTGGCTTGTCTTTCCAGCGAACCAAATTAGCAAGGGGTGTGCGTTCATGCGCCCAAACCAGCGTTTCAATCAACTCTTGCCAATAGCCTCGCCAAGAGATCAGGAACATGAACCCCGTTGCCCAAACCAAGTGACCAAACAGGAACATCCAAGCCCATACCGCTAAATTGTTCATCCCATACGGGTTGTAACCGTTAATGAGCTGAGCCGAGTTGAGCCACAGGTAATCCCGTAGCCAACCCATAATTGTCACCGACGATTCATTAAACTGGGCTACGTTGCCGCTCCAAACGGCTAGATGCTTCCAGTGCCAGTAGAAAGTTGCCCAGGCGATCGTGTTGAGCATCCAGAAAATTGCCAGGTAAAAAGACTGTTCCCAAGCAGAGGTTTGGCAGGTGCCGCCTCGTCCAGGGCCATCACAGGGGAATGTGAAACCAAAGTCTTTCTTATCTGGAAATAGCTTGGTTCCGCGAGCATCTAACGCCCCTTTCACACAGATGAGCGTTGTCACGTGCAGCCCTAAGGCAATCGCATGGTGAACCAGAAAATCACCAGGGCCAATGGTCAGAAACAGTGAGTTATTCCCTGCATTAATGGCATCTAGCCAGCCCCCCAGCCAGACGTTGCCATGATTGGGCCAGGCAGTGAACGCGATACTATCGGGGCTAGAAAGCAGCGTATCAAAGCCGTACAGCACTTTCCCGTGAGAAGCCTGAATAAACTGAGCAAATACAGGTTCAATCAAAATCTGCTTTTCGGGTGTGCCAAAGGCTTGCATCACATCATTGTGAACGTATAAACCCAGCGTATGGAACCCTAAAAACAACGATACCCAACTCAGGTGTGAGATGATCGCTTCCTTATGATTCAGAACGCGATCGAGAACGTTTCCTCTATTTTGTATAGGATCGTAATCTCTCACCCAAAAAATGGCAGCATGGGCAAATGCTCCCACCATTAGAAAACCCGCAATGTACTGGTGATGGGTATACAGTGCAGCCTGGGTGGTGTAATCCCTCGTAATAAAGGCGTAGGGCGGTAGAGCATACTGATGCTGCGCTACCAAAGAAGTGATTACTCCAAGGGCTGCTAGGTGAATGCTGAGTTGAAAATGCAGCGAGTTATTGTAGGTATCGTACAAACCGTGGTGGGGCAGGTTAAACTGACCCTCGGTACGTCTGCCAAAGAAATCCTTTGCATTCAGCATTTCTTTGATGCTGTGACCGATGCCAAAATTCGTGCGGTACATGTGCCCCGCAATAATGAAGATCACGGCGATCGCCAAATGGTGATGCGCCATATCCGTTAGCCACAGCGACTCGGTTTGGGGATGAAACCCACCTAAGAAAGTCAGAATGGCTGTTCCTGCACCGTCTGCCGTTCCAAACAAATGCTGGGGTGTGTCTGGGTTTTGAGCATAAACCCCCCAGTTGCCGGTAAAGAAAGGTCTTAGCCCTGCTGGATGGGGAGGGGTGGACAGGAAGTTGTTCCAACCAACATGCTGCCCCCGTGACTCTGGAATCGCCACATGGATTAAGTGACCCGCCCACGCCAAAGAGCTAACGCCAAATAAACCTGCCAAATGATGATTTAAGCGAGATTCAGCGTTTTTAAACCAGGACAGAGAGGGACGAAACTTGGGCTGGAGGTGTAGCCAACCCGCAAATAGAAAAATTGCCGCCAAAAGCAATAGGAAGACCGAGCCAACCCATAAGTCCTGGTTTGATCGCATTCCAATGGTGTACCACCAGTGGTAAACGCCCGAATAGGTAATGTTAACCGGATAATTTGCCCCGCCTCTTGTAAATGCATCAACTGCGGCATTACCAAAATGGGGATCCCAAATGGCATGGGCGATCGGACTAACGTTTAGTGGATCTTTAATCCACAGTTCAAAGTTTCCTTGCCAAGCCACATGGAATAGCAAACTAGAAGTCCACAAGAAAATAATTGCAAGATGTCCAAAATGAGACGCAAAAATTTTCTGGTAAAGCCCTTCTTCATTCATGCCATCATGGCTTTCAAAATCATGGGCAGTTGCAATACCATACCAAATCCGTCGAGTGGTCGGATCTTGCGCCAGATCTTGACTAAATTTTGGAAATTTTGTTGCCATAAATGCCTACCTCAGCTAAAGATAAGCTGATTGACTTTAAGGTTCAATCACTAACGTCCAGCGATTGAGACATAAAAGTTTGTGAGCCTAACTGTCAAAGAGTGGAGCAAAGGCAGTCAATACTCCAATTCGCTGGTAGAAAAGCCCAAAAAAATCAGCAGAATGGGTTACGCACCTGGCACAGTGAAGTACCAATTAGGACAAACATTAAACTGCCCGTCGATCGCTTCATCTCTACCTAAAGGATGAAAAAGCTGTTAAGTCTATTTGTAAATAAAATAAAGGCTCCCTGTAGCCCTACAGCCTCCTGATATGGAGAGGTTGATAGTATTCGATCGCCCTAAATCAAAAGAATTTCTTTCTTCAAACGAACATTAAAAAAAGTAAACTACTCAATCCAATTTCTCATCAAAAACTTAATAGATATCTAAAAGCACCAGCAACTCTCGCTCTGTATTGCTCAACACCATTTGCATTTATTCGATTTTGTTCCTGAGTTGGATGCTGTTCTGCCTATCTTGTATAAAGATCAAAAAAGGAGGAATGGAGAGAATGTATGGGTGCAATTGGCTTTAGAGTCTTGCTCATCGCTTCATTAACAGCCCTTCTAGGAGTAGCTGCAATCTACTACGGCGTAATTAATCCTTAAAGATATAAAAATCTTAAGAATAGAACTGTAAAAAAGATTGTTTATCGTACTTTTTTTACATTTCTCTTACAGTTTTTTTAACCCATTTTGTATTTTCTAAATCAGAACAATTAGGAGAAATCAAGAATGAATTTTATTTGCTTAGTTGCAGCTTGGTCTTCAGTTTTTTTAGTTGCATGGAGCATTTTAGCAGCCATCCGGGATGCCGCTAAGATGACAAGAAAACTACATCAAATTCCCTGTTCAACCTGTCAATTTTACACAGACAGCTACTACTTAAAATGTCCTGTGCATCCCAGCAAAGCATTAACCGAAGATGCGATCCATTGTCCTGACTATTTTGCCCAGAGAAACAGCTATGGCAACGGATAGATCAATATCGAACCATCAGCTATTACCATTTCACGCTCTTGCAGGGCAATAAAGGCAGCATCCGCCAGATGACGGTGGGCGGCTGTGGTTGGATGAATTCCATCCCAAAACAAAAACCGATCGGGATTTTCGCAAACCCCTTCACTGCTTAAACAGGCATTCATGACATTGGTGAAGCCAAACTCTTCTGGATTCGTAATCACCTCTTGATACAGCCGATCGACCCTGAGCAAGGCAATTTGAAGCTCAGAATACTGCTGGGTCAATTCTGCCAACGATCGTTCCAAGAGTTGGTTATGTTCCTGGCTTAAGGTGCTGAGCGTTTCAGAATTAGCCGTATTGCGCGTTACAGGAAGCTGCCCTAAATCGGGCAAGTTGGCCACAAGAAAGCGTTGTGCCCCTTCATCCACCAAAGCATCGATCGCCTCAAGGATATTGGCAACAACTCTTGTGGGCGTTGTGCTTCCTTGCAAGTAGTCGTTGGCCCCTGCCCACACAATAGATAGGGTGTCAGCGTGAAGCGTTGCCTGAGTTGAAGAATTGGACGGTTGATTTGCCTGAGTTGCGGTCTGAACCTGACTGAGCAGGCTAGGAACCAAAGGAGTGGAATCGGTAGCCGAGTTGCGGGAAGCGGTAATCACTCCGGTTGTTGCTCCACCATAGGCAAAGTTGTGAGTTTGGTTTTGGGAAAGCTGTAGGCGATCGGCCAGATACTCTACCCAAACCTGCCCATTCGAGTATCGACCCTGAAAGTAAGGGGGATTCGGTGGATATAAGCCATTACTCACCGCATAAACTGAACCAGCATCCGAAAGACTATCTCCAAACACATAAAGCTGATGAATCGGATTCGACTGCGGTGGTGAACAAGCCGAGGTGGTTATCAAAGCGAGCAGGGGAAAAATAAACCCAACAATGAACTTTTTTATGGTTTTACTTTTCATTGTTCTATGATGATTATATTCACAGGCAATTATATTCACAGGCAATTGTATTTACGGGCGATCGTATTCACAACGAAAGGCGCGGTCAATCCCACGCCTTCTACTTTAACGGACTATTACTGACTACTACTGCAAAAATCTCACTTAACTTCAACCTACCGAATCAGGTGAAGAACATCCCGCAGCACGCTGTAGCCTGCCCAATCCCAAAGAAGGTAAGCAACAAAACCGATCATTGCTAAACGACCGTTCCACAGTTCTTGCTGAGGGTTCCAGCCAAAGATCCAAGCATTCCGATCGATGCCGTTGTAGGCTGGGGCGATCGGTGGAGTAACAGTGCTATTTTTTACATTCTTTGAAACGTTCTGAGCAGCATTCTCAGCCATTTGATTTGCATCAGTCTGCATAATTCAGTTCCTCAATCTACTCGCTATGTTTATGCTATCGACTCTGTTGACGAATCCAGTCTGTCTTAAGAATGAAACTTTATGCTTTTAGAAATCGTTTTTAGCAGCCAGTAAGGAACACAAATTTAACAGCCTAAAAAATTACATTTGTACGAGTTTGGCATCGCTAAACCCCTACCCTTGGAAATCAGAATTTTATTAAATTTCCATTCCCATAGCCATCATTTACAGTATTCTAATTATCTATTTTCTGTAGGTTTTTCAATGGATTTTTCCACAATATCAGCAGCCCGTTTTACGCCACCTGCCTGTTGAATTTCTCGTTGCAGTCGTAATGCATTTTGCTTGTAGTGTTCATGCGCTAAAACCTGCTGAATCCTCTGCCGTAGACGGGTTGCCTTCAGTTTAGACAACGGCAACACTTCCCCAACGCCCGCCCAGCGAATCCGCGCCCCTGTACCAGGCTGCTCAAAGGTAATGGGAATGGCCACAAGCGGCACACCACAACTGAGGGCATCCAGCACGGTATTCATCCCGCCGTGAGTAATGGTGAGGCTAGCATACTGAAGGACTTCCTGCTGAGGAGCATACTCCACCACTAAGGGCGTTCCGGGTAATGCTTCAACTGCATCCGCATCCATTCCCCCGCCATGCGCGATGACAAGCTGCACATCTAACCCGTCACAGGCGGCAGCAATACAGTGGAAAATTTCTCGTTTGGCGTTTTGGACACTGCCCAACGAAGCGTAGATCAACGGCTGTCCCGTTAATTTTTCAAAGGGAAAGTCAGAGGGATAGGGCGATCGGTTGCGAAAGGGGCCCGTGTAGTGAAGATGTTTTGGTAAATCTGGATAGGGAAAATCGAAGGCGGCGGGCTGCTGGCTAATGTGGGCAAGCTGGGCGATCGATGCATAGATTTCTGGATAAGGGGGCAGTTTCCATTCCTGGCGATACTGGTTGATCACATTCAAAATGGGTTGGCAACTGCGATCGAGAAGGCGATAGGCAACAGCGTTACGGAGCCGTGCCCAGGCTGCATGGTGATAGTTCCAGGTTGTGAAAAACGGCGGTGCATCCGATCGGCGGTGAATAACCTGCCCACAGCTAATGCAGATAAACGGCAGGTCGAGATATTGTGCAACAGATTGCCCAACGGGTTCTAATTGATCAACCAATAACGCCTCAATGCCAGCAGTCCGAATCGCAGCAGGAGCATCTTGACAAATCATTTCTGCCATCTGACGGCAAGAATCAACGGAGTAATGCAAAGCTGCAATTTCGCTTAACTGAGTCAACTGCTTTAAAGTTTCACTGAGCGAACCTGGCTGGTAAATCGATTCACCGATCGGATGAAAATCTAGCCCTTCCAAACAAACCTTTTGCGCCAAATCAGAAATCTGTAAAACGGTAACGCGATGCCCTCGCGATTGTAGCTCTCGCCCCAGGGCAGATAAAGGATTAAGATGCCCTGCATAGGGAGGACAAATGATACCAAAGTGAGTCATGTTAATCCCTGTCAACGATTTGACAAGAAGGGAGATTCAAAACGCTGAGAGCAATGATGATGGACGACGGGTAGCTCCCACCAGGGAACATGGGGATATTCGTGATGTTCTTCGTGATAGCCAAAGTGATAGCAGGTAGCAAACGACCAGAAGGGAGGTAGTGCATTCGTTGTGGCCCGTTGAGGCGAGCTAAACCCGTCCTTTGGTTCTCGATGAGTTAAAAATGTTCCAAAGTAAAAAAGCTGAATTGAACTGAGGATTGAAGGCAAAATCCAAAAAACGACTAAATTACTCAGGGAAAGATGGAAGACAAACCCAGCCCCGTAGAAGACGATCGTAAACCCAATAATCTGCTGCCATCTCAGGTAGCGCACCATGAAATAGAGATACCAAAAAACGGGATTTTTATGGGTGCCGTCGTGAAAATCTGGATCACGATCGCTGGCTGGAAAACGGTGGTGAAATTGGTGCTTTCTGAGCAATTCTTTATAGGGAAAAAGCCCATAAAGGAGGGTGCATAATGAGCCGATCGCATGATTCAGTTTAGGATTTTGAGGACAAACAGAACCATGCATTGCATCATGAGCCGTAATGAATAACCCAGTGTAGAGAAATGTTTGCCAGAGTGCGGCGATCGACATTAGCCAGGCTGGAAATTGGGTGATGTTCAGTGAAAGAAAAAAGCCGAGACTGATTGCCCAAAGACTCATAATCAAGCAAGCAATCATTACGCCGTAATTTTGATTTTTCCTGCCTAATTCAAGTCCGTGATTAAATGCAATATCAGTTGTCGTAACTTCAGTTTTTCTCAATTCATTGTTCTCAGATTTTGCTTTCACAGCTTGTGGAATGGTTGTACTGGTTGCCAATGCTCGGCTCCTTCATCATTGCACGAATACCAACTGATTTTATTTCAACAGTTACGGACTATGGTATTGATTGCAATCGAGAGTTGCCGTCCGCCTTTAGAGGCAAAAATAATCTATAATATTAGCAGAATTAATGCTTCCAAAAAGAAGTATAAATCTGTGAACAATGAGCCAAAATCATCACAACAAAGAGGAAAAAGAAAACCGAATAAAAAAGTATTGAGAATGACAATTGACTCTTAAAATAATTCCTCTCTTTGGCAGGACGTTTTCCTAATATAAACGGGCTAATCTATAACAATAATTTTACTGTTTTGATTTGCCGGAACAAGAGATATGCAACAAACACCTAAACAAGCCAGCAATAGCCAGCCGCGCTATTTCTCTCGCTATCTTTCCCTCATTCCTGTCATTGCTGTTGTTTCCATTTCGCTTGCCTTCACCGCTTGGCTGCTGATCAATACCGTTTATCCCGATCGTCTCTTTTTCCTAGAATAGGCAAAGGCTCTCTCAATTTATCATCAATCCTCCTAAGCTTACCTCTGATTCAGGCAGTCCAGAAGCTGTTTGAATCAGATTTTTTTGTCAAAAACAAGTGGGAGAAGGGGGTTGGGGAAAAAGAAAATAGTGCAGGCAGGTTGCCCACACTATTGCTATCCTAACCTTCAATCACAATGTCCAGAACTAGACATTTGCAGACACGCCCGTTTCACGGCGAAGGCGACCTGGCTTAACAAAGCCATAGTAATAAGCAATGCCTGCGGTTAAAAGGCTGAGCCAAACGTTATTACCGTAGAGCGGCATCGTACCAAAAAACGTTTTTGTGATGGGTAAAAGCCCAAAGATTGCCTGTATCGCATAAATAACGGCAAACGCCTGGTTAAACGTGATAGAACCGCTCAGGCTGGTAAAGGCAGCCAAACCCCATAGCCCGACCAAAATGCCGATCGCATTGTGGAAGTAGTTGGTGGGAAAGATTCCCAAAACAAAGCCGTATCCAGGGCCAGGATGCACTCCGGCAATTTCAGGCGACACGCTTGAAACAAAGCCTGCTAAACCTAAAAGTAGAAAAAGCACACCTAAAAATAGGGCGCAATAGCGAATTTGCATCAGATCAGATAGCTGAGGCATTGAGGGTTGTGTATTGGATGTTTGCATGGATTCAATTTTCCTTAAACGTATCAGAACTAAATTCCGGCAGGTTTTTCAAATGAACAGAATTTAAGGAGAAGCTGGAGCCGGGCTAGTAGGGGCAGTTCCTTCGCCTGGAGTCGGTTCAACGGCACCGGGGGTGCCTCCAGGGGCAGTGTCATCGGTGGGGCCCGTTCCTCCTGTACCCGGATCGCAAGCCGCTGTTAGCATCAATACTCCAAGGGCAGATAGCAGCAGTGCAAACTTCTTCATCTTTTTTCCTCTAGATAACTAGATTAGATTAATGGTGCATAGCAAATTCGTTAGACGAATTCGAGCAACATACCCTAATTAGAGTTCTTATTCCATGAAAGTGAGTTTTAGAAAGTTTGACTTCTATCAAAAGAAAGGAAGTCTCACTTTTAGCCACGGATATTTGCTGAGAATAGTGATAAATCGTGTTGAAGAATACGCCGATTAGAATCTGTTTTATGGCAATAGATCGTTAGGTTGGAATGATTAAAGTTCCTGATTTCAATGAATGGATAGATCTGGAAACACGGAAAGTGTCTTAAATTTTATGGCTACGGCCATAGCACTAAGTTTTAGAAAGGTTATGCTAGGGTTTAAGTGAGGAGTTTAAGCTGTTTAATCTTTTGTTGAAGTCGCTACGTTTGCTGAGATACTGTTAGTTTTCCAGATAAAAAAGAACTGGTTTTGTTCATTCTTTACCCTCTTTTTTTACTTTGTCCCACATTAATACAGCATTTAATAGGATTGATTCAGGCTCTGTTTCATCTCTCAAATTTAGCTCCAGGTTTAGCGTAAGGTGGGCAGTGCCCACCCTACCAACTTACGAAAAAAGCAATAACAAAATATAGACAGCAGAACACAAATTGAGGAAATACATCATGGTTGAACCTTTACTGGACGGCATTGTTCTTGGACTGATCGCAGCGACAATTCTTGGGCTGTTGGTGGATGCTTATTTTCAATATCAACGGACTGAAAAGTTGCTTAAAAAGAATAAAGTTCAGAATCAGAAATAGATAGAACTTACGCAATTTGGTGATGCGAATCCCCAGGTGTACGGACATGGCATTGCGATGTCCCTACTTAGGATTGTGAATCAAATAATCTGAAAAATTACATTTGTACGGGTTTGGCAATGCTAACCCCCTACCTCCGGAAATCAGGATTTTATGAAATTCGCATTACTTAATAAAAAGGCAGGCAAGATGCCCGCCCTACAAGAATATTATCTAAATGCTTTGCTCCAGGCAGCTTTAGGAGCCTACATCAGAGCTTCCTTCAACGTTCACTCGCTTGGCAGCATCCTCTAATTTCGCCTGCAAACGGGGATCTTGTCGATCGCGTTCTGCATCTCGTTGGGGTTGGGTGGCCAAGGCTGGAGGAATCATCTCTCCCATTGCCGCAGCGATGCGTTCAGGAGGGGCTTGGCGATCGGCAGAACGAAGATATTCTCCGGTGAAGATGGGTGGAACAGGCTGCATTTTGTGCGGAATGGAATAGTAGCGGTGGGTTTGGGCCCTCGTTCCGCGTTCTTGGAGCGTTTCACTTGAAATTTTCTTCCGCAGTTTGATGATGCCATCAATAATGGCCTCTGGACGGGGAGGGCAACCGGGAATGTAAACGTCGATCGGCAGGATTTTGTCGGCTCCCCGAATTGCCGTTGGCGAGTCCATACTGAACATGCCGCCCGTAATCATGCAGGCTCCCATGGCAATGACGTATTTTGGATCAGCCATTTGTTCATATAGCCGTAGGGTTGGCTGTGCCATTTTCATGTTGAGGGTTCCTGCCAAGATAATCAAATCTGCTTGACGAGGCGTGGAACGAGGCAGCAAACCAAACCGATCGAAGTCAAAGCGAGAACCGATGAGGGCAGCAAATTCGATAAAGCAGCAGGCAGTGCCATAGAGCAACGGCCACAAGCTGGAAAGCCGCGCCCAGTTGTGGAGATCATCCACCGTTGTCAGAATGACATTTTCTGAAAGTTGTTGGGTAATGGTGGGATGTTCGATCGGGTTAACGATGTCAGTGGGCGCGTTTTGAGAAGTAATCGGCTGGTTCAATTCACGGGCAAAAGGATTCGTCACGGTACTCTCTCAGTAAAGTGCGATGGCAACGGATAAGAAAATTGGGATGGGGGACAAGAGTCTGTCAATTTTTTGTGTCACTCCGATGTTGGCTGCGGCTCCCTGTTGGCTGCGGTTTGCCAATCTCCCGCAGATCAATCGCGGGCTACCTGAAAAAGTCCGATGAATCAGACTGGGAAAGGGTGTTAGTCCATTTAAATGGACTTCATTTGATAGCCCGCAATTCATTCGCGGGTGGTCTAGATGAGCTGACTAGCAGATGAGAGCCAACTCAGTGGAATTTACAGAAGGGGAAAGGGGAAAGTATTTTCAGCCTACGCCGATCGATCGGCTCTTTGCATCAACCAGCCGAAAGAACTCATGTTAAGTACTCAAGTAAATGTTGTTACGATCGCTGTTACGAGCCTGATTGACTGACAAATCTTTTTCCCCTCATCCCTCAATCCTTTCTCCCACAAGGGGCGAAGGGACTTCAAACCAAAAACCTGGGTCGAAAGCCCCTCGCCTGCTCTGGGAGAGAGGTTGGGGTGAGGGCGGGTCGAGTTTTGTCAGTTAATCAGGTTACGATCCAAACGCCTGCTTAAGAATTCGCTTTTCAGCTTTCACAAGCGGATGTTTCCGAGGTAGATAGATTATTTTCTTTTAGCTGTTTATTTGAATAGGTATTCACTTGCGAATATAGTTCAGCACTACATGTTTTTGTTGCGGCTTGAGTTTGTTGACGTTGTTCTCTCAATCGTCGATTTTGTTTCACCAGAGTTTGCTGGAGGGCGATCGTTTGCTGGAGGAAGGAACGCAACTCCTGGTTTTTACGAATTAGCCGTTCAATTGCCCGATCGCGTTCAGCCTCTTCTGCTGGGCTAAGGGCTGTGGAGGGGGTGGAATGCTCGAAATCTGGATCAGAGGGTGAGGTGGGGTTAGCGGGTAAGGAGTGAAGTGAATTCGGTGATGAGGTTGATTGTAAAGCTTGAGATTGTAAAGCTTCAGACTGTAAGGCTTGAGATTGTAAAGCACTAAATTGTAAAGCACGAACCTGTGAAACCGCAGATAATTTGGAGCGTGATTGATCTGGCGATCGTTCAGATTCTGAGTGAATTCGCTTTGTTTGCCGGAGGGCTTTCCGAAACTGCTGCTGCACCTGAGAAATCTGAGCATCAATTTGCTTTAATTGGCGGCCTCGCTCGATTGCAGCCTGATAGTCTTCAACCTCGTCAGACTTTAAGTGTTTTAACTTCTTACCATCAAACAGGGCTTTAGAGCTTCTAACTTGCCAATAGGAACGATCGGTTCTTGCTGTTCCACCGGGTTTTACCTGTACAAGCCAGCAGTGCTGTAGACACCAACCCGAACTGATCAGGTTCGATCGTTCTGTTTGCAGGATTTCCAGGTCAACTTTTAAGCTTCTTAGAAAATTCATTCTGAGCAGTATGTTACGATTCGTACCAACAATCTCTACCTGTTATTTTAGTTCATTCATTCGTACTCCTATTACTATAGACGTGAAGCATCATTTTTTCTATTAACGTACGAATCAAGCATCTTCCTATCTGTCTAAAGACTTATCTAGGGTCTGATTTGCAAAAAAGTTTCGATCCCCCTACATCCCCCTTAAAAAAGGGGAGTTACAGCGGTTCCTGCTTGAGTAAGCCACAATTTGATAGCCTAAGTGAGACCCGCAAAATTAGGAAATAACCACT
>PVWD01000308.1 GCA_003003615.1 filamentous cyanobacterium CCP2 | reverse complement strand
TTTGGACTCCTTTTATATCATTTCCAGCGTTCTCAATCTCCGCCATCCAATTCAACTTGGTCATTCTTCTTGCCTTTCCTGCCAACGATTCAGTTAACTTCCAGTACCCTAGCCGTTGTGCCTGCTGAACCCTTAGCAGTATCCAGCTTTTGGGGTGTAGAACGAATTCAGGAGTTTTTGCTGCCGCTCACGGGCTTCTTCCTCAAAGTGGGTAGCTTTATTTTTGGCGGTGGACTGGTCATTATTCCTTTGCTGGAATTTGAAGTAGTAAACCAATTTCACTGGCTGACTCAAAGCGAATTTATTGATGGCGTGGCGATCGGCGAATTAACTCCGGGCCCGGTTGTCATCACGGCGGCGTTTGTGGGTTACAAAGTGGCGGGTGTATTAGGCGCGATCGTTTCTTCGGTTGCTATTTTTCCCCCGTCGTTTTTGTTCATTATGGGAGCGGCTCCGCTGTTGGTTCGGATTCGCCGAAATCCTCGCATTCGTAGTTTTCTGAAGGGCGTGACTCCTGCGGTGTTGGGAGCGATTGCAGCAGCAGCGATTCCCCTAGCCCAAGCGGCGATCGTGCAAGAGACAACTGCTCGAACAGTTCTGGCAGTATTAATTTTCATTCTTGCTTTGATCGCACTGATTCGCTTTAAGCGTCCTACTTGGCAGTTAGTTCCTACCGGAGCAGCGATCGGTTTAATTGCAGGAACAGTGTTGTGAAAAGCATTCCGCGGGCACCTCGGATTGTAGCGCATTAAAGACTTTATTAAGGACGAAGCTGAACAGTTCTTCCACCGAAGTTTCGAGAAGTGCATATTGGTCAAGGGGAGGAACCGCAACAAACCGCCTCGGTTCAAATGCTCCACGTAGACAGCTTATTTTCTCCATTGCTAAACAAAGGCGAGTTTGCAATCTGTAAAAATCGCACAAATATTACAACAGAAATGTATTGTTATTAAAACAATATAAAAACCAGTGTGGAGTGGCTATATTTTAACTAATGTTTGTATAGAAATCAGGCAAATAAGAAATTATCACGTTGGGGTTAATATGTTCTGCTCTAACAGTTATATTGCCTCTATTAGTTAAGTTGACTTAAATCAATACAAGATACTGTTACAGTACAGTAAATCGCTGAGACTATCTGTTCTCTGTTAATACGGTATTTAGTAGAAAATCGATTTACCAACTTATCACAACTTTAGGCTGGATCTAAAAGAGTGATTGTCATGGCACAGAACCAACTCGCGCCTCAAGGCAACGATCGCATAGTTCGTCGCCAGTGCCAATAGTACTAATCCCTTTCCAAAGTTGCAGAAGAATTGGAAAGCTCTGCAAAAGTTGACGGTCAAGGACAGGGCGAAATTTGCTCAGGAGACATAATCATGACCACACAACTGCAATCCAACGTCACCGCAGATGAAGCCCGATCGATCGCCAAGGAAGCCTATATCTACGGCTTTCCGAGCATTGATAATATGCGAATTCAATACAGCTATTTTGTGGATCGAGGAAATCCTGAGTACAAGGGATCATACAACCAGATATTTAACATTCCACGGGTTTACACGCCCGAAGATAAGGTCATTTTGATGTCACCGAGGGTTGGAATTTCCTGATGCGCGTCTATCGTCCGAGTGAGTCGGTGCTGAATGGCAGCTACACACTACCGGATGCCGTACCCGTTTAAATTGTGATTGATGTATTTATCAGACGCTTATGCAAACTTGCAACTGGTTTTCAGCTAATGTTTTGTTGACATTGTTTTGTTACCAATTGTTTCTTCATTTAATTCATCTACTGTTTCCTGAATGGCTATTGGCGGTGTCAGATTTGTTGATACACTAACGTTTGGGCAACCTTTGAAGGAATACCTGGTTAAACCCGGCGCAAACTCTGTTGTATTAAAAGAAAATAAGAAGATGAGCAGTACTCCTTGATTAGATTTACTCTTGTCGTAAGGCTTGCCACTTTTTTCTTAACCAAGGAATCACTTAAACCCCAATATTACGGTTCTTAGTGAGCCGATCGAAGGTAGTGTCCTATTCGTAAGCTTCTACTGATGAGGATATTTAGCCGTAGTTGGCAATCTGATTGGGTGGAGCAGTAGCCTGTTGTCGTTCGACTAATTATTCAATCAATCTTGGCAGCTCCCTTTGATATCCTGGAGGTTCCGATTGTTGCGAATATTCTAGTGACTGTGCTTGCCTGTTGTTACAAAAACCTGACAACTGGCTGACATAAGCTCATCGCGGTTTCCTTCGTTCTTTGTCTTTGGACTGCCTGATTGCCCTCTATTCTGTAAAGTCTTGAAGGAATCATGGAAGCACGACAACTCAAATCCAAACGCCATCGCGGGTGTATTCTGAGCGAGGCTGGTAGACACAAGCTACAGTTTCAACTGTCGCAATTAGAGTCTCAGAAAGGCTATAAATTTACGCTACCCGTCCTGGCTCGACGAACTCAATTAATTGATTCGCAGGGATTACACTCAACGACGATTAAAAAGATCGTTGAGCAACAAACCGGGGTGGATGAGCGATCGATCAGAACTTTTTTTCAGTCATTGGAACTTGAGCTTGAACCGCAAGACTATCACCCAGCAGATCAGCAGCAAAGCTTGGTTAAGTTGGTAGGTACAAACCATGAACCAAAAGCGATCGAGTTGGAACCGAGCCAATCTCCTGACTTTCCAGGTGGGCCCGTGCCGCTGAATTCTCCCTACTACATTGAGCAGCCCGTACTACAAGCACGAGCCTGTTCTGAGATTAGCCGACCCGGTGGCTTAATTCGCGTCAAAGCTTCCCGAAAAATGGGAAAAAGTTCGTTTGCGCTGCGGTTGCTCCATCATGCAACATCGCTGGGCTACCATGTGCTTCAGGTTGATTTGAAACAGGCAGATGAGGCTGTGTTTTCTAGCATCGATCGCTTCCTCCGCTGGCTTTTCACCGCTCTAAGTTATCAGCTCGATCGTCCCTCTACGCTAGACGATTACTGGAATGAACAAGCAGGAAGTAAGGTGAGCGGCACGATTTATCTGCAACAGGTTTTACTGAAAGAAGCTGCTATCCCGATCGTGCTTGTGTTCAATGAGATCAACCGTGTCTTTGAATATCCTGTGATTTTTCGTGAGTTCTTACCGTTATTACGTTCCTGGTACGAAGAAGCAAAGAGCGGCTCAACGTTACAGAAACTCCGATTTGTACTCAGCTATTCCACCGAAATTTATGTGCCCCTAAACCTGAATCAATCTCCGTTCAATGTAGGCTTACCGATTAACTTACGTGATTTAACCGCAGAGGAGGTTCAGGTTCTCGCCAATTCCTATGGTCTTTCCAGTGAGATTGTATCTCCCTTGATGGAGTTAGTAGACGGGCATCCTTATTTAATTCAGCTAGCGTTCTATTATCTTTGGAATGGTCAAACAACCTTACCAGATCTGCTCCTCAAAGCAGCTTCGCCAGTTGGCATCTATGCTAATCATTTGCATCAATGCCTGTCTAACTTACAAGATGGAGCAGGACTGGCAGAGGCATTTCAGCGAGTTGTGCAAGCAGATGCAGGCGTGAGTTTGGAGCTAGAAGTTGCTCGCAAATTAGAAAGTTTGGGCTTAATTAAATTTGACGATGATTGCCACGCTCAACCATCCTGTTTGCTGTATCAACAGTTTTTTGGTAGTCGGTAATTGGTAATCGGTAATTGGTAGTAGAAATGCTTACGGGAGCATCCCATTTATGCAAATTGATCGATTTCCGTAGCGCAGGCATCTTGCCTGCCAATGAACTATCCATTATGCAAATGCAAAAGTGGAATACACTCAATGTTTACTCCCTACCTGCTCAAGAATCTAGCTTATCACCCATCACCTATTACCCATTACCTGCCCTGTATTGCAACTTCCCAGGTGGTTGAATGACACCCTATCAGTCACTTTATCAATTCTGTGTTGGCGGCAGCCTGTCCGTCGATGAGCCAACCTATGTTGTGCGTCAGTCCGATGCCGAACTGTTTGAGGCATTGATGGCAGGAAGGTTCTGCTACGTGTTCAATTCTCGTCAGATGGGGAAATCTTCTTTACTGTTTCGAGTTCGTCGCCTGTTGGCAGAGCAGGGGGTTCGAGGTGCCTTTCTTGACATGACCCGCATTGGCAGCGAAACAGTTTCACTAAATCAGTGGTATGGGGGAATCATTTCAGAGCTGTGGCGCAGTTTTGAGTTGGAGGTCAATCTCCAGGACTGGTGGCAACAGGTAGATCATCTCTCTCCGATTCAACAGTTCAGCAAATTTATTGACGAGTTGCTGTTGCCTGCTTTTCCTGATCAGCGTCTGGTGATTTTCATTGATGAGATTGATAGTATTCTCAGTCTCAGTTTTCCGGTAAATGATTTTTTTGCCTTCATCCGCTCTTGCTACACCCAGCGATCGGCTAATTCAGATTATCAGCGTTTAACCTTTGCCCTGTTTGGCGTTGCCACTCCCACTGACCTGATGCAAGACCGCCAGCGCACCCCTTTTAATATTGGTCAGGCGATCGAGCTACATGGGTTTCAATCCAGCGAAGTCGAGCCACTGGTGAAAGGATTGGTGGGAATAGTTGACGATCCGCAGGCTGCCCTCGATCGAATCTTACACTGGACAAACGGGCAACCGTTTCTAACACAAAAGCTGTGTCAGTTAGTGGTCGAAAGTCAATATAGCGAATGGTCAACAAAGAACGAGAAATCTGTCGCAAGTGTTGCTCTGGTGGATCAATTGGTGAAATTTCGGATTATTCACAACTGGAAGACGCAGGATGATCCAGAGCATCTCCGCACCATTCACGATCGAATTCAGCGCGACGATCAACACGCTGCCAGATTGCTCACGCTCTATCAACAAATTTTGCAGTCTGGTCGAGTGTCAGCATTAAAAGAAAAACGCTTTAAATCCGATCGGGTCAAAGCAGATGATAGCCGTGAGCAGATGGAACTGCTCCTGTCTGGGTTGGTGGTGCAATCACAGGGATTTCTACAAGTTCGGTGCCCGATTTACGAAAAGATTTTTAACCTGACCTGGATTGAGCAACAACTTGCCGCCCTGCGCCCTTACTCAGAGGCGTTTAATGCCTGGATTGCCTCGAAGCAAAAAGATCGCTCCCGCTTGTTGCGAGGACAATCTTTGCAGGGTGCGCTGGCATGGGCAGATGGCAAGAGCCTGAGCGATCGCGACTATCGCTTTTTGGCAGCGAGCCAGGAATTGGAACAGCGGGAAGCCCGCAGCAAGTTGGAGCAGCGCAATTCGCGACAGCAGAACTTAATTCTGTCGCTGATCAGTGTGGCTCTGTTGATTTCTACAGGATTGGGATTGGCGATCTTTGCCCAATATCGTCGAGCACTAGAGCGAGAACAGCAGCTACGTACCAGCGAAATTCAAGCCCTTGCTTCATCTTCCGAAGCATTCTTCGCCTCAGGACGACGATTGGATGCGCTGGTGCAGGCTATCAAGGCGCAGACCGGATTGCAAGCTTTGGAACGGAACGATCGAGCAGCCGATCGACAAGAACTTACCTCAACCTCATCCGAATCGCAGTCCCCCAACCCAAATGAAACACTCCGTCAGCAAGTTGAGCTAACCTTGCAGCAAGCCGTCTATGGGGCAACTGAATCGAATCGCATATCGGGGTTTAAGAATGGCGTGAACAGTATTGCCGTCAGTCCCAATGGGGTTCATATCGCCACAGCCAGCCTCGACGGCAGCGTGCAGCTTTGGCGACCCGATGGTTCCCTTCTATCCACTATGCAAGGACACGAAGATCGCGCCTGGAGTGTTACCTTCAGTCCTGACAGTTCAACGTTGATGTCGGCGGGAGCAGATGGGAAAATAAACCTCTGGGATCTAAACGGGAGATTGTTGAAGACGTTAGAAGGGCATCCACTGGGTGTGTGGCGGGCGATTTTCAGTCCGGATGGATCACTGATTGCCTCTGCCAGTCCCGATCAGACCGTCAAACTCTGGAAGCGAGATGGAACATTGTTAAAAACCCTGCCCCATCAAGGGCTTGTCTTCGGTATTGATTTCAGTGCTGATGGGCGATCGCTGGTAACGGGTGCCTACGATAATCAGGTGAGAATCTGGCAAGTCGGTAGCCCATCATCCCCAGAGTTTGGCACACTCTTGAGAACCCTGAGTGGGCATGGCACGGGTGTCACCAGTGTTATCTATAGCCCTAGGGGTGACTTGATTGTGTCGGCAGAGCAATACGGCACGATAAAACTGTGGCAACCCAATGGCACATTAGTCAAAACGATAGAAATCGTTAGCGGGTTTACGAATCTTGCCTTTAATCCCGACGGTGAAACCTTTGTTTCGGTAGATGCGGATGGAATGGTGAAGCTGTGGCGCTACGATGGCTCACTTCTTGCCACCTTTAAGGGACACGATGGTGAAATTCGAGGGGCTGCATTCAGCCCAGATGGTGAAACGATTTTTTCAGGAGGTTTAGATAAAACGGTACGGTTCTGGAAACCTGAAGGAATGCCATTTTTAACTCTCCTGCGTCACCCCACAGAGGTAAGGGCATTAGCAATTAGCCTCGATGGCAAGCTGATCGTGACAGGCACGAGTAGCGGCAGAGTTTACCTGTGGGATCAGAAAGGGAAACTCCTGCGTTCCTTAAATGCCCATGAAGCTGTAGTTCAGGACGTTGCTTTTAGTTCTGATAGTCAAGCGTTTGCTACGGCAAGTTGGGATGGCACCATTAAGCTTTGGGATCGCAATGGCACTTTACTCAATCTGTTCCGTGGGACAACGGCTACTCCGGTTGCGAAACGAACGGTTGCCTTTAGCCCCAATGGTGCTTATCTCGCAGCGGGTGATTTCAATGGTGGCAAATTCACAATCTGGAATCAAACTGGAACCCTGGTGAGAACGGTGTCAGCCTGTTCTTCAATTGTAGGCGCAGTCGTATTTAACCCCGACAGTCGAACGATCGCCACTGGGTGTAACGACAACCAGGTTAAGCTGTGGAGCCTAGACGGTAAATTTCAGAAAGCCTTCAAAGGTCATCAAGGTATTGTGCGGGCGGTTGAATTCAATCCAGATGGAACGCAGATTGTTTCTGGCTCTGTTGACGGTACTGCTAAACTCTGGCGATCGGACGGTACGTTGTTGACCACCTTTGCTCAGCATACCGCGCCGCTTTGGAGTGTGGCTTACACCAATCATGCCCGCTATGGCGGTAGCTCGAATCCCCTGATTGGTTCTGCATCCGGCGATCGCACTGTCAGACTATGGCAACCAGACGGCACACTAGTAGCAACCCTCAACGCGCACACCGGAACAGTGAACAAAGTTGCATTCAGTGCAGATGGTCGTAAGGTCTTCTCCGCCAGTGCTGACGGTACTGCGATCATTTGGGATCTCAATACCATTGTTAATTCTGGAAATATGTTGAAGCTCGGCTGTGAATGGATTGCGGGTTATCTGCAAAATAATTCTGATTTACCAGAGGACGATCGAACTCTCTGTGATGCCACCAGCGATGCACCTTAACCGGAGATATTGAACGATCGCCCTTCTCGATGGCATGATCAAAACAGCGTGCAGGTGTTGCCATGCGATCGCCCTTTCCCGGAATGAATCCTTATCTGGAAAACCCAGAGCTGTGGTCAGAAGTCCATAGCCGTCTAATTGTGGCAATTGCAGATGATTTAACCGATCACCTCAGTCAAAAGTATCGGGTGGCGATCGAGAAGCGCACGTATTTTAGTGGCGGAGACGATAGCCTGCTGGTGGGAATTCCTGATGTTTCTGTGGTTGGCAAGCAGCCCGAACCAAGCCAGCTTTCTGCAACGG
>PVWD01000307.1 GCA_003003615.1 filamentous cyanobacterium CCP2 | reverse complement strand
GGGGGAACGCCAATATCCAGCGCTAACCGATTCTGGCTGAGGTTCATCGGTTTCAGGAATTCCTCTAGCAAGATTTCGCCAGGATGAACAGGATTGAGGGTGCGATCGAGGTTGTTCATAGGTCAGTGATAATCCACAATCTCTACGTTGTAAGCATCTCCGTCTTGCCATTGAAAGCAAATCCGCCATTGGTCATTGATGCGAATGCTGTACTGTCCCTCTCGATCGCCCATGAGTTTCTCTAAACGGTTTGCAGGGGGAATACGCAAATCCTGTAGGGTCTTAGCTCGGTGCAGCATCCGCAGTTTACGTAGAGCAATTTGCTGAATATCCTGAGGGAGCTTGGGCGATCGCTGGCGATTAAAGATTTTTTCGACCTCTTTGGAGCCAAAAGACCTGATCACGTCGGTTTGACTATAACGGGTTACGTTTAACGGCGAATGTTATGGTTTTATGGTATCACGAGAGCTGGGAGAAGCTAGAACTCAGTGAGTCTGGCAGAAGAACGGTTTTAGAGTCCTGCTTATTTTTCAATGGTTAACAGTACAACACATTCGCCGTTGTGGTGATGTCGGATCATGTTCACTGGTTATTGCAGCCCTTACCCAACCGAACTGGAGACTGTTGGGCACTTCGTGAAATCATGCACAGTATCAAAAGCTATAGTGCTAAACAAATTCTGAGGGTGATGAAGCACATTGGCATCGTCTGGCAAATTGAGTGGCACGATCGCATCATTCGCAACGAGCCAGAGTTCAAAGACACCTGGGAATGCATCCGGCAAAACCCAGTCACAGCAGGGCTATCTTCTACACCTGAGTCCTACCCTTTCCTCTGGCAAACCTCCCATCTGTTCCCATAACTCTCCATCCTGCAAATCTCTTTATTTGTTGTGGAGTGGGCATCTTGCCTGCCCAGTCAGCGAAGCAGAGCACTGCACAGGTTGTTTAATTCGTGATCCTTGGCAGTGATGATTGCGTTCAAATATGGCAAAAGGCTACTCTTCTAAAACGATCGCAAAGATCGCTTTTCGATCGCCCTTCACCCCTTAACCTAACGATCGCCTGTTCTTATCCCGCCCTTAAAACTGTATTAATTTATACATTTTTCATGGCAAATGTATTGTGGAAGACTTAACAGGGTTAGAAAGTGGGTGGTAAGGTGCTAGACGCAGATTCCGCAGCAAACTGAAGTTCATTCCCTGGAGGGGAAGACGAAACCATTGGCATTGCCCCCTTATGCAAATGGCTAGTTCTGAACCCTCAGCTTTGGTGCGGCTTTGCATATTCCATGAATCAGCGATCGTCCTGTGCGATTTGCCGTATTCATTGATTGCTAGTAGCACTGCAACTTAAAACAAACATGTCAGCATCTAACCTGAACCATACCGCTTCTGCGACCAGCCCCCTGCTTCAAAAAATTGGTGGATACGCTGGAACGGGAGCGGAAATTTCTGCTTTTGATCCAGACACCCAGCGATTGTTTGTCGTTTCCGGCGGAGCCGAAATTGAAGTCCTTGATCTCAGCGACCCAACCAATCCTAGCCTGCTGCAAGTTCTTGACCTTTCGCCCTACGGAGCCGCTGCCAACAGCGTTGCAATTCAAAATGGATTAGTTGCCGTTGCCGTTGAGTCTGATCCCAAAACTGATCCCGGACGGGCCGTATTTCTTGACACGGATGGTAACTTTTTGGCGGCTCTAGTCGCTGGGGCACTGCCCGACATGATTACTTTTAGCCCCGATGGCACAAAGGTTTTGGTGGCAAATGAAGGGGAGCCGAATGATGATTACACGATTGATCCGGAAGGCTCAGTCACGATCATTGATTTGGCAAACGGGCTAGAGAATGTTGTTGTCAAAAGGGCAGATTTTCGGGCATTTAACGACCAGAAAGCTGATTTGCAAGGTAAAGGGGTGCGGATTTTTGGGCCCAATGCCACTGTTGCTCAAGATTTTGAACCAGAATACATTACTGTGTCTGAGGATGGCAAAACGGCGTGGGTGGCTCTGCAAGAGAATAATGCCCTTGCTGTCCTGGATCTGGAAACCGGAACTTTTACAGACATCCTACCTCTGGGGTTAAAAGATTTCAGCAAAGGGCAGCCCACCCTCACGGTTTACGACTGGGACGATCGCCCGGTTTTAGGAGCCACTGCTACCGTCAATCCAGCCGACCCAACCCAGACGGTGGAAGGGCAAGAGATTTTGCTAGGTGGATTTTCCGGCTTATTTTTTGAAGGCAAAACCGAAGACGGAAAGCTTCGATTTATTACCCACAGCGATCGGGGCCCCAACGGTGAGCCGACAGATGTGGTTGAGGAAATTCCGGGGCGAGAGCGTCCCTTTGCCCTACCTGATTTTCAGCCAGAGTTAATCCGATTTGAGCTAGACCAAACCACAGGTGAGATTTCCATTACCGAGCGGATTGGCTTAACCCGGACGGATGGCACCCCCCTAACTGGACTGCCCAACCTCCAGGCGGGAGAACAGGGAACGGCGTTTACCGATGAGGTTCCGGTAGATTTATTTGGAAATGTGTTGCCCAATGATCCGTTTGGAGCCGATTTTGAAGGAATTGTGGTAGCTCCGGATGGGACGTTCTGGCTGGTGGATGAATATCGCCCTGCCATTTATCACTTTGATACCGATGGGACGCTGATCGATCGCTTCATTCCGGCAGGAGAGCCGACGGGCGATGGTTCCTTTGGCACACCCACTTTGCCAGAGGTTTATGCTCAACGGCGTAACAATCGCGGCTTTGAAGCAGTTGCCCTGGAAGGAAACAAGCTCTATGCCTTCATCCAAAGTGCGATCGACAATCCCGATTCCCCGGAAGACACGACTTCTCGCGGTTCACGCAACCTGCGGATTCTGGAGTTTGATATTGAAACCAAGGCGGTGACGGGGGAATACCTCTACCTCCTGAATGACATTAGCGGGAGTGGCACGGCGCGGACGGACAAAATTGGTGATGCGGTGGCTCTGGGCAATGGCAAGTTCCTGGTGGCAGAACGGGACGATCGCGAGGGGTTCGATTCCAATAAGCTGATCTACGAAATTGATCTGGCGGGTGCGACGAATGTTAAAGATGTAGACACAGGCGAACAAACCCTGGAACAGCTTTCCGTTGCCGAGTTGAGCGAACTGGGCTTGAATCCGGTAGACAAACGGCTCGTCGTCAATGCGGCGGCGATCGGCTATACCGGAGTCGATAAATTGGAAGGCTTAGCACTCATTGATGAGAATACGATCGCGATTCTCAATGACAATGATTTTGGATTATTGGGTGAACAAATTGCGGGCGATGGCACCCTGACTGCAAATCCTGACCCGACTCCGGTAAGGCTGGGCATTATTGCCTTTGACCGCAGCAATGGACTTGATCTGAGCGATCGGGATGGAGCAGACGGGGAAGGGGCAATCAACATTCAAAACCATCCGGTGTTTGGGCTGTATCAGCCAGATGCCATTGATAGTTTTACGGTCAACGGCGAAACCTTTATCATTACCGCGAATGAAGGGGATGCCCGTGACTATGATGGCTTTGCGGAAGAGGTCAGGGTGGGTGACGAAGAGTATGTTCTTGATCCGGCGGTGTTTCCCAATGCTGAAGCATTGCGGGATAATGCGGTTCTCGGTCGTCTTACCGTAACGAATGCTACAGGGGATACGACAGGCGACGGACAATTCAACCGGATTGAAATGTTTGGGGGGCGGTCTTTCTCCATCTGGGATGCGAACGGCAATCTGGTTTACGACAGTGGCGATGACTTTGAGCGGATCACGGCTGCCCAAGTGCCAGAGATTTTTAATTCCAACGGTACTCCTGAAACCTTCGACACCCGCAGCGACAACAAAGGCCCTGAACCAGAATCTGTTGTGGTTGGGGAAGTGGGCGATCGGCTCTATGCCTTTATTGGACTGGAGCGCACGGGTGGAGTGATGGTGTATGACGTGACTCAGCCGCGCAGCCCTCACTTTGTGGAATATTTCCCCAATGATGCAGACGACCAAAGCCCAGAAGGGTTGATATTCATCCCAGCCGCCGATAGCCCCAATGGTCAGCCGCTGTTGGTGATTTCCAACGAAGTTAGCGGGACGATCGCCATTCTGGAAATCAACCCGAACCGGGATGAATTGCTCGGTACGGACACTCCCATTGCCATGGACGATGCGGATGATCTGCTGAATGGAACGGGAGCGGCGATCGAGCCAATTTTAGCCGAAGTGGGTGCAGTATCCAGTAACAGTTCAAACTCTGGACTTCCTGTTGAACCGTTGGTGGTAGGGCTAGGGAGTGGTTCCACCTTTGAGGATCTCACGAACCAGGGCACGGGGTTAAATCAACCGCCTCTCCTTAGCGTTGCGAATCAGAGCATCTAGCACAGCCGATCAGTAGGCAGTTTGGCATTACCGATTGATCCGTAGGGGTTTGGCATTGTCAAACCCCCAGAACCAAAAATCAGGTTTCATTCAATTTGCATTGTCAAACGACACCCTGTTTCTTTGCGATCGGCATCATTACCCATTACCCATTACCGATCAACGTTTATCCTTTGCATCCTTTACACAATTTGGAGTGAATTGCATGGCCGCGATTAGCCTTCGTAGCAGATATGACGAGAACTTTGACGTATTGACAGGAACAGGCACAAACCTTCCCTGGATTGACGATTCCACCATTCCCGGATGGTATGCCAGCCGCACCACCTACAATGCCGGAACGGGTTCCTCCAATGCCGGAGCACTTTACAGTTTTGGTAGTACCGGAGATGCCGATCGCGCTTTGGGTTCAGTGGCATCCAACACGACTGGAAATCTCTTTTATGGGGTGCGGCTGACTAACGACACCGATTCTGTAATCCCGGCATTGGATATTAGCTATTTCGGTGAACAGTGGCGCAATGGCGGCAATACCGATCCTCAGAGGCTGGATTTTCAGTATCAAATCGGTGCTACGAGTTTGACTGAGGGCAACTGGATTGATTTTAACGAACTCGACTTTACCAGCCCGATCGCCACTGCAACTGCCGGAGCCTTAGATGGTAATGCGGCTGCGAATCGTCAATCGATTTCCGCCACTTTGACGGGAATCAGTCTGGCTCCAGGAGAAGATATCTGGTTACGGTGGCTGGATACGAACGATCCAGGGAATGATCACGGATTGGCAATCGATAACTTTTCCGTCACTGCGGGGAATCTGACTGTCCAGCCTGGAATCACATTAGTGGAAACTGGAGGGAACACAGAGGTTAACGAGGAAGGCGAAACCACCGACACCTATACGATCGCCCTTAACACCGCTCCTTCTGCTCCAGTGGAAATCACGATCGCAGCCGATGATCAAACCCTGATCAGCGTGGATGGCGTGAATTTCTTCGATACGCGCACTGTTACCTTAACAGATACGACACCTGCAACAGTTACCGTTAAAGCGATTAACGATACCGATGCAGAGGGCCCTCATACCAGCACGATTACGCACACGATCGCCACAACCGATCCAGATTACGAAAACCTCACTATTCCGAACTTGACCGTGAATGTGATTGACAACGATGTTGCCATGTCATTCACCAAAATTCACCAGATTCAAGGAACGGGTTTGACCTTTGATCCTGCCTTTGGTGGGGTGCAGACCATTGAGGCGATCGTCACAGGCGATTTTCAGCGGACGGATGGGATGCAAAACCTGCGGGGCTTTTATGTGCAGGAAGAAGATGCGGATGCGGATGATAATCCGTTGACCTCGGAAGGGTTGTTTGTCTTTGACGATAACTTTGGCGTAGATGTCAAACCGGGCGACAAGGTACAGATTACAGGAACGGTGGCAGAATTCACCAGCGGCACCAGCAGCCTCACCCAGCTGACTAACATCAGCAATATTGCGATCGTCAGTTCCGAGAATCCCTTGCCCACGCCAGTTACAGTTGATTTTCCTCTGACCACTCCCGCAGAACTGGAACCCTTTGAGGGAATGTTGGTGACCATTCCCCAAACCCTGACGGTGACGGAGCATTTCCAGTTAGGACGGTTTGGACAGGTGGTGTTGTCCTCCGATGGAGCGACGAATCAACCGGGAACCGATGGACGACTGGAGCAGTTCACCCAATTCAATGCCCCCAGCGTTGAGGGATACACCAACTATCTCAACGAGATTGCCAAACGGCGAATTGTTGTAGACGACGGGCAAGGTATTCAAAATCCTGACCCGATTATCCTGGGGCGAAATGGCGAACCCCTCAGTGCCACCAATACCCTGCGTGGCGGCGATACGGTAACGGGCATTACCGGCGTGTTAGACGATCGCTTTGGTGCAGCAAATATTGGCAACTACCGGATTCAGCCCACTGCCCCGATCGACTTTCAGCCCAGTAACCCGCGTCCCACAACAGCCCCCAGTGTTGGCGGTTCGCTGAAAGTAGCCAGCTTCAACGTGTTGAACTACTTCAACGGAGACGGCACAGGCGGCGGTTTCCCTACCCCTCGCGGAGCCGAAAATCCAACCGAATTCCAACGGCAGCGAGATAAGCTGATTTCTGCCATTTTGGGACTGGATGCCGATGTGGTTGGGCTAATTGAAATTGAAAACGATGGATATGATGCGAACAGTGCGATCCAAGACTTGGTGAATGGGTTGAATGCGGTGGCAGGAGCCGGAACCTATGCCCTGATTGATCCCGGTTTACCCCGGTTAGGGTCAGATGCGATCGCTGTTGGGTTCATTTATAAACCCGGAGCAGTCACGCCCGTCGGAGATGCAGCAACGATTCCGGATGGTTTTGGGCAAGCCGCCTTTGATGCCGATAACCGCAAGCCATTAGCCCAGACGTTCCAGGAAAATGCCACGGGCGGAACCTTCACGGCGGTGATTAACCACTTCAAGTCAAAGGGTTCGAGTGCAGGTAAACCAGGCGATGAGGACATTGGCGATGGGCAGGCGGCATCGAACGGCACCCGGACTCGTGCAGCCCAAGACTTAGTGGCATGGTTGGCAACTAACCCAACGGGAACCACTGACCCCGATTACATGATTCTGGGCGACATTAACGCCTATGCCCAGGAAGACCCGATTCGGGCGATCGAGTCTGCTGGATATACCAATTTAGTCCCAGACACCAGCTACTCCTTTGTGTTTGATGGGCAGTGGGGTTCGCTGGATTATGCCCTTGCCAATAACCCGCTTTCCAGCCAGGTAACGGGAGCCGCCAAGTGGCATATCAACGCCGATGAACCCCTGGTGCTGGACTACAACACCAACTTTAAGTCCGCCAATCAAATCGACAGCCTCTATGCCCCCACTGCCTTTCGATCGTCTGACCACGATCCGGTACTGGTCGGCTTAAACCTGGTTCCTTCTACCACCACGCCCAATGTCATTAATGGCACCAACCAGGCTGATAACTTGGTGGGCACCAACGGTAACGACATCATCAACGGCGGCAACGGCAACGATACGCTGATCGGCGAAGCTGGAAATGATGAACTAAATGGCGGCAACGGCAGCGACCTGCTGGAGGGCGGCAACGGCAACGATACGCTCAACGGCGGTACAGGCAATGACACATTGATGGGTGGTGCAGGCGATGACCTCTTGAATGGCGGCAATGGAAATGACATTCTGGTGGGCGGCTTAGGAAACGATACCCTCACAGGGGGCAACGGCAACGATCGCTTTGTCTTTGCCGCAGGAGACGGAACCGACACCATTACCGACTTCAACCGCAACAATGATCTGATCGAGTTAACGGGAGGACTCACCTTTGCGGATTTAATTGTGAATCAGGGTGTGGGAGCCAACATCAACGACACCGTGCTTCAGGTCAGCAG
>PVWD01000306.1 GCA_003003615.1 filamentous cyanobacterium CCP2 | reverse complement strand
TTCCAATCATTGGGAATTCATCCCCCTAAACCGGGTTAACCCGCATCAAAACCTGCCCATATTCCACAGGCTGAGCATTTTCCACCAAAATTTCCACAATCTCCCCCGTCACCTCCGCCTCGACCTCATTCATTAGCTTCATCGCTTCCACAATGCACACCACCTGACCTGACCGAATCCGATCGCCCACATTCACATAGGGTGATTCATCGGGGGAAGGGGCGCGATAAAAGGTGCCCACCATCGGCGATGTCACATCAACTAGCCGATCGTTTGTTAGAGACGGGGCAGGCGGAGGGGAGGGGACGCTGGCTGGGACAGGTTGAACCGCAGACAGAGTTGGTGTAGAGAAGCTTCCCCCATCCAACCTAGCCGTATCAACAGGTAGGGCTTGGCTCGACGGTGCCGCCTTCCGCACAACTAATTCAAAATCGCCACTTTTCAACGTGAATTCTGCAACATCCGTCTGGTTAATTGCTGCCAATAGCTCACGGAGTGCATTAAAGTCTAATTCCACAATGCGTATGCCTAAACGATGACCTGAATATAAAAACTGTCAGCAGCTAGCGGCCTGCCCCCAGAGCCAAGCCAATGGTCTAGCTGCCTATCTACTCTCGTCCCAAATAGCTATCGGTACGAGTGTCTACCTTGATCCGTTCTCCAATGGAAATGAAGAGCGGAACCATCACCTGCGCCCCAGTTTCCACGATCGCAGGCTTTGTGCCCCCTGTTGCCGTATCACCCTTTACTCCCGGATCGGTTTGAATCACTTCTAGCACCACCGAGTTGGGCAGTTCAACTTCCATGACCTGGGTGTTCCAGCGCACCACGTTCACTTCCATGCCTTCTTTCAGGTATTTCACCCGATCGCCAATTTGAGCCGCACTCAGACGATTTTCTTCATAGGTTTCCATGTCCATGAAGACATAATCATCTGCATCCTTATAAGTGTGCTGCATCGTAGACTTTTCCAACACGGCTTGCGGAACGGTTTCACCCGCCCGAAAGTTTCGCTCAAGCACACTTCCTGTCTGCACATTCTTTAATTTCGTTCGCACGAAGGCAGATCCCTTCCCAGGTTTTACGTGAAGGAACTCCACAACGCGCCATACTGCTCCATCTAGCTCAATGCTGACACCGGGACGAAAATCATTACTGGAAATCATGGATTCTGCTGTTGCTTGGAGAACAATCGGCAATCCATTTTACCGCATCCCTACGGCCATCCTATATGGGAAGATGAGGAATGAGATTTCCTGTACTCGTGGATACGGTTTTTCTAACTGGAGAACCCGTACAGCGGGCATTGGGACAACGTACATCACTTGCTGAACTCGACGTGAAATTCCATGATTAGAACGCCTGCGAATTTAAGCATCCTATCCGTAAGCGGGAGTCTGACCCAGTTGTGTAAGAGGTCTGCGGCTACCGTGCAATGGTTTAAGGTGGGTGTTTTGGCGATGCTCACCGTCTGCTTGGTGGGATTGAGCGTTGTTGGATGGGCTAGTCCAGCCGTTGCCCTGCCTCCGGGGAATGCAATTACAGATGGCAAAGCCTTGCTGCGCTACTCGCTCCCCATTGATAACGAACCCGTAAGGAACATTCAGCGCGACTTGGAAGAAATGTCTGAGATCCTGAGAAGTCGGCGGCGGATTGGCGGCTTAAACCGTAACCTGGATGCAGCCTCTAGAGTGTTAAATCGGAAACGAGACGCGCTGCTGTCTAGCGTTCCTGAGTCGCGCAAACCCCAGGCAGAGGCTCTCATGGCGGAACTGCAATCTGGCATTGAAGGGTTGCGATCGGATGTTGAGGCAAACGATAAGGAAGCCGTTTGGACAAAGCGCGGCGAGTTGCTTGACATTGTTGGCGAATTGGAAGAGCTGATGGTGGACAAGTTCCCCTTTGAAGTACCCGCCCAATACAGCAACCTCCCCCAGCTCAAGGGCAGAGCCACGATCGAATTTGAAACGAGCAAGGGGACATTACAAGCCGTCGTGGATGGATACAATGCTCCGGTGACGGCCGGAAACTTTGTAGACTTGGTGAATCGAGGATTTTATGACGGGCTAGAATTTACGCGGGCAGAAGATTACTACGTGGCGCAAGTGGGTGATCCACCTGGCCCAGAAGAAGGCTTTGTTGATCCCGAAACAGGCAACTATCGGGCGGTTCCCTTAGAAATTATGGTGCAGGGGGATGAAAAACCCACCTACGGCATCACCCTGGAAGAAGCAGGACTGTATTTAGAGCAGCCCATGTTGCCCTTCTCGGCCTTTGGTACGCTGGGCATGGCTCGTCCAGGAGATAACCCCAACGGTGGCTCTTCCCAATTTTTCTTCTTTTTGTTTGAACCAGAACTGACTCCGGCCGGGTTGAATCTGCTGGATGGTCGCTATGCCGTCTTTGGCTATGTCACCGAAAACAAAGAAGTGTTAGACAAAATCAAAGTCGGTGACAAGATTATTTCTGCCAGAGTGGTAGATGGTTTAGAACATTTGGTGGAACCCCAAGCGGCATGAGCGAGGGAGAGCGGGTTCAAGATCTGGGAGAGCAAGAAATCCTGAAGCGGTTGTATGCCTTCTGCCCAATCGACGTTGTAGGAGATGATGCGGCCCTGCTGTCTCTTGCTCCAGATCATTTCCTGGTTGTCACCACCGATATGCTGGTGGATCAGGTTCACTTTAGCGATCGCACGACTCATCCCGCAGATGTGGGTTGGAGGGCTGCTGCTGCCAATTTATCTGACCTTGCTGCAATGGGAGCGACCCCTCTGGGGATCACTGTTAGCCTGGGGCTTCCGGGTCACTTGCCCATTGCTTGGGTGGAGGAGCTGTATCGAGGGTTAGTGGGTTGTTTGAACCAGTACAACACGACGATCGTGGGTGGAGATGTTTGCCGCTCCACTTTAACCACCGTTTCGATTACCGCCTTCGGACAAGTCCACCCCACCCGCACCCTCAAACGCGCCAACGCCAAACCCGGTGATGCCATTCTCGTGACTGGAGTTCATGGAGCCTCAAGGGCAGGGCTAGAACTGCTTCTCCACCCAGAAAAAGGACACCATGTAGACCAAACAACCCGCGATCGATTCATCCGTGCCCATCAGCGTCCCTGCCCTCGGTTGGATGTGATTCCGGTGTTGTGGGAAGAGATGCGAAATTTCGCACCTGTACGGGAAGAGGCAGGATTCGCGCCTGTACCGGAGTGGAAAATTGCAGCGATGGATAGTAGTGATGGCTTAGCGGATGCAGTGGTGCAGATTTGCCGGGCGAGTGGGGTAGGTGCTGTGTTGGAGCGCGATCGGTTGCCGATACCAGACGGTTTAATGAATTGGGTATCAGAAGCAGAGGCGATCGACTGGGTACTGTACGGCGGAGAAGATTTTGAATTGGTACTTTGCCTGCCCCAACCGATCGCCGAGGCAATGGTCAATCGGCTCGGTGCAGGAGCCACGATCCTCGGCAAAATTACTGACTTCAGCCCGTCTCCCCCGACGGTTATCCTAAACGACCCTACAGGAACTTACCCTAGCACTCGTCTCACCTTAGAGAAAGGCTTCCAACACTTCTGACTGGCTCCGTACAGGAGGCAAGATGCCTGTGCTACCGGAAATTAGCTGTTCAAGCTTTAAGTTGTATACCATATTACATTCATGCTTCCAGATTCCCAATTTCTGCACAAACGTAGCATGTCGCGCCTCTACTTCAATGCGTACTCCTCAGGGCAGACTCTCCATCTTCCCCCGGATCGTGCAAAATAGGCAGGTATAGTAGCATAAGACACCTAGCCACCGTTGCTGTCATGACTCAACCACAGCACCATTCTGTTTCCCCTGGCGATCGTTCAAATTCTCGTTCAGGTCGTCAGTTTCGCCTGTTTTCCGGGATTCGCACCCGAATTAGCCTTTGGCGAGGGAAGAAATATTTCAGAGGAATTAACCTCAAAGGCGCGGATTTAACACGGGTTGATTTCATTGGCAGCATTTTGCTCTGGGCAAACTTTGTTTGGGCAATTTTGCTTTGGACAATGCTCCGGGAAGCTGGGGCGATCGGTATCATTTTGATCTGGGCAAACCTCCTCTGGACAATTCTGGTTTGGATTAATCTCCGAGAATTGAGTCTGCGTCAAGTTGATGAAGGGGGAAGCAGCCTAAAGAAACCCGTCCTGATTGGGATTATCCTCATCTGGACGACTTTAATTTGGTCAATTTTAATTGCTTCTAGTTCAAACTCCAGCCGAGGCGCGTTTGTCCTGTGGGCCAATCCCAACATGGCATTTATCCTTTGGGCCATCTTTGGCAGAGTTGACTTGAGCGATGCCGATTTACGGGAAGCCAATTTGAGCCGCGCTAAGCTCAGCCGTGTAGACTTTCGAGATGCAAACCTCAGCCATGCTAATCTCCAAGGGGCAAATTTGCGAGAGTGCATCTTGCGTGGAGCGAATCTCAGCTATGTTGACCTTACCGGAGCCAACCTGAGTGATGCCGATCTCAGCCAAGCGGTGCTGCGCGGAGCCAACCTCAGCAATGTGGATCTCAGCAGTGCCGTTCTGACCGATGCCGACCTGCGCGAGGCAAACTTGGCAAATGCAAACTTGAGTGCAGCGAATTTAAGTTGGGCAAAGCTGGGCAAAGCTAATTTAAGTTTTACCAACCTCAGTTGGGCAAATTTGAGTAAGGCAAAATTGATGAGTGCCAACTTAAGTGATGCCGATCTGAGCGGAGCCGATTTCCGGGAAGCCATTTTAAGTGGAGCCAATGTTAGCCAGGTTGACCTGAGCGTTGTCTTAATTCGGGGGGCTAGGTTTGGTCATAATGTTGGGCTTAAGGTGGGTGAAAAGTTTAATTTGAAGGCGCGGGGAGCAATTCTGGATGAATCTCCACTTTTAGGGATCGAAAATCTGGAGACGAAGTAAAATTCAGTATCAAACTGTTTGAGGACGAAGATTTGATCCCCAGTCAGGTGGAAAATTTCACCCAGAGTAAGGTTCCGATGAGAGATTTAGCAACGGTATCTGCCGCCTCGGAAGCGTTTGTGCCGACCATGCGGGAATTGGTGCGAGCGTACCAGGCCTTTGACTCCTACACAGAGCGACATATTCGACAACTGGGGCTGACCCCTCCCCAGTTTGATGTGATTGCAACGCTGGGCAACACACCCGGTATGAGTATGGGCGATTTAGCGGAGAAAACTTTGGTGACAAAGGGAACGCTAACTGGAATTGTCGATCGCCTGGAAGCGAAGCACCTTGTCCGACGAGAAGTTCCAGAGGGCAATCGTCGCAGCTTTACCATCATTCTGACCCCAGAAGGTGAAGCCGTCTTCCAGGAGGTGTTTCCGGTGCATATTGCCCATCTCAAAGAAAGATTTGAACGCCTTGAGCCAGAAGAGCTAGAACTATTAAGAAGCTTGCTCAAGAAACTACGTAAGGCGTTTGATTAATGCATTTTTCGATAATTTAAAAGCCAGTTTACCATTGTCGCCCGGCGCGTCTTACGAGGCACTAATTCATTCACCGTATACCCTTCAAACCCCAGTTCCTCTTTTAACAATTGCTTATTTTCCTTGGGAATCGATCGCGTTAATTTCACTGTTGCCGGACGGCTGGCAATAAAATCGGGCGGTTCAGGGTAGGCTTCTCGCCAGTCGTGCTCCACTGCGTTAGTCTCCCACTGCTGAGTGTCGGCATGATACCGATAGCCTAAGCAATGCCAGACCAGTTGATTTGTAGTCTGATCATCTAGCTCATCGTTCAAAATTGCCCAAAGGGTGTCATTGGTAAGTGGAGGAAGATCGGTTACAGGGGAAAGATTTGACATAAAGCTGCAAATTTTGGTTTTGGACACTGAAGAAATCGGCACAAAGATAGAGGGCGATCGCAATACTGTTTCACACACTAGAGGTAGCGTTTAACTGTCCCTGCCCTGCAACCTGGTTGTAGGGCTTTTATTTTGCAATTTATCTTACAAATTGTTACAAAAGAACTTAAAGGAGTCATACACTCAAGCTAGATTGCAGCAAGTGTCGTAGCAGAGGTTGTCCATGAAAATTGTCTGGGAGCCAAGCATTTACGTGGGAAACGCGCCTGTATTCTGTACGATTTGCGGTTGTCGGTCTTACCCGGTGCGGAGCAGGCAGCAAAACCAGCTTTTACTGGCAATCATCTACAACGATCGCGGCGTTGCTCTGGGTGAGGCCTGTCGAGATTGCGTGGCGGGGGGCACAGAAGGAATTCGGAGTAGACTTCAGGAACGAATCCAGTCCCTTGAAGCAAAAATTTCTGAGCTAAAAACGTTTGCCGAGGCAGATATTCAAACTCCATCCTTGGAGCAAGAATTCCAGGTGTATCGATCGGATGCCTCTTAGGATTTGGGATTTTAGATTTGGGATTGACTAATATCGCTTGCGGTTGAAGGCAAGGAGGGCAGCAATGAGCAAAAAACTGCCAATGAGAAGAGAAAAGGCCAGGGTGTTAGCCGTCCAATTGAACCAGTCCCCACTGAACCAAGCTGCGATCGTCATCACCCCAATTCCACCAGTTTGACGAGGCGGTTGGCACTAATACCTTTCGTGGCAATGGCAACGGCTCCCAGGTTTGTTAACAAACACAGACATCCCAGAAACGTCAGGATGTAAGTAGGAGCCATGATCACCCCGATCGCCCACCAGGTAAACACATGCAGCAGGATCAGCAGGGCATAGAGGCTGGAAACCTTTGCCATGAGATGAACCTGGGCGATCGGCCGACCTAACCCAGCAAATATCATTGTTTGAGATGTTGCCAAAAGGTTAGCCGGAACGAGGGCCGCGCAAATTGCGACACAGTGGGTTCGGGAAAATTCAAACAGGAAGTTAATAAAATCAAGCATTCAAACGATTAACCTAAACCTATTGACCTAGCATACTCACAGCCTCCCCTAACTGTGAAGCTTTTTATGAAGAATTAAGTCCTGACCTTTGCAGTGAGGAGTGCAAGGATTGTAAAGAACAACGCAGTGCATACCTTGGAGCCTAAAGCTAAAAGCTAAGGATTGTGGATTCAATAACTTGTAATCATTCTGCCTTGTTGACTGGGCGGGCAAGATGCCCACCCCACAGGAATTTCAGGTTATTAAATTTGCATTCCTAAGGACTTATCTTCTACTGCAATGGTTGAGGAGCACGGCGGTTTGGCCCACCTGCCCAGGGTGGTGGCCCCTGCGCTGGACGAATGTTAATGACGGTGCTATCACTGCGGGTAAGGGTAAAGGCATCCAGTTCGCCACCACGACCGACCTCTCCTGTCACGGTGAGGCTTTCTCCTTCGGATACATTAATTTCCTGCCACCAGCGTGGCCCTGCATCCACGATAATTTGCCCTGTGCCATCATCTAAAACAAAATTATTGCCGACGACGCTAGTAACAGTGCCAGATATCGTAATGCCAGGAGCCTGATTTTGTAAATCGCCGATCGGCACTTGGGCAGTGGTGATCCGTGGGATGGCGATCGCAGGGGCAACCCCAATTAAAATTGCTCCAAATAATTTCCAGTTCATCCGCTTCTCTTCGTTTCATCTCTCCATAGTTTAGCTTTATGAAGAAAAATAACGAGAACATGACTCGCTGCATTGAGTGACTGGGAATGCTGAGCCAGGTGTATTGCGCTAGGGCAGCTTTAACCGATCGTGGGAGTCGTTTGATAGGGAAGCAAGACCCTATAAATTTTATTTGTCGCCATAGTAAAAGGCAATTTCCTTGGACTTCAACGGCGCAAAGTCAGCATTAATCAGCATTTGATTCAGTTCATCCTGGGAAATATGTTTTGCCCCAATCCGCACAATGCGCGATCGCATGGTGTTGCTCACTCCGCTTCGCTGCCGTCCTGCCTCCAAGGACATCACCTGTTTGTATAGATCAAGCTTGGCTGGGGGAATGGGGGAAC
>PVWD01000058.1 GCA_003003615.1 filamentous cyanobacterium CCP2 | reverse complement strand
GGGTTAAAGACTTACAGTGCCAATATTACGGCGATCGTCACAGTCGCAGATGATGGTGGCTCGTCGGGGCGATTAAGGCGAGAGATTGGTGTGCTGCCGCCGGGAGACATTCGCAACTGTTTGGCGGCCCTAGCAGATGAAGAAAAACTGCTAACAGAACTGTTTCAATATCGGTTTCGGGCGGGGGATGGGCTAGTCGGGCATAGCTTTGGCAACTTGTTCCTGACGGTGATGAGTGAAGTGACGGGGGATTTGGAACGAGCGATCGCCGCTAGTTCTAGCGTGTTGGCTGTGCGGGGGCAGGTGCTTCCCTCGACTCTGAGCGATGTGCGGCTGTGGGCCGAACTGACGGACGGCCGACGGATTGAAGGCGAATCCAACATTACTGAGGCAAACGGCAAAATTCGTCGCATCGGCTGTACGCCTGCCAATCCACCCGCCTTACCCAAAGCTGTTCAGGCGATCGAAGAAGCCGATTTCATCATTATTGGCCCTGGTTCTCTTTACACTAGCATCGTGCCAAATCTGCTGGTTCCAGAAATTAGGGAAGCAATTCGCCGTTCTCAGGTGCCGCGGGTATATGTTTGCAATGTTATGACCCAGCCGGGTGAAACCGATGGCTTTACAGTGTCTGATCACATTCGCACCATTGATGAAGTTTGCGACGGGCAGCTATTTGATGTGGTGTTAGTGCAAAGAAGTTCGCCTTCTGCCCAATCTTTGATCCGCTATGCCCAGGAAAATTCTCACCCGGTTTACTTCGATCGCGAAGCAGTCCGGCAACTGGGACGACGGGCAATTCTGGCAAATGTGATGGATGAAGATGAGCAGGGCTTAGTGCGTCATAGCCCCGATCGCTTGGCTAGAGTGCTGCTGCGGTGGTATAGCCGGATAGATGGTCTGTAGCGTTCGCAGTCCTTCCTAAACCCAAACTTAAGTAAGTTTTCTTAGTAATATAGAGGATGGTCTAAACCTACTCCCTATTCCCCATTCATCATGTCCCAAGAACTGCTGCGATCGTTGGTCTGGATGGATTACCGCCTGGCGGTCGTCTTTACGGTCATTCTGCCCCTAGTACTGCTCCTATGGGCACTGTTCAAGCGGGTGGAAGCGATGCAGCGATTATTAATCATCTACTGGCGGGTGGCGAGCCTGTTGGCAATCACGGTTTACTTGATGATTGGCGGCTTTCCGTTTAGCTTTCTCACCAGCATCATGGCGCGGGTGCTGATTCCCATCGGCCTTTGGTTCTGGGCAGATCTAAATGAGGAGATCGACGATCAACCCCGCAACCAGCTTAAGTTAGCCTTTACCTCGTGGCGATGGGCTACAACGGTTTACTGTGTGCTGGGTGTCATTGCCAGTCTTCCGTTTTTACAATGTGCCTTCTCTCGTACAGCCTTTGCCACGCCCTTTTGTCAGGTCTGGTTAGATCCACCGTTTGGCTTCAAAAATGCCTTTCATCCTAACTACACGCCTGGTTTTCTAGGATTTTTGGGCATTGCTGCACTCATTGTTTATCTTCTTTACTTGGGGCACTTCGTCATTTTCCGGTTGGCTCGGCAAGGTCGAACGGCAATGGAGCAGTAAGTGTGAAGCGATCGCTTGGGTTTCGGTTAGAACAATACACCCTAAAACGACCGCAGGAAGTTTTACTCGTCACGATCGAGGTTGATGGAGAAGCCGATCAGATTGCTATCTTCAAAGGTTTTTCTAGCTCCTTGATGCGCCCGACTGCCTTTGACCCAGATATTCCGGTCTTACCGGAAACGGCTGTAATTATTGCGATCGATCGGCTTCAAAGTCCCTTTACGCCGCAGTCTCCCCGCTACATTCAGCAAGGATTATCCCTGGAGGAAATGCTGGAACTCTTGGCAGAAGTTGGTGTGTAGGATACAAAGCTGTGTGAATTTTTTGTAAAAGCTGCCCTAGGATGGATGATTACCCTTGGGCAACTCCGTAAGTTTAGGTAGCATGAGTTTGGCTCACCGCAGGCTGGACTCCGTCTTCTGGCTGATTGCAATTGTCTTTTTGAAATTGTCTTTTTGCAATTACCTTTGCCGGTTGCAACGAGTCCATGCGGTAGGGATGTATCTTGTCTTCAGATCACTAATTTTGTTTGTTTTGCTACCATTCCTATACTCTAAATCCGTAAAGTTTCAGAGTGTAGTCTAAGGATTGCAAAACAAACCAGGGGCATTCTCGTGTCGCTACGGACGTGTTTAATAGGTGCTGCTGCCAGTGTCCGAATCAGTGTCGTTAAGGGTGTCATTGTGGCATCGCTTGGAGTGTCACTGAGAGTGTCACTGTCAATGTGCGCTTCGCAAACAACCGTGCTATGCTCCGCTTTGAGTGTGATGTATGGAGTGAAAACGTTATGGTGCTATCATCTGTGCCTTCTGAGAAGACTAGGTTCTCCCCATCTCAGGTTCATACAGATAATTCAACTCATTCAACCGTCAATGCATCGATCGGCCAAAGAAATGAAGCGGGCGTGGCTCAATGGGGAACCGTATCCCTACCCACAACTCGCCTATTTGGAACCGATGGAATTCGTGGTCGCGTGGGAGATTTACTGACGGCTCCTCTGGCTCTGCAAGTTGGCTTTTGGGCAGGACAAGTGCTGCGATCCCACAGTTCAACGCATACAGGGACGATCGTATTAGGGCAGGACTCCCGCAATTCTAGCGACATGTTGGCAATGGCTTTGTCAGCAGGGCTAACGGCGGCAGGGCTGGAAGTTTGGAATTTAGGGCTGTGCCCCACTCCGGCAGTGGCCCATCTTACCAGCACAACCCATGCTTTGGGCGGTGTCATGATTTCGGCTAGCCACAATCCGCCAGAAGATAATGGCATCAAGTTTTTTGGGGCAAATGGAGCCAAGTTTGCTTCAGAGGTGCAAACAGAAATTGAAGCGGCTCTTCGAGGGGAGGTAAACACCCCCCTGGTGGATGTACCGATCCAACCTTGGGGACAGCATCATCACCGTCCAGAGCTAATTGAGCATTACAAAGAATCCCTCAAAGCTCCACTCCTCGATCGTTTGAGCCTTGCAGGGTTAAAGATTGTTTTGGATCTGGCGTGGGGTGCTGCGGCTGACGTTGCACCAACGGTGTTTCGGCAAATGGGAGCCGAAGTCATCTGTTTACACGACAAAGCAGATGGCGATCGCATTAACGTGAACTGTGGTTCTACCCATCCCCAACTCCTGCAAGCGGCAGTGCAACAAGCTGGAGCCGATGTGGGCTTTGCCTTTGATGGAGATGCCGATCGAGTGATTGCAGTGGATGCTCAGGGGCGAATTGTTGATGGCGACTACATTCTTTACCTGTGGGGAAATGCGCTTCAGCAGGCAAATCAACTCCCCGAAAACCTGATTATTTCAACAGTGATGGCAAACTTGGGGTTTGAGCGGGCCTGGCAAAAGCAAGGCGGAACCTTGGTGCGGACTGCGGTGGGAGATCAATATGTCCATGCCGAAATGCAACGACGCGGTGCCAAACTGGGTGGAGAGCAGTCTGGGCATATTCTTTGTCCTCATTATGGCGTTTCTGGCGATGGTTTGCTAACGGCATTGCACTTGGCGGCTTTAGTCAAACAGTCTGGAACAACGCTGACTGAGATGGTGAATCAGAGTTTTCAGACCTATCCTCAAATTCTTCGTAATGTACGGGTAGAAGACCGCGATCGACGGCTGAACTGGCAACAAAGCGACTTACTGCAAACGGCAATTGCTCAGGCGGAAGCAGCAATGGGCAACCAGGGCAGAATTCTGGTACGGGCTTCTGGTACGGAACCTGTGATTCGGGTCATGGTGGAAGCGGTGAACGAGGAACTCACTCACCATTGGACAGAAAACCTGGTGCTGGCTGTGCAAAAATATGCTGCCAATTCATTTGGATGAGCCAATCAGGGGAAAGGGCAGCGGTTGTCGCTTGCCTAAATTCAGCGATCGGTTAAAATAGCATGTCGTTATCATGATCCCTTGATCCCCGATCGCTGATCTCTGATCCCAACCTTCTTAATCTCATGAATCAGGTCAACAACGCGCTGACGCTGTTCTTTAGCTTGTTGGTAGAAGCAATGCCCTTCCTATTGCTGGGGGTTTTGTTTTCGAGCATCCTTCTGCTATTTGTCGATGAGCGAAAGCTGATTGCAGCCGTTCCCCGTAACCCGCTGATTGCAGCCTTTGCAGGCAGTCTGATTGGCTGCTTCTTTCCTGTATGCGAGTGCGGAAATGTGCCTGTCGCCCGACGGCTGATTGTGCAGGGGGCACCCCCTTCAATGGCAATCGGATTTTTGCTCGCCGCACCGACCGTTAATCCGATCGTATTTTGGGCAACCTGGACGGCCTTTCGCGATCAGCCAGAGGTGGTTTTTCTGCGAATTGGCTTCTCGCTATTCATTGCCTCGATCGTGGGCTGGGTATTCAGTACCCAGGCTGATTTACGTCCGCTCATGCAGCCCAATGTTGCCCGTGTGATGCCTGCCCCTCGCTCCAATGGTGCGATCGATTCTAAGGCGGCAAATTTAGATGATTCTGCTTCAACTTTGCTGCAATCCGGCACTTTCTTACTGGGGCAATCTGGACAACCGCTACGACTAGACGGCAACCCAACCCAAATGGCAACTCTGGCGGCAAATCCCGTTTTGTCTCGCCCCCTTTCCGAACGTCTACACATGATGTTGGACAACATTGTGCAAGAATTGCGGGAATTGGGCGGAATTTTGGTGATTGGAACGGCGATCGCTTCGCTGATTCAGGTTGCTGTTCCACGGGAAATGATTTTGGGGCTGGGACAAAACACAGTGACATCGATTCTGGCAATGATGGTGCTTGCCTGTATTGTGTCCATTTGCTCTACAGTGGATTCTTTCTTTGCGTTATCCTTTGCGTCAACCTTCACCACTGGCTCTCTCCTGGCTTTTCTGGTGTTTGGGCCAATGATTGACTTGAAGAATATCGCCCTCCTTCTTTCCGTGTTTCGCGGCCGAGCGATCGTTTACCTATTTGTTTTAGCCGGACAACTCACCTTCCTGCTAACCCTCATCGTCAATCTATACGTCAGCTAACCGGAAGCATTTTCAGATTTTAAATTTCAAACCCAGCTTCCTCACTCCCCACTCCCTCCTCCCCCTGTACTTCACCCTGAATTCCTATGACCGTTCGCGCCAAACCCACAACCCCTCGCAGAAAACGTCGATCGTCTGGTAGCAAGCTCAGCCTCTGGCTCCCCCTGCTGGATACCCTGGCAATGTTGGCGTGGGGTGTGCTGTTGCTAAAGTACTGGCTCACCGGAAAAATTAATGTTTTGCTGCATCCAGACTATGTATGGCTGGCGTATTCTGCCGGATTTTTTCTAGTTGGTGTCGCCCTTTTAAAAGGCTTACAGTTGCCCTTGCGCTTCCGCCGTGTTAGAACCCCCTCTGGCGATCTGGCTTCACCACAGCACTTTTCGATCTTTCCGCCTGGATGGAGTAGTGCATTGCTGTTGATAGTGGCATTGTTTGGCTTGCAGTTTACACCTCGCCCCTTTGCTAGCCAGGTTGCCCTCGCCCGTGGTGTGACAGATTCCCTCACCATGACCCGATCGCAGCCCCAATCCTTCCGCGCCTCAACCAGTCCTGATCAACGTTCACTCGTAGAATGGGTTCGCACGCTGAATGTTTACCCTGAACCTGATGCCTACACCGGGCAACCCGCCAACGTTGAAGGGTTTGTGATTCATTCTGACGAAACGCCCGCAAACTACATTATAATTTCCCGCTTTGTCATTACCTGCTGCGCCGCAGATGTCTATCCGGTCGGCATTCCCGTAAAACTGCCAGAAGGCGATCGATCGGACTATCCTGCTGATATGTGGTTGCGGGTGGAAGGCGAAATGATGACAGAAACTTTGGGCGGTAAGCGGCAGTTGGTGATTCAGGCGAAGACATTAGAAGAAATTCCTGAGCCAGATACGCCCTATGATTTCTAGGCAACATGCTGTTTTCTGAAGCACCTTAGGGATAGGTATTTTGCCTATTCAAACAGGCAAAATGGAAGTTAAAAAGAAATTGGGTCATTCATCGGGCGATCGACCCACTGGCAGGCAAGATAGCTGCGCGACGAATGACCTGATCCACTTCTTAGGAACGCAAATTTAATAACCTGAAATTCTTTTGGGATGGGCATCTTGCTCGCCCAGTCAACAAAACAGAACGATTACAGGTTAATCCACAATCCTTAGCTTCTATCTTGTTCAAGTGCGAAGTCCTACTAGACTCTGGTTAACGTTCGCTCTTGCCGTTGTCGTCTGCGTTGCCGAATCATCATAAAGCCCAGGATGAGCCAAATTGCCAACAGCACGCTGGTAAGGGCCAGCATTCCTCCCACACCCAAGTTGACGACCAAGACTGGAGCGGCGGCGGTAAACAGCCCTCCTCCCACGATCGGCTCAAAGAAAAGCTGTTTGTAGGCGAAACTTTCAAAGGCACCCGATCGATTTTCTGGGTCAACCATACGTAAGAGCAAAATGCCCGTTGCCGTTACGCCCATTGACTGTCCCATGTCACCAATGCCCCGTTCAAACCAGTGATCGGGAAAGATGCGGGGGGCAAACCACAGGAACATCAGCACATTCCACAGGATGCCAACAATACTCAGGATGAGGAACGTCGGCAAGTTGCTGCCAATCACCTGAAGGGAAATGGAAGCTAAAGCCGTCACCACGAGTGCGTCTAGGGCAAGCCCTGCAATATTTTGCATCAACGGGCGAATGATCAGGGGATGAATGCCCAGCCGTTCCATAACCAGTTGCACAACAATGCCGCCAATCAAAGCCATCGGGAAGAGCGGGACAAAAGACATCACTTCAAACCCTGTTTGTCCCCAGGTCAGAGCTTCGATGAGCCTTAACCCTTCCAAAATCAACCAACCGATCGCAATTGCTAAACCAACAATGCCGAAGTTAATTGAGAGCGGGTCAATCAGCAAGTTTCGCATGAGTCTGGTGCGGCGGCGAGCAAATTCTGGTGATTCGGGTTCACCCAGTGCCGGGATCTCTCCTGGATCTTCAATCGTGGCTGCTACAGTTTCAATATGACCTTTGCGCCTACCCCAGTTAGCAAGGGCCGTTCCACAAACGATGCCAGAGATAATGCCGACGGTTGCCAGTCCTAATGCCAGATCGGCTCCGTCTTCAAAACCTAATTCACCCAATGTTTCTGCCATACCTGCTGCGGTACCATGTCCACCTTCAAAGGCAATTTCAATTAAAGTGGATGCGATCGGGTTGGCGTTGAATAGAGGAATCAAAATCAGCAGGGTGACTAAGGCTCCGAGTACATACTGACCCCATGCCAAAGTTTGCCCAAAGACGACTTGGGGAGCCGCAACGCGCCAAATTTCGCGAGGTCGAGGGATGGTTTCGCCCAAAAATAGGGCTGCAAACACGACGTTGATAAAAATACTGGGAGACTGTGACCAAACGGTGCGGATTGCTTCTGGAAATACTCCTTCAGCAAGGGCAGCATCGGAGCCGCCAATTGCAGTGGCGATCGCTCCTAACACCTGGGGCCCCAGCAACAAAGCCAAAAAACCGGCAATCACAGATTCAGGCAGATACAACCGTTGTAGCCAATGTACTTTTTGTTTGATGTATCTGCCTACCAACACCAAAATAGCAATGTTGATAAATGCAAAGAAAACATCTCTTAGAGTAAACACAGTTTGCCTCAAATTATTAACGACAATGATGCAGGGAGCGGTAAAGCACTAACCTATCGCCCCTGGCATATTTCTTTTGTGTATTATTACTCCGTCGATCGATGAATGCTCGACAGAAAAACCAGTGAAGCTAAACGTTTTGCAGAACTCAAAGCACGTTGAGAGAAGCCATTCAGCATTTTTCTGAAAGCCCGAAAAATTTAATCATGGGCTATTCAACTGATTTTGATATTTTCTCAGATTCTGTAAGTTCATTTGTATAACGTCTCAATTCTTTGATTCATTTCAATGTTTCGTTACAAATTTGGTGAAGGGAGGCGAATTGAAAGAGAGGCGAAATTTCGCGTCTGTACAGGGGTTTTTAGAGTAATCCTAATTGCTCCAGTGCATTTTTGGCAGCATCCTTTTCGGCATCTTGTTTGCGTCGGCCCTGTCCTTTGCCATAGATTTGGTGGTTCACTCGAACGATCGCATTAAATTCTTTGGCGTGATCTGGGCCTGTTTCACCCGTGATTTCGTATTTAGGATTTTCACCAATGGTTGCCAATGCCCAAGCTTGAAACTGACTTTTGAAATTGATGTTGGGAAGCGGTTTGTCTTTGCAATGCGCTTCAAATAGAGGCTCAACAAAATTCTGAACGGCGACAATATCAGAATTCGTATCTAGAAAATAGGCTCCAACGATCGCTTCAAAGGTGCTGCTGAGCAGGTTAGCGTTTTGTCGTCCTCCTTCCCGTTCTGCCCCTCTACCCAGTTTCATGAGTGGGCCAAGTTCCAACATTTCAGCAAATTTAGCCAATTGCTGTTCATCCACTAAAGCCGATCGCAATGGCGTTAATTCTCCTTCCGCTTTGTAGGGAAAACGCTTATATAAAAAATTACCGCTTATAAAGTTAAGGACGGCATCTCCTAAAAATTCTAGACGTTCGTTGTGGGCTTGTACTTCAGGATGTTCATTCACATAGGAACGGTGAGTTAATGCTAATTCCAGTAAAGCGCGATCGTGAAAGGGAGGAAGCTTGAACGGTTGAACCATAGGAAAGACAAGATGGTGAAAAAAGTAGTTAATGGAACACTTAAACGGCTGCTGACTGCACATACTGAACCACGATTGGCGTGAGAGCTGCGATGAGGTGATTGATAAGGTGGCGATCGGCTTCACTCCAACTTCGGGGATGGTTAAAAATGCAGGGCTGCAAGATGCCCCATAACCGCTCTGTATGGCACAAATGAGCATGAACTAAGGCCCGATGGCCAAAATTTTCGCGTTCAAACTCACGGTTTAAAACTGTTGCCGGAGCCGTTTCAATATCCTCCACAAAGATAGAGGATTCAGTTCGCAAAGCTGCAGCAAACATTGGATCATCTTGTTCCCATTCTTGTTCCTGTTCCCATCCTGCTGTTGTCAAATCAGGGAAATCTGGGCTGCTTCGCCAGCAGAAGTTGCGATACATCCGACTGTCAGGATGGCGGACAACCAAAAAGCAGCGATCGGTTTGCAAAGTCTGACAGATTTCCGGTAAAAGCGCGTTAAATAAGGCTTCCGGCTCGGTGTAGGTGGAGAAGATGGATTCTAGAGAAGAAAATGACATTGGGGTAGCGGTGGCAACGGATGAGGTGGCAACGGATGAGTTTGGGGTTTGGGTTTGGGGCGATCGAGTTCGATGAACGGATAGAGTAGCGATCGAGTTCGATTTTTGAGTTGTGTACTGTTCCCATCTTATTCTCACTCCCCACTCCCTACCTCCCTACCTCCCTACTCCCTACTCCCTACTCCCTATTCCTAAACAATTAACTGCCAAAGGGCGATCGTAAATCCTAGGGTTGCTAAGTGTTGAGGCAGGAGGTTAAGGAAGGATTGGCGGGCAATTTTTTGGGTGAGAATTATGCTGAGAAATGTGGAAATTACCAGAGTTGTTCCTTGAAGAAAGGCAATGACTGCTGGATCTGCAACGACGATCGGGGCACTGACTCCACTCATGCCAAATGTGGCTAGCGTTACCGGAACGATGCGCCCTGCTTCGGTTAGTCCTAGTCTTAAATAATGTGCTAATGTGCCGCCGAGTACCAATGGTAAGTAGCCATAGGCGAGTTCAATGAAGCGACGAGGTTTGAGCGATCGACTGACTAAGCGAACCAAGCCATACACAGTAAAAGCAATGACTCCTGGAACAAGTAAGATTAATATCGACACGCCAGCGTGAATGCCAAAGTGATTCAAATTTAATCCCCAACCAGTCATTTGATTGATTTCGGGTAGACGGTGGAGGAAGATGCCGCCAAACAAGAGAAATAGTAGGGCGACTTCGTAGGTGGTGGGGGTGTGCGTTGTCCACAGTTCAATGCCGGGGGGGCGCAGGTTCAGTTCAACCGATCGATGGGGGCATGCTTTGAGGCAAGTCATGCAAAGAACGCAATCCCGGTTATCTTGCAGTTGGGCGGGATGGGAATAAATTGGACAGCCGCCGGTTTCCTGTCCTTCACCTTTTTGGGGCCCGCCTTTATAGCACTGATAGGTTGTACAAGTTGCTGCACAGATCCCCTGCTGCGCCCGCAATTCAATCATGGCTAGTTTGGCGTAAAGTCCATTCATGCCACCGATCGGACAAAGATAGCGACACCAAAATCGTCGTTCAAAAATCAGTGAGCAAACGATCGCACCTGCTGTAATCAGCAGCAATAACCAGCTTGAAAGATAAGCCGTATTGGGCAAATCCCATAGTTCTTCCCACAGAAAAATTAGGGCAAATAAGCTAAATAGAAACCAACCGCCCCATCGTTCTGCCTGCTCACGGGGCCACGATCGCAGCTTCCGGGGAACCAGTTTCAGGGAAATGATTTGCACCAGTTCGCCGTAAATCATAAAGGGACAAACTGAACACCAAATCCGCCCAAGGAACGGGAAAAGAATCAGGACAACGGGCCACCACCACGCCCAAAATAGATTTAAGCCAATATTGGCATCGCGGGTTTGCGGCCCAATAAATAGAATCGCGACAATTACAGCAAAAGCAGTCAAAGTAAAGCCATAGTTAATTCGATCGGGCCACCAAGGGCTACGAAGAAACTGCCGCAGTTTAGGATAGACATTCAGCAAATTGACGCGAAACCGCTTGGCTTTCGTGCTGGCAGACCAAAAGACTTCCTCTGTAAGGACTGGGGCCCCGTTGGACTGGACGATCGCCCGTTCCACAAGGCTTTCTAGCTCTGACAGATTGCCCGGAAAATCATAGCTCTGCAACCGTCGAATTGCTTCTGGGGCAACGGTGGGGCGAGGCGTTCCCCTGGAGCGGCAATATAAGCTGATGTAATAATTCACCTGAGCAGCAATGTCGGCCTTGGCAACGCGCACAGGAGGAACCTTAATGAAGTGAGCGACTCGCTTTTGGCATTCTGGCAGGTTGCGTTCTGCCGTCATGATGATGCGGGCATCGGTATGGTGCAGTTGGGGAGGGGGGGAACCGTCTCGGCTGACGGGAATATATTCCCCAGTTTCCAGGAGTTGCAGTAATTTTTCTTTTAGTTCTTTGGGCAGGTCTTGCACATTGTTTAACATCAACGTGCCCTGTCCAATTAAGTCTAAAATGCCTGGTTTACCGCCCGATCGCCCAAACAGTTCAGCTCCGCTTGCTTGCAGCGTATCGCAATTAATTTTCACAAGGGGCTGTTTACGATCACTTGAGCCAAAGTGAATTAAGGCAGCAATATTGTCTTTGCCTAATCCGGGTTCTCCAAAAATTAAGACGGGTTGGCGATCGGTTGCTGCTTTCTTAATGGCCTGCCGCAGGCGCACTGCATAACGGCTTGACCCAATAATGCCCTGTTTCACCTTCGGGACAAGGTATGGACGGAGAGAGGCTTGCCTTTCTTGTTCGTAGGCGAGCTGTGAGGCGACCTGTTCCAATTCAGCAGCAAGCTGACGGGAAAAAGTGCGGCTAATTTCGGGATATTGCTCTATCAGGGCGGTGAAGGCTTCCCGCGAAACTGTCCAAAACTCGGAGTCGCTCAACGTAATCACGGTTTGTTCGGTTGGCTGATCCAGCAACAGTTCCCGTAAATGCAGGATTGACCCAGGTAATAAACTGCTGGCTCCCTTGGCAATGCCATCTGAACTGGTGCGATACACCTCTAGACGACCAGAGCGCAAGATATATAAAGCCGCAGGCTGCGTTTCTTCCAGCACCAAACGGCGATTTTCACCAACTCTTTCCTCCTGGATTTGGGCAACGATCGCATTTAAAACTTCATCGGAAAGCGTTCCCAGAGGAGTGTTTTCCTTCAACCACTGCACCCGCTCTAAACCATCCATTGTTCCCCTCCCGGCACAATTCAGCGCGCACAATTCAGCGCGATCGTTTTATGCAGCAATAATTCAATTTCGATCGCACTGTCTCCCTTCAGCCTATGCTGATACTCCTATCAAACAGAATTAAGTTTAGTAAAGAAGCCCTGCAAGCTTTCAGCTCAGAGATTTTCATTAGAGCTGCTGTTCCATCAGGTCTAACAAGGTTTTTGGTTTTGGAAGTGAAAGCAAAGGACTACCTATTGTCTTGCAGCAAATACCTGATCCGCCACCAGACTGAGGTTGGGAAAGGTAGGAGAGAGAAGGCGATCGCTTCCCCGAAACCGCTGTACCTCGTATTCTCCCTCATCCGTCAGATTGTAGATAGAGAAAGTTAGGCGTTTGGGATAGCCAATGTGGAGCCGTCCACCCAGTCCTGCATAATCAATGGCCCAATATTCCTGAATGCCCAATGCTTCATAATCCGTCAGCTTTAAGGAGTAGTCATCTTGCCAATTGGTTGAAACCACTTCCACAATCAGCTTCATCGTTTCTCCGAGGGCAGGATTGGGTTTAGTAAAAAACAGGGCGATCGAGCTTGGAATTTAAGGTTTTATGACCATAGCCGTTGAAGAGAATAAGCATCAAAATTTGCATCGCGGCTAATCAAAATCAGCGATCGGTTTAGGGCTTGGGCAATGAGAAGGCGATCGAACGGATCGCGGTGGTGAAGTGGCAATGTCAAATAATTTGCAGTGTCAGCAAAGGTAATTGGAAGAATTTCGATAGCAAATTGCCTTAAATCTTCTTGTAAATCCTGAAATGGGCGACGAAGTTCAAGTTTGCCCAATCCAAGTTTGATAGCAATTTCCCAAAGACTAGCAATGCTGACAAACAAACTATTTTCCTGTGCCTCAATGATAGTTCTGGCTGTCTGACTCAAATTTGAGTTTCCTTGCAGATACCAGAGCAAAGTATGAGTATCCAAGAGTGCATTCACAATTACATGTAATCCTGAAAATCTTCTAATGGCTCATCAAAATCATCCGAAATCACAATCTGTCCCTGCCAACTACCAAATCCACGACGCTTGGTTGTCATGACTTTTTCGGCAACAGGGGTTTCAGTGGGAATGGTTTCAATGGGAATATTTTTGGCAGAAGTCGTTTCAGCAGGCATATTAGCGTGTTTTTCAACCAAAAACTCTGCATAGTGCAGTACTTCCTGCTTCAGTGACTCTGGCAATTTTTCGAGGGTTTGTAGAATGGTTGTTTCCAGCATTTTGCGTGTTCTCTGACACCTCAATCACCATGATGAATGAAAAGAGCCTGTTGTTTTCAGTATCCATCCTCGGTTAGAAAATAGTCAAAATTAGACAGATCGGCTGAACCCTCTGCAAAAGCCCGATCGCCCGATTCAAATTTGCCATTCACGCTCCCGTTGTGTGCTATAAACGTAAAGGTTTGTAAAGCAATCTCATCATTGCTACATTGTGGCTTCCCCTGCTCGTTGCGAGCGTAGGTCAAGCAGGGCTTTTTTTGTGCTTTTGTTCGCTCTCGTTGCTTGGAGAATTGTTTCCGTTCATGACTGTTACTTCAGAACCGATTTTATCCTCATCCACCCGATCGCCCCTGGCCGAGCTTCAGCTTAAAGATGTCCTCAAGACCCTGCCTAAATCCTGCTTTGAAAAAAGTCGTCGTAAAGCCTGGACAGCCGTTGCGCTGAGCGTATTAGGAGCGGCGATCGGCTATAGTGCAATTATTTTCCTGCCGTGGTTTTTTCTGCCCTTCTCCTGGCTTTTGACGGGAACTGCCCTCACCGGATGGTTTGTCGTTGCCCATGATTGCGGGCATCGTTCCTTTGCCAAACGACGCTGGGTAAATGATTGGGTGGGTCATATCATGATGCTGCCATTGATTTATCCGTTTCACTGCTGGCGGATTTTACATGACCATCACCATCGCCACACCAATAAGCTAGACGTGGACAACGCCTGGAACCCCTGGTCAATTGATGGTTACATGAGCAGCCATCCCTTTGTGCGGCAGTTTTACCAAGCCATTCGTGGACGATTTTGGTGGATTGGCTCGATCGCCCACTGGGGAATTTCTCATTTTGATCTGGCAAAGTTTCGGGAGCGCGATCGTCGTAAAGCGAAACTTTCGATTACCGTTGTTGCCATTTTTGCAGCCGTTTTCTTCCCCACGCTCATCGCAACCACGGGACTGTGGGGCTTTGTGAAGTTTTGGCTGATGCCCTGGCTGGTGTACCACTTCTGGATGAGTACCTTTACGCTGGTACATCATACAAGTTCCGAGATTCAGTTTCGTCCTGCCGCCGAGTGGAGTGCCGTTGAAGCGCAGCTTGCCGGAACAGTTCATTGCACGTACCCAAAGTGGGTGGAAGTTTTATGCCATGACATCAATGTGCATATTCCCCATCACATTTCGGTGGCGATCCCGTCCTACAATCTGCGTCAAGCCCATCAAAGCCTGATGCATCACTGGGGAGAGCATTTACAAATTCGCCGGTTTAACTGGGCACTGATGAAAAACATTGGCGATCGTTGTCACCTTTACCATCCTGAGAAAGCCTACCAAACCTTACAAGAGGCAAGGCTAATCCCAACGGCAAAGGCGAAACGATCGCCCAACTAATGGCTTAACTAAGCGGTAAGCCTCCTGAGTTCAAGGTTAGGTTTGAGGGCTGACAACCAAGTATTGAATACTTGCATCCTCTCAGTCCTCAACACGCTCTAACCAAACAATTCATTAGAAGCTTCCAGGTTAAATAGCGTTTGCAACGTTTGCATGGCATGACGACGCGCTTCAATATCCTGCTGTGCCCGCAATTGCACCATTGGATCATGCAGAATTTTGTTGACAATGCCACGCGTTAACGCCTCAATCACCTCCTGATGCTTTTCGGCAAATTCAGAACCTAAGCGAGACAGGGCTTTCTCTAGCTCCTGGGTGCGGATCGTTTCCACCTTATCCCGCAGGCTGCTAATCGTAGAAACCGTCTCCAACGATCGCCACCACAATTCAAAGGCTTCCACTTCCTGATCCAAAATGCCTTCTGCCTCCAGAGCCATCTGTCTGCGGCTCTCCTGGTTTTGGGCCACGACCGCTTTCAGATCATCGACGTTGAAGACATGGATATCAGGCAAATCATTGACATCAGCATGAACATTTCGCGGCACAGCAATGTCAAACAGCTTCAGGCTTTGCCCCGGAGCCAGCGTCGTTTCGAGTTTGGCGCGATCGAGCAGGGGTTCGGTTGCGGCGGTTGCGGTAAAGACCAAATCACACTCCGTCAAGACTTGCATCATGTCGGGGATGGTGTGCAGTTGCAAGTTGGCATCTTTGAACTGATTGGCTAATTCCTTAGCTCCTTCTAGCGATCGGTTGACGATGCAAATCTGAATTGCTCCCTTCGACAGCAGATGTTGCACCACTAACCGAGACATCTTTCCGGCTCCAATGACGGCAATCCGGCAGGTCGCCAAGTTTTCCACCTTGAGCTGTGCCAGTTCAACCGCCGCCGAACTAATGGAGACTGCCCCCGTGCCAATGCTCGTCTCGGTGCGAACCCGCTTTCCTGCGGTAATCGCCTGATTAAATAACCGATTTAAGATTCGCCCAATGCCGTTATACTGCTGCCCCACCTTATGGGTATGTTTCACCTGCGCCAGGATTTGCCCCTCTCCCAGCACCAAACTATCTAGCCCAGCCGCCACCCGCATCAGGTGCATTACAGCATCCTGGTGGAGCAAGATAAACAAGTAAGGGCGCAACTGCTGGATAGATAATTTGCCATGTTCAGCCAAAAACTGAGTGACTTCGCGTACCCCAGGTTCGGTTTCGCTGACCACCACATACACCTCTAGACGGTTACAGGTGCTAAGGATTGTGGCTTCTTCAATGTGGGGATAGCTGCGAAGGTGGGCGATCGCTGCTTCCATTTGCGGTGTTGGAATGCTGAGCTTTTCTCGAATCTCAACCGGGGCGGTTTTATGACTCAAACCCACAACAATTACGTTCATTCTTCCTCCCAAAGCGTGTTTTACTAATCAGTTAAGGATTTCTATGAATTAGAATTTCCATCAACTGCTAATCACTGAGCGAATAAAAAATCAATTGAAATGTCACAATTGTTTGCACAACTTCAAGCAATCCGTGAGCAAAACCATTACTCAATTATCAACCAATGAAAAGTCTATCAAGGGATTGCAACCGACAAAACCGACAAGTCCTCTCTCTTATAGTGTGTCACAGTAAATTTTTATGAATAAAGAGATGTAAATTGATGAGATGTAAATCGCTCAGATAAATTGCCCTTAGACGTTTTGCGGATTCAGGCGATCGGGGATGGGTAAACTCGACCCGATCAAAATTTTGGGGGCAGCATCAGCCACCCCCAGGGTTTCGCCATACTTTACTCAGTTCAGTTTGGGCAAAGTCAACGGACTCTTTAGAACTGATCTAACCTAATGTGCAACTTGTTCCAATCTCTTGTGGGATGGGAATCTTGCCCGTTCAGACTCAGCAGGTAAGATGCCTGCGCTACGAAAATCAGAAATTTCAGGCTTGAAGTTGCACATTGCATCATCTAAGTAAAGAAGACTTTGCCTGTAAACGGTTGCAGCTAGCTCATCTCGGTAGGTTTGTCACCAATGGGATTGATATCATCCACGAAGTTGAGCAGATCAACCATTGTGAACGTTCCAGGCGTTGTAGCAGGTAGGACAGGCTGCCATTCTGGGTTTTGCTTCAGGTAGGAGCTGCTGTCGGCTTCAAGCAGCCCAACAAACACCTCCGCAAGCAAACGGCTACCCACATCACCCAAGCGTTTCCCCTGCCCTTGAATTTCAGCTTCCTTCAGGATGTAGTACCAGAGAGGGGTTTCTGTATCGAAGCCATGTTTGCTCGCCACTTCGCCATCCCGTCCTTGGGCAATATCAGCCTTGCTCAACGGACAGAACCGCATGGCACGGGCAACGCTCTGTCCAGAGGGCAATCCGACACTTCGCCCCCGAATGAGGTTCCGCACAGCCAGGGAATTGGGAGCCGGAACGTTGGGCAGCATCTTAAGGGGTTCCACCAGGAATGGATCAAGTTTACGGCTGAGTCCAACCTTCATACTTGCATCCATCTCAAAGAATCTTCGCCAGTCGATAATCCAATCGCTAGGAATGGGAACACCTGAAAACTCACCGCGTGGGCCAGATTTGGCAGTGAATGTAAACAGTAGCCCTAGGGTTGCAGGGGTGACACCACCGGGTAAAGGAGTGAAAACTCGGTTGTAGTCATAATCCGATCGGATCATGCTATGCCCCAGCCGGTAAGCCGCAACGGAAAACTCAACGGGAATGAAGGGGTCTTCCCGATAGCGGTAATATTTCCTACCGTATTTCAGTACCTGTTCCAACTGGCTTTTGTCGATTAGGCGAGGCAGAAAATCGTGGAGTACAACCCACTGATAGTGCCAAACGAGCAGTTCTCTGGCGGCGGCAAACGTAGATAGACCTGGCGTAATGGGCTGAATGCTGCCATCACGGAGTCCTGCCACGAGCTTATTATGAAACTTAAGGAAGGCAAGATGCATCTGAGCCACAATCAGGTTTTCGTCGTTGCGTGGGTCGCCAATGGTGGCAAGGCCACTGGAAACGCGAGGCAGGTCGTTTGGAAGCTCTGTTGCAATACTCGGATCGCCAAGACCGGGTTCTTTGTTTGTTGTACCAATTAAAAATAAGTCGGGATCGTTAAGTTGATAAAGATAAGGTTGTGAATCTGGCCCTGACCCATAGAGGCTATCAAGATCCAGCATGGGGGTGCGGAAATTTCTTAATGCCAGGGGGTCAACCAGGATTTCTTGTAATGCTGTGGTATCAAAGGTGATGTCGTGGTCGATGAATTGACCGAGGTAAGTATATCCGGCGGGAACATCAGGATTATCTCCGTCTGAACCATTAGGGTCTAGGTCGTCCATTGCTTCTCCTAATGCCGTCAAGCTTTCGATCGATGGCGTAAAAGGAGATAGGTGCGGAAACATTCTGCCGAATTTCCCGGTAGGGGAAAACTCACCCAACGGTTGATTATCCCCTTTGCGAGGGCCAAAACCATGACGTGAAACCATATTTTTTGCCTATAAGTTTAAGAGCGAATATCGAACATAAGACATGAACAGCAGACGGTTTCAGGAATCCCACGACACAACAGCGGGTTTTAATCTGTTCGATGTCTGCTCACCTATTCTGTTCGATCGCCCTTAGCTGAACCATTCCCCCGATGGGTACTTGTTTTTTTGATTTTGTGAATCTTGAGCAGCCAGGGTAACAGATCGCTATACACTGAGCCTCGTCAAGGGACAGGTTTAGGAGTAGGGAAAGTGACCTAATCATTCGGCTATTGCCATACAAAAAAGAGACGCTTGGATCACGTCTCTCTGGCGATAATTTGGTTATTGATGGGCAAAGATATGAAAAACGGTGAGGACAATTCAGGGAGACGAAACCCGTAACGAAAAATCGAGTGGAAGTCTCAGCCCTTAGCCCTTAGCCCTCAGCCCTTTTCTACAATTGAATGTACTTTGGCTTGTCGAACATGTGGATCGTATCGACAAAACGAGCCGTTTTAGATTGGCTGGAAATAACCAAGCTCTGCGTTCTGGCTCCACCGTGGAAGAAGCGAACGCCCTCCATTAGCGTTCCTGGGGTGATACCGCAAGCGGCAAACAGAATTGTACTGCCCGAAGCCAGTTCTTCTGATTCGTATACCTTATCAGGGTCAGTAATGCCCATAGACTGTAGACGTTCGATGTTGGCTTCCTTACTTTCGCCAATCAAGCCTGTCTTGACGATCGCCGGATCATAGACGAGTTGCCCCTGGAAGTGCCCACCCAAGCAGCGCATGGCCGCCGCTGAAATCACCCCTTCTGGAGCTGCCCCAATGCCCATCAAGGCGTGGGTGTTGGTTCCGGCAAAGCCGCAGGAAATGGCTGCTGAAACGTCTCCATCTGAGATCAACCGGACTCTGGCTCCAGCCTCCCGAATTTCCTTGATCAGTTCATTATGCCGATCGCGCTTCATCACCACCACGACCAGTTCATCGATCGCCCGGTCTAAACACTCCGCTAAAATCTTCAGGTTTTCGGTTGCAGACTTGCGAATGTCTACTTTACCTTTTGCTGCCGGAGGAGCCGCCAGCTTGTTCATGTAAAAATCTGGCGCAGCAAACAACCCACCCTTCTCAGAGATGGCAAGCACCGCCATTGAACCGGGCTGACCATAGGCACAAAGGTTTGTTCCTTCGCAGGGGTCAACGGCAATATCAATTTCCAGCAATTCATCTGGGTTGCAGTAGTCGGCAGCATCTTCACGAGTACAAATTCCTACTTCTTCACCGATGTAAAGCATGGGTGCATCGTCGCGTTCACCCTCACCAATTACGATCTTGCCGCGCATGTGGATTCTGTTCATCCGCTCTCGCATTGCTTCCACCGCAACGTGATCCGCTTCATTTTTGTCACCCTTACCCATCAAGCGGGCCGAGGCGATCGCCGCCTGTTCCACCACTTCAATAATTTCTAGACCAAGAGTTGCTTCCACCGGATTTTAGCCTCCCAAACTGCTGAGATTTGTTAAGTGAGCTTTTAGTCTAAAAGTCTACCAGACTGGGGATCGCTGGGGAATAGGGAGTAGGGAATGGGGAATGGGGAGTGGGGAGTAGGGAAGGGGAGTAGGGAGAAATAATTGAATATGGAAGTTAAGAATTTAATCGGGTAATTGGAAGCGCAGGCATCTTGCCTGCCAGTGGGACGATCGCCCGATCGCAATGACCGAATTTAATTTTTAACCTCCATGAATGAACTTCACCAGATAGCCATTCATTCGCGGGCGGTTGAGCCAAATAGGGAAATTTACAGTCTCGATAGGGCCTTACCGCAGGCTAAAGACTAACTCAGGTCGCTTCACTTCCTATTCCCTACTCCCCACTCCCCATTCCCCACTCCCTACTCTCCCAAACAGCTCTAGTTAGATTTTGTACGAATGGCATGTAGCGTTGATAGTGATAAGACAAGTATGGTAATAGGAATGATGACTTTTAGCATCACAACAACAAAAAGCGGTAAGGTATTGGAATCGGTTGCTCTTAAAATTAAATACGCGATGTAGGCAATGTAATAAAACAAAAACAGAAACCCTTCCCAACGGCTAATGACATAACCTGTGAATGCGATCGGCAAACAAAAACATTCTACTGCCAGCGCAAATGGGATATTAATTTGCATTGCCTCAGATGCCACAAGAACTGCTTCAGATGTTATGAGGGTAGGTAATCCCAGGACAAACACCACATTGCAAATATTGCTGCCAATTACATTACCGATCGCAATATCCCGTTCACCTTTGAGGGTAGCAACAACGGAAGCTGCCAATTCAGGAAGAGATGTACCCACGGCAATAATTGTTAAGCCAATCACAAGTTCATCGATTCCTAGTGCTGTGGCAATGACAACAGCTCCCTTCACCAGCCAGTGCGACCCCACGACCAACATTCCTGTGCCCAAGCTGATTTGTAGGAGAGAAATAACGATCGCCCGGTAGCTTTGATTGGGTGGATCGGGATCAGATTCGCTTTGGGGGTCATTAGCACTGCGGTTTGCTGTGGAGATGGTGTATCCCAGCGCAATTGCCAGCAGAATCACTCCGTCAAGGCGATCGAACTGTCCATCTAGGCCCATTGGCAGCAACAGTGCTGTCGTCAGGATCATAACGGGAATATCAATTTGAATCACTTGTTGCAAAACGGCAACGGGTGCAATGACGGCACAGATTCCCAAAATCAGCAAAATATTCGTAATGTTGCTGCCGATCGCATTTCCTATCGCCAAATTTGCCTGATCATTAAAAATCGAGGTCAAGCTCACAGACAATTCTGGGGCACTAGTTCCATAGGCAACGATCGTTAGTCCAATTGCCAGAGGAGGTAAGCCAACGGCACTCGCCAATTTGGATGCTCCCCGAACTAATGCCTCGGCTCCCTGCACCAGCAGAACAAACCCTAAAACAAATGCGATGAATGTCCAAATTGTCATTCACTTTGACAGACGATTTATCCCTCTGCCACGGTCTTACAGAGCATCTTAGCAGGGTGCTGCTGGCTGGGTCAGCTTGTTTCGCCATCGTTGAACGGACTCCCAAAGTGGGGACGGTAGCCAGCGATCGTATTGCGGGTAGATGGGTAAACGGGGGGAAAGCTGCCATCCGGCTTGCTTCAGCGTTTGGGCAAGTTCAGCATCATAGGGATGAGGATAGTCTGGGTTGACTTCATCTTTAAGGCCAATGCCGCCTAAGTCTCTGGCTCCAGCGTTGAGACAGTCCCAAAGTCCCTGTGCAGTGGGAATCAGGTTAGGGGGAATTTGCAGGGTGATATCGGAGGGCAGAACTTGCCGGGCGATCGTGACGACATGAACCAGTTGGGCGATCGGAAATGCTGTTTCTTGGACCTGGCACGTTCCAGGGCTGTGGGGTTGCAAAATCACTTCTTGAATATGTCCCCACTGGCGGTGTAATTGGGCGATCGTCTCCAAAGTATTTACCCAGTCTGGCTCTGTCTCACCAATGCCCAACAGCAACCCCGTTGTAAAAGGAATCTGCAACTCGCCAGCCCACCGCAACTGCTGAATGCGCCACTCTGGTTGTTTACTGGGTGCATGGCGATGAACGGTTTCCATCAAGGCGGGAGTCACCTGCTCCAGCATCAACCCCATTGAAACATTCACCTGCTTCAGTTGTGCCATTTCTTCACGGCTCAGCGGCCCCACATTGGTATGGGGCAGAAAACCCAGCCGCAATGCCAATTCGCATAAGTCATAAATTCGCTGAAACCAAGCCGATCGCCGAGAACTGCGCGGATGCACTTCCCCACTCAACACCAAAATTTCGACTACTCCCTGCGATCGAACCTCCCGCAACACCTGCTCTGCTTGCTCCAAAGACATCCATTCATCCTGCCCTGGCTCTTTGCGAAAGTTGCAGTAGGTGCAGCGATTGAAGCACTCGTAGGTGGGAACAAGGGTGAAGGCAGGGCTGTAGGTGATGAGGGGTAAGGAAGGCGACATAGAAAGTCTGGACAAGGGGAAAGTCTGGAAGGGGGGAAAGCCTGAAGAGGGGAAGAGAAATTAAGTTCGCTGAAACAGACTCATATCCCCCAAATAACCCATTTATGGGAGTTAAGCATTTAATGGGGTAATCCGTAGCGTAAGCATCTTGCCTGCAATCAGGAGTCTGTACGATCGCACTTGCCAGATTTAATTTTTAACTTCTATTAAATCCCCCTCGAAAAATGGGACTGCCGATCGGGTTTCCTGCTTTGATGTTCGATCGGGTTTCCTGCTTTGATGGAAGTTGAGAATTAACTCAGGTAATCAAGTAATCATGCCCAGCCTCGGATTGGGCGGGCAAGATGCCCACCCCACAAGACAATTACCCGCAGCGTGTTAACCTTTAACCTTTAAGTCGGTTCTGCTGCTGGCCAATGCCTCTACCAAACTCCGCACTGCGGCAATCATGGCAATTTCGCTGTTGAGTTGGTTAATTGCGGAGCCAACCCCAACCCCTGAAGCACCCGCACTAATGGCCAAGGGTACGGTCACGCTAGATAAACCCGATGCACACAGGACGGGAACTGCAACCGCACGGGAAATTTCATAGGCAGCCGCCAGGGTGGGAGCGGCTTTTTCCATGAGTCCGAGGGTTCCAGCATGAACGGGCTGGCTGCTTGTGCCGCCTTCGGTTTGGATGATGTCAGCCCCAGCATGAACCAATGCCTCAGCAAGTTGTACCTGTTGGTCAAGTTCCAGAATGTGGGGAACCGTCACGGAAAGCGTCATGTCTGGCAGCAACGATCGCGTTTGCTGGGTGAGTTCTAGTACTTCTGCTGCTTCAAACCGCCGTCCTTGGGCATAAAAGGCATCATAGTTACCAATTTCAATTAGATCTGCTCCGGCCGCCACAGCCGCCACAAATTTTGCTGGCTCGATCGCAGAAACGCAAATCGGTAAATGGGTGATTTGCTTAGCTAGCCGCACCAATGCTGGATCAGCCGCAATATCAACAAACGTTGCTCCTCCCTGGTCAGCCGCTCTGACGATCGCTGCAACCCGCTCAGGATTGAAGTTCGTTAAACCACTGATGATTTTCAGAGCATTTCTCTGGGCAAAGGCAGATTGAAGTGTGGGATGGATAGTCATGAGTCTTCCAAGCTGAAAAGCACAATGAATCAAATCATTTCATTTTGCCACGCCTAGAGGAGATGAGGGAAGGAAGACAGGAAGAGAAGCAAGACACATCCAAGCCCTAGTCCTTTTCCTTAGAATCATGAATTAAATAACCTGTACAACGCTTTGCTTCGTTGACTAGGCGGACAAGATGCCCACCCCACAAGAATTCCAGATTATTAAATTTGCATTCCTTACCGAACCGATTCCTTACCGACGAGAATGACGATCGATCGCTCTCCAACCATCATCCAGGATTGTTCGCTAAGTTCGGGTTCCGTCCCAACGTCCCAAATGTCGTCAGGCGGTTGCATGGTGGTGTTGGCAAAAATGTGCCATCTAATGCCAGGTGGCAGTTTGGGAAGTTCAAAGCCGTGGGCTTCCCAGTGCATATTCATTGCCACGTAAACGTAGTCATCTCTGACAGTGCCGCCCTTCGCATGTTTGCCACATAGCATAAAGGCGATCGTGTGCGTTTCGTCTGCATCGTCTTCCCAATCCGGCTTCCAGGCTTTCATGCCGTGCCAGCTAATGTCAGGGTAGCCACTGCCCATGTAGTCTTCATTGCGGAAAAAGATCCGATTTCGTAAAACTGGGTGGGCGTTGCGAAAGGCAATACAGTTTTTTACAAACCGGAAAAAGTCTGCATTGGTTTCTAGTAGATTCCAATCAAGCCAGGTCAGCTCAGAATCGTGGCAGTAGGCGTTGTTGTTGCCGTGCTGGGTATGCCCCATTTCATCCCCCATCAAAATCATGGGAATGCCCTGGCTCACCATCAAAATGCCGATCGCATTTCGCATTTGCCGTTTGCGTAAAGCGTTGATTTCAGGGTTTGCTGTTGTTCCTTCAACGCCACAGTTCCAGCTTTCGTTATCATTGGCTCCATCGCGATTTTCTTCACCATTGGCTTCGTTGTGCTTTTCGTTGTAAGACACTAAATCCGCCAGGGTAAAGCCATCATGGGCCGTAATAAAGTTGATGGAACTGCTCACCCGTCGGCCCGCCATTTCATATAAATCGGGGGAACCCTGGAGGCACAACGCTACTTCCTTCAGCGACTCCCGCGCCCGCAAAAACCGCCGGATTGCATCCCGATATTTTCCGTTCCACTCGCCCCAGCGATCGTAGTCTGGGAAAGACCCCACCTGATATAGCCCACCCGCATCCCAGGCTTCAGCAATCAGCTTACACTTGGCCAAAATCGGGTCAAAGGCCAAGATTTCCAGCAGTGGCGGGTTCTTTAAGGGAATTCCCTGCGGATCGCGCCCCAAAATCGATGCCAGATCAAAGCGAAACCCATCCACATGATATTCAGACACCCAGTATCGCAAGCACTCCAGCACAAAGTTTCGCACCACCGGATGGTTGCAGTTCAGCGTATTGCCGCAGCCGCTAAAGTTGTAATAAAACCCTTCTGGGGTCAGCATATAGTAGGTTTTGTTATCCAACCCTCGGAAGGAAATGGTCGGCCCGTTTTCATTGCCCTCCGCCGTATGGTTGAACACCACATCTAAAATCACTTCAATGCCGTTGCGGTGTAGCTCTTTAATCAGAGTCTTTAGCTCTTGGGCTTGTTTGCCCTGTTTTCCAGAGGTGGCATACCCAGCTTTAGGGGCATAAAACCCAACGGTGCTGTAGCCCCAGTAGTTAAACAATCGTCCACCTGTGAGGGGGTTGTGCCGAGGATTATCTAACTCATCAAACTCAAAGATGGGCATGAGTTCAACGCAGTTTACCCCCAAGGATTTTAAGTATGGAATTTTTTCTTGCAGCCCTGCAAAAGTGCCTCGATGAGCCGGTTTCACTTGAGAAGAAGGATGGCAGGTAAAGCCCCGCACATGCATTTCATAGATGATTAAATCTTCTTCTGGAATTTCGAGCAGGTGATCCCCTTCCCAGTCGAAGTCATTTTCAATCACGCGGGCCCGATAGGGGTAAACATCGTCTGTTTGGGCAATATCACCCCAGACATCTCGACCGCTAATACATCGGGCGTAAGGGTCAAGCAAAATTTTGCTGCTGTCAAACCGATGGCCTGCCTTGGGGTTGTAAGGGCCATCTACCCGATAGCCATACTCAATGTCTTCATAGTCCAACCCCATCACCGTGATACACGCCACATTCCCCAACCGAAACTCTCTGGGTATCAGGATCTCTGCAAAGGGAGCAAATGCTTCCTTTTTGAACAAAACCAGCGTAATGGCGGTGGCATAGCTAGAGTAAATGGAAAAATTCACGCCACCCGGCATGGGGGTTGCCCCAAAGGGAAAGGGTTGCCCGCGCAACAGCACAAAATTGCCGTAGGTGTAGGTGTGGTGAATTTTCATAGTCGCAGATGCTTTACAAAATGCTATTGGAGCCAAGTTGCCAGGGGAAAATGTGGGTTAAATGCGAGCCAGCTTATCTAAACGCAAGGCTTTACAAGCTTTACACAATTTGGACATTGTTTAGATACGATTTGACACAGAACAATATCGGATCTTGCTAGGACGATCGACTGAAAAATGGCGCGATCGGTTCGGCAATTGTAGTTCAACAGTCCAACACGGTGGTACTCACTCCTCGAATTGTGAAGTTTCTTGACTAACAGCATCTAAGCATCTTAATTCTGTGAAAGACGTATCAACATCATCTTTTATTTAGATTTTGTTCAGATTTAATTTCTTCAATATCGATGCAGGAACCTGCTAGTTTAGGACTGAGTGGACTCAGTTCTCAACCCTCCGCACTCAACACTGTTTCATAAAGGGAACGCTATGGCTCTGGAATATCCTGATGATCTCAAGTATCTGGACTCTCACGAATACGCTCGGCTAGATGGCGAAATTGCGACGATCGGCATTACTGCTTTTGCAGTTGATCAGCTAGGGGACATTGTGTTTTTGGAACTGCCCGACATTGGCGATGCCCTGGAAAAGGGCGAAAACTTTGGCACGGTGGAATCGGTGAAGGCGGTCGAAGATTTGAAAGCTCCGGTTTCGGGAACGGTGATTGAACGCAACGATGCCCTTTTGGATGCTCCAGAGCAGTTGGCTGAAGACCCCTACGGTGAAGCCTGGATGCTGAAAGTTCGGGTCAATGATCCGGCTGAACTGGATGATGCGTTGACTGCTTCGGAATATCAGGAGCAGGTGGAAGGGTGAGGAGGTGAGTTTGTTGCAAAATATTTCAGAACTCGTTAGAACTTTACTATCCTGAAGTTTCTACCTTATATCTGCGAGTTCGCTTTCCTATGTCCACAGAGTTTTCGATCGACTCCTCCAATCGCACTCAGTTCAGTGATGCGGCGAACGGTTTTGATGTCCCTACAAACGGTGGGGGAAATGGCATCCAGCAGGGTGGTCTGGCTCGTACTGAGGGAAAGCCAGCATCGTCAAATGGCTGGGATAGCCGAGCGGTTTCAGTTAGCCAGCCCAATCGGGAGTTTGAAGGACGGCACATTGGCCCAAGGGAAGCAGAAATTCAGCAGATGCTAGCGGTGCTGGGAATGGCATCCCTAGATGAATTGATTGAGCAAGCCGTTCCCGCAGCGATTCGGTTAAAGCAGCCATTGCAGCTTGGAGCAGGGCAGAGTGAAGCAGGCTTGCTGGCAGCTTTGAAGCAAATTGCAGCCCAAAATCAGGTGTTTCGCTCCTACATGGGCATGGGATACCACAACTGCATTATTCCACCCGTGATTCAGCGAAATATTCTGGAAAATCCGGGCTGGTACACCCAATACACGCCCTATCAACCGGAAATTTCCCAGGGACGGTTAGAGGCTCTGCTCAACTTCCAGACAATGGTAATGGACTTGACCGGCATGGAAATTGCCAACTCGTCGCTTTTAGATGAGGGAACTGCTGCCGCTGAAGCGATGACCCTCAGCTATGGGCAGCACAAGGGCAAGGCAAATGCTTTTTGGGTATCCAATGCTTGCCATCCTCAAACGATCGACGTGGTGCAAACTCGCGCCAGACCCCTTGGCATTGAAGTGATCATCGGCGATCACCAAACCTTTGATTTTGACCAGCCCATCTTTGGGGCCTTGCTGCAATACCCCGCTACGGATGGAGCCATTTATGATTACCAGGATTTTGTCGATCGCGCCCATGCTGCCGGAGCCTTAGTTACCGTCGCTGCTGATTTGCTCAGCCTTACCCTGTTGAAACCTCCCGGTGAGTTTGGGGCTGATATTGCTGTAGGAAATACCCAACGGTTTGGCGTTTCCCTTGGCTATGGTGGCCCCCATGCAGCCTTCTTTGCCACTAAGGAAGCCTTTAAGCGCCAACTTCCCGGACGGTTAGTGGGCGTGTCGAAAGATGCCTCTGGGAAGCCTGCCCTTCGATTGGCGTTGCAAACCCGTGAGCAGCACATCCGGCGAGACAAGGCCACCAGCAATATCTGTACGGCACAAGTTCTGTTGGCCATCATGGCTAGTATGTATGCGGTGTATCATGGCCCGGCTGGACTCAAGCGGATTGCCGATCGCATTCACACGCTCACCGTTACCCTCGCCAAGGGTTTAGAACAACTGGGCTATCCGATCGGGTCTGAGCCTTACTTTGATACCCTCCGCGTGGAAGTGGGCCATCAGCAAGCCGAAATGATGCAACGGGCGGTGGCTGAGCAAATCAACCTAAGGGCGATCGGTTCAGAGGCGATCGGTATTGCCCTGGATGAAACCACCACCGAAAAGGATATTACTGATCTCTTAACCCTCTTCTCTCCCGGACAGACGCGAAATTTCACGTCTCTACCCCCCACTCC
>PVWD01000305.1 GCA_003003615.1 filamentous cyanobacterium CCP2 | reverse complement strand
AGGCTCCCCCTGCCACGTAGTCAGCGCAGCGTTGGGCTTGGTCAACGTCCATGTAGTTGAGGTTGAGGATGATGGCTTTACGCTCTCGGAGGGCCGTTACGGCATCAGGAATCTCTTCAAACGATCGCGGCTGCATGAGAATCACTTCCATCATCAGCCCTGGCAGCCCAATGACGTTGCTGGGCAAGGCTTTCCGGCGGGAAGAGTGATCTTCTTCCAGATAGGGTTCCTGGACAGTTTCTTCGTCTGGGTAATAATACTCTTCGTATTCTTCGTTTAACCCCAGCGCATCTCGCAAGCGTTGAAAGAGACTCATAGATATAGTTATCTCTTGAGTAGATCGCTTGTTCTATTCTAGACCGAGATTCACGAGAAAACATCCGTATGGGAAGCAAATCAGGCAGATTCTATGAAGCCATCTCCAGGAACGGCCGAGCCAGCATATAACTAGATATGGATTTTGCATCGATCGACGGTGTGGCTGCCAGAATAGCTTGCTCGAATTCTTGAGGAGTCATTAACACCACTTCAATGTCTTCATCTTCATCGCGATCGGGCAAAACCTCCAGTTCTTCAAGGTCTTGAGCCAAGAATGCATAAATAATTTCATCCGAATAGCCCGGAGCCAAGAAGAATTTGCCTAAACTACGCCACTGATGCGCCCGATAGCCCGTTTCTTCTTCAATTTCTCGTCGAATCGTTGCAGCAGGGTCTTCGCTGGGTTCCACCGTACCCGCCGGAAACTCTAACAGCCGCCCTTGGGCAGCAAAGCGATATTGACGCACCAGCACCAGCTTGCCATCAGCGGTTACGGGAACGGCCAAAGCTCCCCCTGGATGCCGAACACATTCCCATTCTCCTTCCGCACCGTTGGGCAGGCGCAGACGAGCAACTTCATAGCTAAATTTGCGTCCTCGGTAGAGCAGTTTTTGTTTAAGCAGTTGGGGGGGTTCAGGGCCAAATATCATGGGTGGTGTGAGAAATGAAAGGTCGAAGGGGTGAGAGGTCAGTTGAAGTTGGCTTTGCGGTTTGCTCCTGTGGGAAAAACGAGTTTAGTGATGCATCAGTTTGACTCCTGAACAGTCTACCTGCTGAACTAGCTCTGCGATCGTTTGTTGCGAAACAGGTTCCACCCAGGAGGGTGCAATGTCGCTAAGGGGAACCAACACAAACGCCCGTTGGGCCATGCGCGGATGGGGGATGTCGAGTCCGGGCTGGCTGAGAATTAAGTCATCAAATAATAACAAATCGATGTCTAGCAAGCGAGGCCCCCAGCGTTCTCGACGGACTCGGCCAAACTGAGCTTCAGTTTCCAGAAGCTGTGTGATGAGGGACTGGGGGATGAGGCTGGTGGAAAGCAAGGCACAGAGATTTAAGTAGTCTGGCTGGGGTGGGCCAACGGCAACGGTTTGGTAGACCGGAGACTGAGCCTCTACCTGAATCCCAGGAGTCTCTGCTAAAACCTGTAGGGCTGCCTTGAGAATGCTCAGGGAATCCCCCAAATTACTGCCCAAGGCGATCGCCACCCGATGCCAGTTTTGTTCTTGATCCGTCACGCTGTATCCATACTCCTTACCAGGTCGGATCAACAAATAGGTTGATCGTCATTTTTGCTTGATCAGGCGGAACTGAGCTAATGCAGGCACAAATAATCTCACCATCTGCCAGTTCCACTTCGCAAGCATGGCAAGACCCCATCAGGCAGCCCGTCGGAATGGACAACCCAGCCCGATCGGCCACCTGAAGGATGGATTCTCCAGCAGTTGCTTCGATCGTTACATCATCCGGTAGGAAATGAATTTGAACACTCATGCTGCACGTTTAAGCGACTTGTCTATTCAAGGATTATGGATTAAATAACCTGTACTACCATTCTGCTTCCTTGACTGGGCGGGCAAGATGCCCACCCCACAAGAATTTTAGGTGATTACTGCTTTTTTGACTAAGTGGACAAGATACCCACCCCACAGGAATTTCAGGTGATTGAATTTGCATTCCCAAGTCATTTGTCTGCTGAGTTCTTGTCTAAGCTTTGCAAGATCTGATTCAAGTCTAAATGCTTTCCAATTTCATCGGCGAGGGAATTCAGCATGGTTTCTCGCTGTTCGCGATAGTTGGAAATGCCAGTGGGCAAAGACTTTAAGCCACGCTGTTGACGTAAGCGGTTGAGCCAGGCCCGCCGCCAAGGTCCATTGTCGAAAATGCCGTGTAAGTAGGTTCCCCAAATCGACAGGGTAGAATCCACAACGCCCAAATTTGTATCTTCAAATAAAGGCTTGTACACCATTTCGCCATCCGGTTCATTAAACACAATATGGCTGCGGCCCTGGTGAATTTCGTAGCCACCAACGGGCAACCCGTCCTGGGGAAAATTGGAAGTGACAAGCCGTTGTCGGGCCACCTTTTGAGGGGTAATCACCGTCTTCAAGGGCACCAGTCCCAACCCTTTGTAGCGGCCTTCCTGCCCTTCCAGTCCTTCCGGATCGGCCAAAACTTTCCCCATCATTTGAAACCCGCCGCAAATGCCCATGACTGTACCACCTGCCGCCACATAGTCCTGGATGGCTTCTGCCATACCGCTCCGCTGGAGGGCAACCAAATCAGCGATCGTCGTCTTGGAGCCAGGGATGATCACCGCATCGGGGTAGTTCAGCGGCTCCTTGAGGCTGACATAGCGCACCGCAACAGTGGATTCAGATTCGAGGGGGTCAAAGTCAGTGAAGTTGGAGATGCGCGGTAAGCGGATCACGGCAATGGTGAGGTCGCTACTAAAGCTGCTGGCTCTGCGCTCAAACAGGGAGAGTGAATCTTCGGCGGGAAACATCTGCTCCATCCAGGGAACCACACCAATCACCGGAATCCCCGTCCGCTCTTGGAGCCAATCAATTCCTGGTTGCAAAAGAGAGCGTTGCCCTCGAAATTTGTTAATCACAATGCCGCGTATCAGTTGCCGTTCGTCTGGATCAAGCAGTTCCAATGTCCCGACTACATGGGCAAAGGCTCCACCCCGATCGATATCAACGACCAAAATGGTTGGGGCGTTTAAATACTTCGCCACCCGCATATTGGTGAGATCGCGATGTTTTAAGTTAATTTCTGCTGGGCTACCTGCCCCTTCGCACACAATCAGATCGAACTCTTCGCCAAGTCGCTGCAAGGATTCTTCGATCGCCTGCCAGCCAGTATCAAAAAACTGCTCATAGTAATCGGATGCGCTGACCCGTCCAGCAACGCGCCCTTTAATAATGACCTGCGAAGTCATATCCCCTTGAGGCTTGAGCAAAATGGGATTCATTTCCACTTTGGGTGAAATGCCTGCCGCCCATGCCTGCACCGCCTGAGCATGACCAATTTCACCACCCGTCGTTGTGACATAGGAATTTAGGGCCATGTTCTGCCCCTTGAAAGGTGCGACCCGCCAACCCCGACGGCTCAGAATGCGGCACAGTGCAGTTGTCATGAGGGATTTGCCGACATGTGAAGTCGTTCCCACAACCATAATGGCTTTCATTCAGAACCTCCAAAGGGGCAGAGTGAATTGCAAACAAGTCTTCTAAACATAAACATTCAGGATCTAGTTTTTCGGAGTTATCTTAATCAGCAAAACGCTCTACAAAATTTGGGTGGATCAGGTAATCAACAAGCCAATCAAGCGGTTAAAGAATCGAACGTTAAGGGGTACAGGCTAGAGAAAAGGGGCTACTGCAACCAGCTAGGAAGCCGTATCCATTGATGCCATACATTGTACAAACGATCGCCAACAGAAGCGGGGGGGAATGCGTCTCCGCTTTGCTGCCAGTACTCTACTAACTGATGCCCCAGGGGGGTAAGCCGAAAACTGTCCGTCAGTCCTTGTCCGTCCACCTCACGGCGCAGCAACCCCACTTGAATCAGCCACAGCAGAGCATTTTCAGTCATTAATTCAGAAACAGGCTTCACCGTATAACCATTTTCAACGCCTGCTTTTCCAGCGATCGAGCGGAGTTCGACACTTTGCCGCCGCATTGTGGAAAACAAGGTTAGCCGAAAAGGAGTGCAGCGAGCCGCACGCTCAGCCCGTGCCACAGTTGCTTTTGAATAGGTTGTACGTTGGGGGAGATTAGAAGAAGAGGTCATTTCAAACAAAGTATCAGCGATTGGAATGGACAGTGATAATTTACTCCGGTGAGTCGAGGAAATTTTAAGCATTATCCTCTATAATATTTGGTTTTTCTCTTTTGAGGTGGAAGTAAACAAGGTTTAACGTCAATCTTATGAAACGATTGACCAATTTCTTCACTCAATCCATGCGGATAGTTAAGCAAAATTCCGTATTATCGTGACAGTAATTGACAGGGATGGGCAAATAGCGACGCATGAAAGATGAAGCATTTGGAATTGTGCCAATTCATCGGCAGGAAGATGGCGATCGGTTTTTGTTAATTCAGCATTTAGCGGGGCATTGGGGGTTTCCCAAGGGCCATGCAGAGCCAGGAGAGTTGGCAAAAGTGGCGGCGCAGCGAGAGTTTGAGGAGGAAACCGGCATCCGAGAGTACCACGTTTTAGAGCAGAAATTTGTGGAACAGTATGCGTTTCAGCGAGCAGGAACACCGTTTGAAAAGACCGTGACTTATTTTCCTGCCTTTGTGCAGTCTGATGCTGTGATGTGCCAAGCCGATGAAATTCAGGCGTATGCATGGTTGCCCTATGATGCAGCATTAGAAAAAATCACCTTTGAACCGTCAAAGCAGCTTTTGAAGGACGTGAAAGCCTATTTGGAGCAGCATAAAGCAACAAATATTTAACCAGATTAAAGAGGAAACCGTAGCTTTTGTTACTTAATGGAGGTTCAAATAAAAGTGTAATTCGGGTGTTATCGCACATGTGACGAGATTATGTACTTAACGCCCAGAGAAATGGAGCGGTTAACCATCTTTACAGCAGCAGAAATTGCTCGCCGCCGCAAGGAGAAAGGCATCAAACTTAATGTTCCTGAAGCGATCGCCTATATCACCGATGCAATGATTGAAGGAGCGCGGGAGGATAAATCGGTTGCCCAACTCATGTCGGAAGGGGCAACGTTGCTCACCACTGATGATGTACTGCCGGGTGTTTGCGAACTGATTCCCTTGATTCAGGTGGAAGCCCATTTTGCCGATGGCACAAAGTTAATCAGCATTCACAATCCCATTCGCAGCCCTGGTGTGTGAGGTATGACCATGACAGATATTTCCCACTCCAATTCTGGTGAATCCATTCCTGGTGAAATCCTCTGCGAACCTGGAACGCTGCATATCAATGCCGATCGCGCTACTAAATCTCTGGAGGTGTCAAATTTAGGCGATCGACCGATTCAAATTGGTTCCCACTATCACTTTTTTGAAGTGAACCGTGCCCTACAGTTCGATCGATCGGCAGCATTTGGCTTTCGGTTAGATATTCCCGCTGGGACGGCCGTCCGGTTTGAACCGGGAGATACCAAAACGGTGAACTTAGTGGCGATCGGCGGGACTCGGTTTGTTCACGGGCTAAATGGTTTAGTCAATCAGGCATTGGATGATCCCGATGCAAAAGTCCACGCAATGGAACGAGTTCGATCGCTCCATTACAGCACCATCGAATCAGCAGGAGAGGCGTAATGGAACTGAGTCGCGAACGCTATGCAGAATTGTTTGGCCCCACAACGGGCGATCGAATTCGCTTGGGCGATACCTCACTCATTGCAGAAGTGGAACGAGACACAACGGTTTATGGGGATGAGTGCGTCTTTGGTGGTGGCAAAACCCTACGGGATGGCTTGGGGTTGGCTTCCGGGGTGACGGCAGCCGATGGCGCGTTGGATTTGGTCATTACCAATGCAGTGCTGATTGACCCGATTCAGGGCATTGTAAAAACCGATATTGGCATTAAAGATGGTCGAATTGCAGGGATTGGCAAAGCTGGAAATCCAGGCATCATGGACGGTGTACAGCCTAATCTGATCATCAGTGCCAACACCGATGTCATTGCAGGGGAAGGGCTGATTGCCACTCCAGGTGGGATCGATTGTCACGTTCACTATGACAGCGTTGGACTGTGTGCCGAAGCCCTCTCCAGCGGCATTACCACCATGATTGGCGGCGGCCTTGGCCCAGTAACGGTGGGAATTTGCTCTGGCGGAGTACACAACCTGGGGGTGATGCTTCGCGCTTCCGAAGGGTTTGCCCTCAACTTTGGCTTTCTGGGCAAGGGCAGTTCTAGCTTACCAGCCAGTTTGGTCGAACAAATCTATGGTGGGGCGATCGGCTTAAAGATTCATGAAGACTGGGGGGCGATGCCTGCCCTGATTGATACCTGCCTCTCGGTTGCGGATGAATACGACTTTCAGGTGCAAATTCACACCGACACGCTGAATGAATCGGGCTATGTGGAAGACACCCTTGCTGCCATCAAGGGACGCACTATCCACATGTACCACACGGAAGGGGCGGGAGGTGGCCATGCTCCCGACATTATCAAGGTGGCATCCTACTCCCACTGTCTACCTTCCTCCACCAATCCCACCAATCCCTATACCGTCAACACCTTTGATGAGCATCTGGATATGATTATGGTTTGCCACCACCTGAACCCCAGCGTGCCAGAAGACGTGGCGTTTGCTGAGTCCCGCATTCGGGCAGAAACGATCGCCGCAGAGGACATCCTGCATGACATGGGAGCGATCAGCATGATGGGGTCAGACAGTCAGGGGATGGGGCGGATTGGTGAGGTGGTTTGCCGCACCTGGCAGCTTGCCTCCAAAATGAAAGACCAACGGGGAACCTTACCCGAAGACACCGATCGCAATGATAATCATCGGATCTTGCGGTACGTAGCAAAGTACACGATTAATCCGGCGAAAACCTGCGGCATTGATGCCTACGTTGGCTCCATCGAACCCGGTAAAATTGCCGATATTGTGCTTTGGCGACCCGGATTCTTTGGTGTGAAACCGGAAATCACCCTCAAGGGCGGATTCATTGCCTGGGCCCCGATGGGAGAGTCGAATGCTTCCCTGTTTACCTGCGAACCGATCGTCTATCGGCCCCAGTGGAGCAGCTTTGGCAGTGCTTGCCCAGCCACCTCCTTTTGCTTTGTCACTCAGGCGGCCTTAGAGGCTGACCTACCTGAAAAACTGAAGCTGCGGAAGCAATTACTCCCGGTAAAAGGAACCCGATCGCTCTCCAAAGCCGACATGGTGCATAACAATAACTGTCCCGAAATTGAGGTCGATCCCGATACCTTTCAGGTGCGTGTTAACGGTGAAATCGCGACCTGTGAGCCGGTGTCGCGGGTGCCATTAGGGCGGTTGTATATTTTTCGGTGAGGAGTGAGGAGTGAGGAGGTTCGGTTTTCGTAGCGCAGGCATCTTGCCTGCCAGCGATGGGGGATGGGGAATCGGGAGTGGCTTTGTTGCAGATTGTTTGAGGGAGGTGAGAAATGCAGAAATCGGTGGCTCGGTTGGGCATTGGCGGCCCAGTGGGAAGCGGCAAAACGGCTTTGCTGGAATGTTTAGTGCCTCTGCTCATGCAGCAAGAAGTTGAGGTGGCGATCGTCACGAATGATTTACTCACCCAGGAGGATGCCGATCGCCTGAAGCACAAGGGAATTTTGCCCGCCGATCGCATTCTTGGCGTGGAGACGGGAAGCTGCCCCCATACGGCAATTCGAGAAGACCCCACCATGAACCTGCTGGCCATTCGGCAATTAGAACGTACCTTTCCCCAGCTTGATCTGGTGTTTGTGGAGAGTGGGGGGGATAATTTGGCATCGACCTTTAGCTATGACCTGATTGATGCCTACCTGTTTGTAATCGATGTGGGAGCAGGGGATGATATTCCTCGCAAAAATGGCCCTGGCTTCATGCAGGCAGATCTCGTCGTGATTAACAAAATCGACATTGCCCCTTATGTGGGAGCCGATCTGGATG
>PVWD01000304.1 GCA_003003615.1 filamentous cyanobacterium CCP2 | reverse complement strand
GAGTAGGGGTAGGGAATGAGTTCTTTAATTAGGTTAACGCACCGATCGCAGGTTCACTGGGGATAATGGGGGTGGTGAATGGACGAGAGAAGTGGGAATGTCTGATGCTGGTGCTGAAGTAAATGTTAATTTTGTAACCGTTACAATCAAGCTGTTTGCGGCGTATCAGGAAGCATATGGCTTACCAGAGTTGAGGCTTCAGGTTGCAGAAGGGACAACTGTAGAGGCAGTGCGCGATCGGCTGATTGATGAGCATCCTGAGTTGGCACAGTGGCGAGAGTTGACGCGGTTTGGGGTGAATCTTCAGTTTGTTGAGCCAGATACTGTGTTGCAGGATGGAGATGAAGTGGTGTTGATTCCTCCGGTCAGTGGAGGGTGATACCGTCGGAATGCCGATAGCATCTTCTCTGCCCTTAGTTTTTCTAGCCCCATAAACGGCGGCGAGGAGTTCCGTTGAGGCGATCGTGGGTGTCTCTTAGAAGTCTGGGAATATTCAACTCTTCTGGGCAGCGGGGTAGACAGTCGCCGCAGTCAGTGCAGCGGTTGGCTTTGCGTCCGGGAAACCAATGTCCAGCGTTTTCAAACATCTGATAGCGGTATTTGCCAAAGTCAGTCATGTCGTAGGCAACGGCAAGATTTCGCAGCCGCAGAACTTCGGGAATATTAATCGACTCCGGGCAGGGAAGACACTGCAAACACTGGCTACACTGATCGGTTCCCAAAACCTTTTGCTGATGGGAGCTGAGCCGATCGATCGCAGTTTGTTCCTCAAATGTGAGCGGTTCGTCGCGATCGGACACTCCCAGGAATTGGTCTAGCTCTGCTGGAGTGGCTGCCCCAAAGCTGAGGGTAGTGATCTGAGGATTGCTGAGCAGAAACCGATAGTTTAGCTCCAATGGCGTAAACGGTTCACACAAGGCTTGGAGGGTCTGGGGTGGGGTAAACAGCATTCCGCCTTTGTCAGCAGGGGAAATGATGAATACGCCCATATCTTTTGCCCTAGCGAGATCAACGGCAGGAAGATTGCGTTGGTTAAACAAGTAGTAGTGCAGGTTGACAAACTCAAACTGTTCTGTGGAAATCGATCGCAAAATAATTTCCAGCGGTGCGTGAGTTGAAAAGCCAACATGCCGAATTTTTCCCGATTCCACCGCCCGTCGGACTGCCGCCATACAGCCATCCGGATTTTCAATCCAACCCAACTGCTCCCAAGTATTGAGTCCATGAATGGCAAAGCAGTCTAAATAATCAGTGCCCAACCGCTCAAGCGACTCATCAATACAACGAGCCATCGAAGCGCGATCGGGCATGGGAGGAATTTTGGTAGTAATGAAAAGCTGCTGTCTCGGCAAGGGCAAACCTGCTCGTAAGGCTGTTCCCAGGAATTGTTCACTTTTACCGTATCCCCTTGCTGTTTCCAGGTGGTTTATCCCTAACTCGATCGCCTGACGAATGACCTGCACTGCCCCTTTCTCAGAAGTCAAGTAACGCATTGTCCCTAGTGAGAACGCCGACAGGTGCAGGTTGGTTTTGCCAAAACGCCGATAGTGCATTGGGAAGGAAGGAGGCAAAGACGCAAAGTTCTACGTCAGTACAAGTTAGTACAAGTCAGTACAAAACGTGAAGGGTAAAGATGCCATCACGTTGATGGAGAGTTAGGAATCGCTGGTGAAGCCTCGTTGCTTAAAGTCGTCTGGGCGTAGGGTGGCAAGAAAATCTCGGAAGGCTTTGCGCTCAGCTTCATCGGCATCGCGATCGACCGGAATTGAGGCATCCGCCACCACCTCTTCCATCACCCAAATGGGGCTTTTCGTGCGGAGAGCGATAGAGATGGCATCACTGGGGCGGCAGTCAATTTCTTTTCGGGCTTCCCCTTGGCGGACTTGCAAAATGGCATAGAAGGTGTTTTCTTGCAGGGAATGAATCACCACCCGATCGAGCACCATATTCCACTCTTCCATCAAATTCACCATGAGGTCATGGGTGAGTGGACGAGGCGGAACCTGATTTTCTAATGCGCTGATGATTGCTCTGGCTTGGTCTTGACCAATGAAGATTGGCAACTGGCGACGCTCTGATGCATCCCGCAAAAGCACGATCGGACTTCGGGATACTGCATCCAGGGCAATTCCAGCGACTTTCATCTCAATCATGGCTTAGCCTCTAGAACCGTTAGGGAAGGAATAAAGGATAACTGATCTGAAAAGCAGTCAGTCGGAATCCATCTAACCTTTGCAGCGGGGTTGCCGCACGGCCAGATAAACACACCTTATATTTTCACCCTTTATAGGGGAAGATCGCCAGGAAACTGCAAAGGTTCCTAACAAATTCTTGGTAGTGCGCTCCAACATACTGCCACTCGTCATGTACTTAAACTCTCAGTACGACTGACTTACAGTATGCCCTGATCTGGGCTGTGATCAATATCTTAAATTCTGAAAGTTTGACGAAGCGATCGGTTACAAATCTCGAATTTTTTTAAACCAAATTGACGTTCATGATAAACCCATCAAGGCTGCATTAGGATGGCAGAAGCATGAAGGGCAATGAAAGGCTACGAGGCTTCTCCAGAGTCAAATCGCTTTCGCACCCAGCTTGCAATTCCGCTAACGATCGCCCCTGCCATTAAAATTCCGATGGCTGGAGTAAAGACAGGTTCCCAAAGCTGATACCAGAGATCCAGCCCCAGCGGCACCCCAAACGATCGCCCAACAACTGCGATCACCAACCAAAAAAAGCTAAATAGGACTAAGAAAATATTCGCGACGAGGGCAAGATTAAGCCACTCCAAAAATTTATCTTTCATTGAACCATTCAATAACTAGAATCAACACGCCTGTCTGAGTACTTCCTCAACCCTCAGTATCTTACCAAACCGATCGATTCTGCCCTAGCCACTTCAGTTTAATGATGCGATTTGCTCAGGCAATTCAGCTATTCATAAAGCTCTGCAACAGGCAGAATGATTGAGCTAAGTTTTGTCTTCTCAAGCTCTGCGATCGGCTGTATGGATTGCAACTTTCCTCACCTTGTTATCTTTAAATCTTTATTCCACAACCAAATCTTTAAAGTTCCAAAAAATATGGCTGAACCTATCGATAGGACAGCCACAAGGGTAGAAAACAGAAATTTATTAGAGTTCACAGGAACCTGTTAAATCAGCCTTCCATCAACTCCTCAACACTTTCTAAATTATCTGGATCTACATAGTGGCAAGTCGCGTCATCAACACAAATTAAAGCCCATCCGGACTGATCGATCCCCATGAATTTGTACAAACCTTGTTCAATGAAAAAGCCTTTATGATTGCGAGTCTCTTGCTTTACCTCAACGTTGTTATTACTCAACATAGTTCCCGACTCCTTGAATCTTAAAAGATGAAATTTTAGATCAGCCTATAGACAAAGCTAATCACCAACTTCACTAAAGCTTATCATTAGAATTCCGGATTTTTTATTAAAAATCTTGACCGATAGTTACAGCATGTGTATTGGCATGAGGCTTTATTACTTGACTAGAAATAAATTTCAAAAGCTGGCAAAACCTTTGCCCCATGCCGTTTACATGGTTTGGACTGCAAGTTGATGGTCTACCATTGATGTGAAGTTTAATGATCAACCTTCAAACAGCCATTTCTGAACACGGATTAAACTCTTCCAGTCTGGCTTGCGCTTTAATCCTTCCCGGAAATTCTGCTCAACTTCTTCTTTAAATTCGGGGGCTGCCATCAGAATTTGTCCAGCCAGTTCAATGTGTTGTCTCACACCAGTTTGAGCGGTTTCTAACATGGAAATGGCAAGATTAATTCGTGCCTGTGGATCTTGAGGATTTAGCTTCACGGCCTTTTGCGCTGCCTTATAGGCCTGGGTTGGTTTACTGTCGAGCAGGTATAGCCATGAAAGACATGTCCAAGCAGAGCTAGTTTTAGGAGAACGATCGCAAACTTCCTTAAAGACAGGAATCAGCGTTTCTGCTGACTCCCCAGCGTTGTAACGCTCAAGTCCTTGGTCAAATAGGGTTTCAACGGTTTCAGTCATGACAAATTAAACGTTAAGACGGACGATACAATCCAACAGAATAGCAGACTCACAGAGACGAAAAGCGGTGAAAATGAAGGAGATGAGGGTTTAAAGGCTTCCTGAGAAGATTTTACATTTCGTTACACCCAAAAAGGTCACTTTGTTACAGATGAAAAAGACTGAACACATAAAAAAGACTGAGTGTTAATCCCTAATTTAGGAAATGTAACTCAGTCTTTTGCTTTCAATCCTCAATGATTTGCTGGATTCTAAGACGTAAACGATTTACCACAACCGCAGGTTTGAGAGGCATTCGGATTGGTAAACTGAAACCCTCCACCGATTAGGGCATCACTATAGTCCAAAACTAAGCCATAGAGATACAGCATACTTTTGGGATCACAAATGACCCTAAACCCTTCATAGTCATAAACCTCATCGGTTTCCTGAATCTTGCTGGGTTCTTCAAAGTCCATCATGTAAGACATTCCAGAACATCCGCCCTGCCGAACGCCGACCCGCAAGCAAAGATCTTCTTTGCCCAATTTTTCTTTCATGGAAAGTACATGACGAAGGGCAGCTTCTGTCATCATAATTCCGCGCTGTTGGGGCTGAGTGGCTTGTGTCATCAGTTTATGAGGCTCCCTCAAAATGTCCGCCAATGTAGTGAAGATATACCATGATAGTAATAAACCTGCTGCAAAAGTGACAATAGAAGACTTCTAGGCGAGAGATAGAGGGAAGGCAAAGAGGGATTTGTATCGGATCTGTAATTTCATCAACATCGTTAAAAAGTCTGCATTTAAAATCTATCTGGTTAAGTTCTGTCAGAAGTAGCAGAGCTTGTCCTTGATAAGGGTTTATCTTTACTGCAAGGACGTTTGCCTTGCAGGAGTCTGCTACAGGCTCGTTCATTTAGCTGGTCATTTGTATGAATGCTCTGAATCGCTCTACTTGTCGTCGGTTGCAAAATCTTCCTCAGATTCCTAGCGTGTGGGAGGGCGATCGTCGTTTGCTCTCTTCAGATATTGCAACCCGAGGCGAATCGGGTGGACGGATGCAGGGTGAATGTGTGCTGTGGGTAGACGGCTCAGAAGGAATCGTCCGCGCGATGGATGTGGTTCCTCCTGATGCGGGGCATGAGGCTGTGGTTCGGGCCTTACTTCAAGCAATGGAGTATCCTCATAGCCCGGCTCCACCTGCTCGTCCGCAAAAGATTGTGGTGTGCGATCGAGAGATTCAGTTTTTCCTGCGCGGTGTCCTGCAAGATTTGGACATTGTGGTGGATTACGTTTCAGAACTGCCGCTCATTGATGAAATTTTTCAAGGACTCCAGGGAATTTCCCGAACCCGGCCGCCCCAAATTCCTCCAGGCTTGGTGGAACCTGTCCTGAAAGCCGCTCAAGAAATTTGGGATGATGCCCCTTGGGAATTATTAGATGAAGAAAAGGTGATCGCCGTTGAGGTGAACTATGGCGATGTGGGCACGCTTTACGTTTCTATTCTGGGAATGTTGGGCATGGAGTTTGGGTTGTTGATGTATCGCTCCCTGGAATCTTTAAAAACATTTCGGCAGCGGGTTTTGGCAGCAGGAGAATCCCCCGAAGATTTGGAAGGCGCATTTCTGGCGCAAGACTGTCTGTATGTCACGTTTGACCAAAATGATGCTGAATCGCCCTTAGCAGGAGAAGAAGAGGAAGCCCTGCTGGCTGGTTTTTCCGATCGCAATGGGGTTTATCCTACATTTGGCAATTTGCACCCGCTAGAGGGAATGCGCCCTGTTTTGTATGAGGAAGAAGCAGAAACCGTTTTGCTAGCCCTGACTGCCCTCCACCGCTTTTTCAATGCTCATTTGGAGCGGCTCAGCATCGAAGAATTTCCCAAAATTACCAGCCGTTACCGAATTCCTGACCCAAAACAGCCAGACGAAAAACTCAGCATTAAAGTCTCTAGCTTGCCCAATATTGCCGACGAATTGGCAGAAATGTCGGCGGAGGCGGCAGAGTTTAACAACGAAATGCCCGATTTTTCCCTGCCCATGCTGCGGAACGACTTGATTCCAGAAGATGCCTTCTACAGCTTAGGGGCAATGCCCTGGGACATTTTCAATGCCTTGCAATCCACTGTTAAGTTTCATCAAAAAGCCGAGTCAGATTTTCCCAAAACCGCAGACGGCTTCCCAGTCATCTTGATCCAGACTTCTCGCCCCAAAGCCACAACCTTAATTGAAGAAATACAAGCGGCGGGAGGTTTAAAGGCAATTTGCTTTAATCCAGGAGAAGATCCCTTTAGCAACGATCGCTATGATTTGGGCGTTTTACAAACCCAAAACGGCGATCTGCATCTGTTTGGGGAGTTTGTTGATGATGACCCGGTGCATGTCCAAGCGCGGAAAAAATGGGATCAGCGATGCAAAAAAACCAAGGGTTATTGCGGCTTAGTGGTTGCCAAAGGATTTAAAGGAGCCTCCAGGGGCAACCCTAAACTGGGCGATATGTTGGCCCTTTTTGAAGCCCGATCGATTTCATCTAGCGAGTTAGGCTTGGGTTCGCTGCAACTGATCCCGTTTCCAAACTAGCGGTTTGCGGCGGTTGCCCCCTGCGGTTCTAGTTTGGCTGCTTCCCACTGACCAGGCTTAACTCTGTATAAGCCCATCAACAGTAAGCTTGCCAGCAATGACATCACGGGCAGAATGACCGTAATAGAACGGATCATCATCAGAGCCGATCGCGGTTGCAGCAATTGGACGGGCCCAGGAATTGCAGATTGAAACCCTGCTTCTGCTAAGAGTTGCCCGACGATAAACAGTCCCAAAGCCAGGGCAATTTTTTGCAGAAACACCAGGATGCTGTAAATTAGACCTTCCCGTCGTTGTCCGGATAGTTGTTCATCGAGGTCAGCCACCTCCGGCAGCAGAGAAAGCGGCACCAGATAAACCGTTGACATCCCAATGCCCATTAAGACAGCTAAACCATACAAAAGGGAAAACTGCCCTGGCTGTAAATTCATGAGTCCCAGCATGGCCAGAATCCAGAGGCTCGTCCCTGCCCAAAAGACATTCTTCTTGCCAATGTGCCGACTTAATGCTTCCCACAGGGCCAGCGAAAGCAAGGAGGTTCCTTGAATTAGCACCACGATCGCCGGAATGGATGAAGATTGCAAATTCAAGCAATGCACAATGAAGTAGGGCAGCACCGTTGGTGTAATTTGCAGTGCCGACCAGGATAGCGCATAGATGCCAGACAGCACCATTAAAGGACGATTATTTAGCAGCGTGTTGAAATGGGTGAGGGTCAGCTTTGGGGGAACGATAGGGCGAATTGGGGACTGACATGGAGCGTTGGCAGAATGGCTGGAAGGACTCGGTTGCTCCTGAGTGGCAAGGCAACAGCAGAGAATGGACATTGCAGCGACGATCGCACAGATGTCCCCCAGAATTGCCAATTGCTGCTGAGGTTGGCTACTCCAATGGTTGACGGCTTGAGCCAACAGCAAACACCCAATACCACCGCTCAAGGAAAAGCCAAACCGAAACCCATTGAGGCGAACATGCTCATCCTGTTGATCGGTTAAATCGGTGAGCAACGCTCCGTAGGGAATTGTAAAGGCATTACCCGCCGTTTGAAACAGCAAGGCAACCAGTAAAAAGTAGATAAATTTCAGCCCTTCCTGCCAGGGTGGAATCCACCAGTGCATTAGAAAAGAAATGCTGAGTAGCGGTACACTGCTCAGCATCCAAATGCGCCGTCGGCCCCAGCGGCTTTGGGTTCGATCGCTCAATACCCCAACAACCAATGTACTGAGAGCACTCCAGCCCTGGCTCAGGCACAAAATGATTCCAGCTAAAGCAGGGGACAGACCGGCGATCGTTGTTAAAAAAAAGAAAAAGAAGACTGTTAAAGTATTCCCAGC
>PVWD01000303.1 GCA_003003615.1 filamentous cyanobacterium CCP2 | reverse complement strand
GCACTTGACACTTCACCTGTCACCCAGACCTGTTGAAGCTGCTCGTCTTGCTCTAACAATGCCTGAATGTAGGTAGTTAGTCCTGCGACGGAAAGAGCCGTATCGGGAACGAGCAACTGAGAAAGTTTAGAGGTCATGGGTCGGGGAGTAGGGAGTGGGGAGTAGGGAGGAATGGGGAACGGTTAGAGCTTGGGCAGTTGTGGGGTAGGAAATGGTGGCTATTCCCCTACATTTAGCGGATAGCATCGCCAGTTGAGAAGTTTTGTGTTCTGATGGTTGTCACCAACCTGTGAGCCATAACGATGGAAACCACACATAATATGTGCCACACCCATTGGCATACATATTATTTTCTACAACATAACAGGTGAAAGGCTTTGAACCGATCGCCGTTCAACTGACTCATCGCCCACAAACCTTCTGAAACCCTGATTCAAGCTAGATTGCGTTGAAGATTCGGGCTAAAGATGGCGTTTGCATCCTATTTCATCGCAAAACCTAGCCGATCGGGCTTCTGGTAAGATAAATTGCCGAAAAAGTGGCTAAATTCTATTAAATTTAGTACATTTGTATGGTAAAACCAAAAAGCGTATTAGGATAGGTAAAGGAACAAAATATTGTTCATCCGTATGCCTCCTAATTGAGTGATGAGGTTGGTTCTGTCTGGTCTATAAGTCTTTATCTAGCTTACTGACGATCGCGGTTTGCAAGTGTTTATCTGGCAACTGCTCTGGCAACTGAATTTGGCAACATCTCAATTTGGCAATGCCCTATCTGACATGGCTTGGTCAACAGGCAGACAGTCTAATTGTTCATGAAGCCCACAGTTTTATGCTGAGTTGGTTCGAGATAAAGTTCTGAGGTTAGACTTGAATTTACCAATCGGATTTTGTTTGTTCATAACAAGTTTGTATTTTATTGATTTCGCAAGTCTTGCTTGAGGTGCGAATGGCTAAGACCAGCAGTGAAAATTCTGAACGTGAGAAAGCCCTAAATCTGGTGCTGACCCAGATCGATCGTTCCTTTGGCAAGGGTACGATTATGCGTTTGGGTGATGCCGCTCGGATGAAGGTGGAAACGATTCCTAGCGGTGCTTTGACGCTTGATTTGGCTCTTGGTGGCGGCATACCAAAGGGGCGAGTCATTGAAATTTATGGCCCAGAAAGTTCTGGTAAAACGACGTTGGCTCTCCATGCGATCGCAGAAGTCCAGAAAGGCGGAGGCGTTGCGGCATTCGTGGATGCTGAACATGCCCTTGATCCAGCCTACTCTGCGGCCTTGGGGGTAGATATTGCTAACCTCCTGGTGTCTCAACCGGATACCGGAGAAGCGGCTCTAGAAATTGTGGATCAACTTGTGCGATCGACCGCGATCGACCTAGTGGTGGTGGACTCAGTGGCGGCACTGGTTCCCAGAGCAGAAATTGAAGGGGAAATGGGCGATACCCATGTCGGCTTACAAGCCCGTTTGATGAGCCAGGCCCTACGGAAAATTACGGGAAACATTGGCAAGACTGGCTGTAGCGTGATTTTCCTTAACCAGCTTCGCCAAAAGATTGGTGTCACCTACGGCAACCCAGAAACCACAACGGGTGGAAATGCCCTGAAATTCTATTCCTCTCTGCGCCTTGATATCCGCCGGATTCAAACCCTGAAGAAAGGGACTGAAGAGTACGGCATTCGGGCCAAGGTGAAGGTGGCGAAAAATAAAGTTGCTCCTCCTTTCCGCATCGCTGAATTTGACATCATCTTTGGCAAAGGAATTTCTACCTTGGGGTGCCTGGTTGACTTAGCAGAAGAAACCGGGGTTATTACTCGTCGGGGAGCTTGGTACAGCTACAACGGTGAGAATATTAGCCAGGGTCGTGATAATGCGATTAAGTACATGGAAGAAAACCCCAATGTGGCGAAGGAAGTTGAAAAACTGGTGCGTGAAAAGCTAGAAATGGGGGCAGTTGTTTCCGCAAATTCTGTCGCTCCTTCTGAGGAGGAAGACGAGGACGAAGACGAACTCCTTGAGGAAGAGTAAGGTTATGGACGAGCCAGATGTCAGGGAATGCAAAATTTGTCTTCCCGATACTGGCGATTGCCTTAGCTGAACGACCTGAAAAACCAGGGAATTGGTCAATTCAAACCATACCTCAATGACGTTCTGGTGGGATGGGCATCTTGCCTGTCCCTGATAGCAAAAGGGTAGACGAATTGCCTACCCCGTGTGGTTTTACGCCAATTTTTTCAATCTAGCTTTTCTCAATCTAGTCAGTTTCTCGATTGAACTTTATCCGGCTGTTCCGGTTGCGGCTGGAGTGGGAAAATGCTTATCGACGAGGGCAGAAACTTCACTTGCATGAATCCGGCTGTAGCGAGTTTTATCTGGCATGATGAGATTTGGCCCTGCCTTACATTGTTTCATGCAGCCCGTTGGCTTAATCGCAACCTGATCAGTTAAACCCCGATCGCTAAGCTCCGTTTGCAGAGCCTGCACCAGGGCCCGTCCGCCCCGTTTACAGCAGTCAGACTTTTGGCAAACAAGAATATTGACCTTTTTGGGGGATTTTTCCGCAGATTTTTCTACTTTAGGAGCTTCATCAACTGCTTCCTTGGGCAATCGCACCATAGAACCAGATTGTGGCTGCTCAGAAGTAGAAGGCATAATGTAGGTTGCCTTAAACTTGGTGGTGCCTTTTTTCAAGCAGAATTCGCAATAACCCGAGACCTGAATTGCTATTCCGGGCTGCAAGGAGCGATACAGAGTGGAACGCTGGTCTTTAGGGATTTTGATGCAGTACTCACCCGCATCAGTTGATAGGCGCAGGTACTTTAACTTATAACCATCCTTGGCCGCAAAGCCGAGAAAGCATCCATTAAGTTCAAATTCTGAAACTTGCTTATACTTGCTCATGGCGGAAAGGCGAGATGTGAGACAACAAAAAAATCAATAGAATTTGGTAATTAGCTGTAATCTTAAAATTCTTCTAGCTCCCAGCAATGTTCTAACCAGTTGATCAGGTGTTGTCGGGATGCCGTTAAACTCTGAAATACGCTTCTTAACTGTAGGGCTGCGATCGGGCTATTCACTTCAACCTGCAAACGACCATCAGCTAAACAAGCACAAGGGATATCAAGCTCCTGCAAGCGGTAGTAGGCTTGCCAGCGATCACAACGATCGATTGAAACAGTCTGGGATGCAATTGTCTGATCTGTTGTTTGATCCAAGGAGATTTGAGGTTGAACAGGGTGTTGGGAAGGATAATCCATAGAATGCTTACAAATACCACCTAAATGCAAATATTTCCCGTTTTTCTATCGAAAGATATTAAAATCCAGATTTTCTGTAGGCAGACTTAAAGCCTGACTGGAGAATCCCTGGCGGAAATCTGGCAACTTTGATCTTGGATTCGTGACTTAGCTTTATCCACTGGTGTCACTGATAGACAACTGATAAACAAATACAATGCCTAAGCCATCGATTTCGTTATTGAGAATAATATTCAATAACTCTTTAATCACTCTAAAGCATAGTTTACCCATTTGCAAACCTTTTTCATTAAGCAACAGCATGAATTAAAAAAATCATGAAGCTTGCGTTAAGCAAACCCACTCCAAAGCCCAGGAGCAGTAACGTCATTAATGTCACTCCTGTGTCTCATTTCATTGAGCAGCTTGGACGAACGGAAGCTAGAAGGGTACATCCCACTTTTGCATTTCCATAACAAATAGCTCACTGGCAGGCAAGTATCTCACTGGCAGGCAAGATGCCTGCGCTACGGAAATCAATCCAGTTGCATCAATGGGATGCTCCCAACCAGAACGAAGGTTTGTGCAGTCTGGCTTTATGGAGCCTGTTTGTGTTCTACACCAAAACCAACTAGATCGATAATAGAGGGGGGTGAGCCATCCGTTGGACGCTCATAAGTGACAATTGTTCGCAGGCGCAGGTCAGGTTTGACAAACCGCATCTGGTCAACGGCGATCGAACGGCTGTAATACGTCGTCATTTCCAAAGTTTGCCGGGTGGGTTGGTAGGTGAACCGTCCAGCAATGGCTCCCGATTCTGAATAGCCCCGATCTCGAAGGTAGAACCCCTGAATCACTTCACCATTTGGCTCTAGGGGAACTTGAGCGGCGATCGGCAGGGGCATTGGCTCCAAGTTTGCGTTTTTTGCTGTGACATAAGCATCAGGGACAAAGAGAGCATTCAGCCGCATTGATACTTCTTCACCCGTTTCTGAACGAGTATCAAAGGCAATGCTGAATCCTGGCATCGCAAGTGGTTCATTCAAAATTCGATCGATCGCGATCGTAATTCCCGAAAAGCCACCACTATTACTCGGCAAACCAGTCAAAATTCGCTGTTTTTCTGAAAGGTCAAGGGATTTTGCTTCAAATTCAGTATAAGAACGTTCAATCTCTCCTTTAAGAACAGAGTGATAGGTTCTTTCGGTTTTCCATAATCCTGCACATGCCGTAAAAAAATCCTGAAAGCTTAGCATTTTCTATTTTTGAATTCCCATTCAAGTCCAAGTGAACAGAGGGCACACAAGAACGCTCCATCGGCTTGCAGTTTGTTCTTCAGAATGCCTAAATCATAGTGTCCTACGAAAATTGAATGTTCGTGTAGCGGGCTGCAATTGAAACATAAATTTAATCGTGCAGGAGTAAACACTTTTAATTCCCCCATGCTGTTTTAAGAAGGCAATTAGGAGAATGGTAAGCTGCGTAAGGCATTCAAGTATTTAAAATTTACTCTCCAGGCAAATCTAAAAGGGTTTACGCATGGAGGTAAACCCAAATTAGATATTTCTTGCATTAATTCGATCGCCTGTATAACGAGCGGTTCAGCGTTTCACCCATTTACACTTTCTACTGCCGAATTAGATTTTTGAAACGATCGCGATGAGAATTTGCCTAATTTTGGGCAAGAAATTTGATTTTGAATCAAGAGAATCACTTGCTTTACTTTTCTTAGCACTGATATTGCCATTGTTCGCTGATTTTCTTGAGGGATTGTAAGATTTTCGTTTAAAAGTTAAATGATTCAAAAGTAATGGGTTGCTTGGATCGTTCCTTACCTAATATGGGAGGAGATCTAAATCAAGATAAGTAGAGCGTCAGATGGATTTACTCCAAGAGCAAATATCGGGTTTGAACGTTAAAGTTGACGCACTGCAACAAACGGTTGAAGAGTTGAGGAGTCAAACGGCTGTCATTTTGTCAGAAGTTCGATTGAACGGAAACGATCGAAATCAATTTCAATCAGCCTATCCTTCTGGGCGGCATTCCCTTCACACTCGTGCTTTTGAAGAGGAAATGGAGCATAAAGACGTTCTGTCAGATTTTACATTCATGGAATCTGACTCCCACAGTGGCGAACGCAGCCTTGCTCCAGAGGTTCAGATTCAGCGTTTAACGGCTCAGCTTACAGCCGCTTATAATCGCATTGCGGCTCTAGAGGAACAGCTTCTCTCTAAGCGGATTCACTAGTTCTCAAGTTCAAAGTTCTCAAGTTCAAAGTTCTCAGTTCAAGGTTCTCAACTTTGAGAACTCCTTCAGTTCACGAAGCCCTAAGCCTCACCTGTTCATATTCTTCTGCCAGCTTTTCAATGGCTCCAAGCAGTTGGATTGAGTTCCATCCCTGGTATAGATAGGCAGCGATCGCACATCCACCTGCCCCCACCCCCTCCTTCACATAGCCCTGCTCATAGGCTCGAAGTTGACAATATCGAGACGTAGCGAAACTCAGCTGGGTCGCAATCAGTGGGGCACTCAGCATTTTAGTCAAGCCAATTGTATCTCCGGTGGGGTCTTCCGCAACCCATCGCGTTGTGCCAACAATGACCTGCTCTGGTTTCCAAGGCAGGTTATACGCATGGGAAATTGCCTGAACCAGGGCAAACACGGCTAGCATCTGGGTTCCGCCTGCCAACAGAACTCCCCCCCGACGGCTCGCAGCGATCGTCATTCCAGCAACCACAATTTGCATCGGATCGCCAACCGCAGCAACTAGATCAAATGGAAGCGGGAAAGGTGGGGAACTGGAATCAGAAAGGCGTGGAGTATTCTGCTCCATTGCTTTTAGCCCTGCCTGCACAATTTCCCACTTTTGTTGATGGTTGCAGGTGGGGTGGCTGCTGTTGACCTTACCAGCGGCATTCCAGCCTAACCCTGTTAAAACAGCTAGGGCGGTCGTTGTCCCACCCACCACACACTCCGACAGAATCACATAACTGCCAGAAGCCTGCATTGCCAGACGATCGCCCCACAATAAGCCTTGCTGAAATAGATGCTGGACGATTACCCTGTCCATTGCGTTTCCATAACGCAGGCACCGAGCCGGATTTCCACCTAAGTCAACATGGGGCACAGGAGGGGAATAGGGCAGTCCTGCGTTGAAAACATGGATGGGAATGTGTTGGGCTGCCAGTACGGCTCGGCTGATGAAAACGGGAGAGGCTCCGGCATTCAAAGGAGGCAAAGGATATTTAGGATGGGGCGTTGCTCCGTGGCAAAGAAATTCAGCATCGGCAAGGGCCGTATACTGCCGATCGGTTGGGGTTGCTCCGGCAGCAGAAATTCCTGGAATGAGTCCGGTTTCTGTGAAGCCCAGGATACAGGCAAAGACTGGAGCGCGGCCCTGATATTGCTCTACCCATGCCTGCCCCCGATCGATTTCTGTATAAACTTGAAGCATTCAATTCTCTAACCTTCCTCTTCCAACAACACCTGCACCCACTCTGGCGGCTCAGGGATGGGGTTGCCAACGCGATCGAGCAGCATCCACGCAGCTAGGTGGACGGTAAAAATATAGACAACATCGCTGAGGAGGATGGCTCCCACCGTAACGATTTGGACAACCGTGAGGTTCGTTTGGGCCAACACTTCCAGACCAATCCACCCCCAGTCCACCAACCTGGACAGAATCAATTGCAGCAGGTCAGTCATGCGGTTTGTGAGGTATGACCACAAATCTTCACCCAGAAAAATGGACAGCAGCCACACGCGGAAGAAAAACCCAAATGTGGAGATCAAAGTACCGATCCCAATAGAGGGAAACCAGGGCGATCGACGTTTCCACATTGCCCCAAGCTGCACCCCCAAAAAGCCGTAGGGCACAAAGAACAGCAAGCTCAAGTAAGGCCCCATCAGCACAGACAGCAATAACCCGGAAACAATGGCAGACATCCAGGCAGAACGCACCCCCCACCGCAAATACACCAGGGCGATCGGCAAAGGAAACAGAATCCGCATCCAGGGGCCAATGCTGAGGTAGTAACTAACGAGCCACAGTAAGCTCGCTGTGCTGGCAAGAAATGCAGTTTCCACCATCGACAAGGGTGAGGAGGCTTGAAGATGAGGGGCGGCATCGTTTGATTTTGCTGGGCGATCGGGAAGCGACAGGCTGGCTTCCACTGCGGCTAGCTCCTCCGCCAAATTGGATGCAGAATTTTCCTCTGTTGGTTGAGGTGAGCCAGGCTCCAAGGGGTTCTTTCGGTTTTCTTTGTTTTGTTTGCGATCAGCCTGACTGTCTTTGAACGAATCACTCATGCCAACACAGAAAAGATAGCTGATCTACTTTATCGTTATATTCCCAGAATCAGCATTTGCCGCCAGATGGGGGCATGGATTCGATCGCCTTCCCACCCCCTTAACCTGATGAATCTCATGAAGTGAGATAGGTATATCGGCTCAAGCTACGCTCATAGTTTTGCAGCAGCAGTTGGGACTCCTGGAGGGTAATTTGCTTTTCCTGGAGGGCTTGCTCTGCCCGTCTCCGGATGTTTTCAATCAGATCCTCCGAATCATATTGCACATAGCCCAACACCTCCGTCATGGTGTCCCCTTTGACAATATGTTCAATCTGGTAGCCCTTGGGGGAGAGCTTGATGTGAACGGCATTGGTATCACCAAACAGGTTGTGCAGGTTGCCCATGATTTCCTGGTAGGCCCCGTTGAGGAACATGGCGAGGTAGTAGGG
>PVWD01000302.1 GCA_003003615.1 filamentous cyanobacterium CCP2 | reverse complement strand
CAACATGCACCGTAAATCCTTCATCTTCCAGGTAAGCTTTTACCGCTTCACGCAAACCTGGTTCGTCATCCACTAACAATAGCTGCCCTGCCATTGCACTCCTTCATATCGTTTACTTTGACTTTAACGAAATTTATCCAACAGTTGAGGATGGTTCTATTATCGGACATCAATCAAGGTTTCTGAATTCAGGTAGGGAACAGGAAATAAGAAGTGAGGAGTGAGGGAATAATCCAATTTTGTTTCATCAGCGAGATCACTCTTCAGGTTTTACCTAACGCTTGCCTCCCAAATGCCCGTTACACCTCGAACCGCCCACAGCTTACTTCGTCGGTCGGGGTATTGGGGGACGCAGCTGCCCTCCAATGGGAGTTTGGGGGGAACTCCCCAAGGCTCGGCTTCCCAAAGCTAAAGGTAAAGCAGAAAAATTTCAATAAAGCTTCAATTTAATCAACTCAATCGACAGGTTAATCAAAACTTAAAACTTCTCAGTGTCGAATTTTAGACGAGACGGAGAGGAGATTGGTAGACTGAAAGGAATAAAACAGCAATATATCCTCGCAAGTCTTCACACGTTTACGGAGTTTCTTTAGCGTACACGGAGAGCATTTAAGCATTCATGGTAACTGAAGTTCATGTTTTTCCATTGGTATCCCAGACCTTAGCCTCATTCCTCCCCTCCCTCCCGCTAGATAGCCTCTTGTCTACCCAGGGTATTATGGTTGCTCTCCTCATTGCCTACGCTGGGGCGATGTGGATGTTCTTGACCAGTGCCCCCAAGGTTTACACCGTCATGGTGACTGACTTGGAATTGGCCAGACAATTTTATGAAGGCTTGCTGGACTTGCCAGTGGCAGACGTGCCGCTCCACTACTACTACAACTATGAGCAAACATTGGGAGCCGTTGGCGTTGACCCACTTTATGCCTCAACTGCAAACCTATCGCGATCGTCTTCCAGCTATAACAATGCCTCCGACGGTTTGTGGTATCAGCTAAAGAAAAATACGCAGTTGCACATCATTTCTGGAGCAAGTTTAGGTATAAAAAACCGCCAACGCCATGTTTGCTTTGACCATGATTGCTTAGAGCAATTGCTGCTGCGTGTCCAGTCCTACGGTGTAAAGTATAAAATTCGTCGAGATAAGCCTCTCAACTTTCTCGTGAAAGATCTCGACGGGCGAGTCATCGAGATGGCAGAAATTTCCAACTAATCAGCTAGGCTCTCCTTTAAGCTTCCAAAGGCTAAGATCGACGGATTTTAGCCTTTTTGCTTTTTTCATCTCCCAACAATGCCGATAATGTTACGCAGCTTTAACGTTTGGGCACACTGAAAAGTGACCTAAAAGTGTGTGATTCTCACAAAAGCATGAGGCATATGAGCTTGGGGGCTATCCAAATTTCGATTCGCAATTCTCTTGGAACACGGCTCTTTCTGTACGTCCTTGCTGGGGCGTTATCTGGGCTGGGCGGGATGTCCTATTTGTTTTACGAGATTTTGGAAAGTCAAGCCAGAACTGAAATGACCAGCCATTTAAAGACCCAAGCGACTGCCATTGAAGGTCAGCTTTCCAGGGTCGAACAATTGGTTGCCGATGCAAGTTCTACCGTCAGCATTTTTCATGATGCAAATATTCAGGATGCTGAATTATACAAGCAGTTGGCGTTTGAACTCTACCAAAACCGACCACCCATTTCCCTTGCCGCAGGTTTTGCCCAGGCTCCCTCCCAGTTAGCAACCGATCGCCCACTCTACTACCCCTTTTTCTTCGTCGATCAAAATACTCCAGACCAAATCGGTCAATCCCTGCCTGCACCTCACCAAAACACCCGCTATGTTGATATTGCGCTGCTAGAAGACTATACGCAGCAATGGTATTACCGTTCTCCACTCGATACAGGAAGCGCGATATGGCTAGAGCCATATGCCTGGAACGATATCACCATGACAAGTATTGTGGCTCCCATGTACAGCAAGGACAATCAATTGCTGGGGATGGTCGGAGTGGACATCAACGTCACCACGCTGAGTGAGCAAATGGATATTCCCTCCTTCAAGGGTAACGGCTACATTGCCATTATCAGTGAGCAGGGCAATTTGCTGGCGTATCCTCCTAATCCACAGCAGGCAAAGCTCCTCTCTACCTATGAGGATATTCCGCAACTGAGTGCCGTTTGGTCACAAATCAGTACTGAACCATCCGGACTGATCCAGGCTGAGGGAATGTATTGGGTGTACCAACGGATTCAAGGAACAAACTGGCTCATGCTAGAAGTTGTACCTCAATGGGTTGTCTTAAAGCCTGTTCTGCTGATTGCAATTGGTGGAGCATTAGGAGCCGGGATCATTTTGGCAGTGGTGACGAGCTTCTTTGTTCGACGGCTCAACCAACGGCTGAAACCCATTTTGGATCAGTGTGACACCCTGATTGAAACCGACATCGATCGCATTCAACGTTTGAGCTTACAAAGCAATGACCAGGCAACCCTTGAATCCCAGCTTGCCCTTAGTATTCAGGGTAAAGATGAGTTGGATATTCTGGAATTGTCGTTTGAGCATATGGCGAATCAACTGCAAGCTTCCTTTGAGGAATTGGAACAGCGAGTTGAACAACGCACTGCGGCATTAACTGCGGCTTTGGCACAGCTTAAACAGTCTCAGCTCCAGCTTGTGCAAAGCGAGAAAATGTCAAGTTTAGGACAGCTTGTGGCAGGTGTGGCCCATGAAATTAACAATCCGGTGAACTTCATTCACGGCAATGTTTCCCATGTAGATGCCTATGCTCACGATTTGCTGAATCTGGTGCATTTATATGGCAAGCATGTTCCAAATCCGCCGCCCGATATTCAGGCTGAAATTGAAGCGATCGACCTGGAGTTTTTAGAATCTGACCTGGAAAAGGTGCTTCAGTCAATGCGAATGGGAACTGACCGCATTCGGGATATTGTCCGCTCCTTACGAAATTTCTCTCGGCTGGATGAGGCAGAAATTAAGGATGTGGATATCCACGAAGGCATCAACAGCACGATTATCATTTTGCAGAACCGACTTAAGGCAAAAAGCGATCGTCCGGCGATCGAAATTATTAAGGATTATGGTTCTTTGCCGCTCGTGGAATGCCATGCGGGACAACTGAATCAGGTCTTTATGAATATTCTCAGCAACTCCATTGATGCTCTGGAAGAACGCGATCGTAGCCGGACTCTGGAGGCAATGAAAGAGAAGCCCAGCACGATTCGTATTTGGACGGGCAAGTCTGGTAAAAACGCGGTTACGATTCGCATCAGCGACAACGGGCCGGGCATGAGTGAGACTGTGCGATCGCGGATATTTGATCCCTTTTTCACAACAAAACCCATTGGCAAGGGAACAGGAATGGGCTTATCCATTAGTTACCAGGTTGTCACAGAACGGCACAATGGGCAGCTTTGGTGTGAATCAACTCCAGGAGAGGGAACCACCTTTGTCATTGAAATTCCTTTACGGCAAGGTGAAAATATCCTGCCGCAGGGGGAATGTATGGCAGGGGCAAAATAAGTTCTAACCTTGCTAATTGCTTATTCCTGGGTATCCTCACTCTCAGCCTGGACAACTTCCGTCTGAACCCGATAGCTGTTGACGATCGCCTGGGCATCTTCCAGGTAATCCACATAGGGCGTATTAATGCCAGAAAGCGTCAGGATATAAATGGTGTCGCCGCGCTGTTCAATAAAACTTTCAGCATCCAGAACATTGTCACCGGGATCTTTGCCAACCCAATCAATTCGGACACTGCCATCCGGCTGCACCGCCGTTTGCTGCCAGTCTACTTCTGTCAGGTTCAAATTGGTGCGGTAGGCTTGCTTCAAAAAGGCTTCAAGCTGCTCGTTGGTGTACTCTTCACCCTGAGCCGAGCCAAACACCACTTCTCCCCGGAAGGCTTCATCTTCAGAGTAAAAAATGAGTCCGGTGTCCGTTTGTTGATACTGATAGCCTTCAGGAAAGGAAATTTCAAATGCTCCATCGGGCTGCGTGTATTTGGCATTGAGTGCCGATGGACTGGCCGTTGGGTTTGCCAAGGGAGGAATGGCATCGGGGAAGCGAGGGCGAGAAGCAACAGGTGAAGGGATTTCGGCACTTCCAGTAACATTACTCCTAATGCAAGCCGAGAGTGTAACGGTAGACACTACCAGCCAAAAAACAAGACGCAAAGCAGGTTTCATCATTGGTGGATGCATAGAAACGATCGGTTGGCGTAGTCATACGAAGGATGGAAAACCAGATCCCCAACCCTTTACCTTATTCCCTTATAGCCGATCGTCATCAGAGGAGATTTCAGATTTCAAATTTTGGATCTGCAATTTTAGGTTTGCTGAATGATGCTACGCCTTTCGCCAAGGTATTGAGCATTCCCAACTCCTGTACAGGCGGGAAATTTTATTCCTCTACCCCCTTCTTTTCACTCTTCCTCCCTCACTTCCCGCTTCAACAACGGAAAGGCAATTGCATCCCGGATACTGGCACAGTCGCATAGGAGCATGACCAGGCGATCGATCCCCATCCCCATCCCTCCGGTGGGCGGCATTCCATATTCGAGAGCCGTGAGAAAATCTTCATCAACGCTGTTGGCTTCCAAATCACCGGCGGCCTTGCGGGCTGCTTGCTCCTCCAAGCGTTCTCGCTGATCGATCGGATCGGTTAGCTCAGAGAAGCTGTTTGCCGTTTCTCGTCCGACGATGAATAGCTCAAATCGTTCAACTAGCCCAGGCTTACTGCGGTGGGGTTTGGCAAGAGGAGAAATTTCAACCGGGTAATCCAGAATAAAAGTTGGCTGAACCAAAGTGGGTTCCACCTTTTGCTCAAAGGCTTCATTGAGCAGCTTGCCGATCGACCCACACTCATCCACATCCCGCAGTCCGGCTGCCTTTGCCGCCGCTTTTGCCTCTTCCAGGGTTTGAAATTGCGTAAAGTCTAAGCCCGTTTGCTCTTGAACCGCCTCATGCATCGTGACTCTGCGCCAGGGAGGAGTGAGGTTGACTGCCTGCCCTTGATAGGAGATTTCTAAAGTGCCAATGACTTGCTGTGCAGCGTAGGTGATTAGATTTTCCGTTAGCGTCATCATGTCATGGTAATCGACATAGGCCTGGTAAATTTCGATCGTCGTAAATTCAGGATTATGGCGCGTCGAAACCCCCTCATTGCGGAAAATTCGCCCCAGTTCAAACACTTTTTCAAAGCCGCCCACAATCAGCCGCTTCAGGTGCAGTTCGGTGGCAATCCGTAGATAAAGCTCCATCTCCAGGGTGTTGTGGTAAGTGATGAAGGGACGGGCTTCGGCTCCGCCTGCTTCCGATTGCAGCACGGGGGTTTCAATCTCGATGAAGCCTTGCTGATCCAGATATCGCCGGATGGCGGCTGTAATTAGGGCCCGCTTGCGGAAGGTATCCCGCACTTCTGGATTAACGATCAAATCCACATAGCGTTGCCGATAGCGTTTTTCAATATCGGTTAGCCCATGCCATTTGTCTGGTAGGGGAAGCAGGGATTTGGTCAAAATAGCATATTGGCTGACATTCACCGACAGTTCGCCCTTCTCAGTGCGGCGAATCGACCCCTTCACGCCGAGAAAATCTCCCACGTCAGTCAACTGCTTTAGATGATTAAACGCCTGTGCATCCTCAGTCATGCTCGACTCAATTTTCTTTTTGTCGAGGTAAAGCTGAATCGTCCCCGTTTCATCCTGCAACGTGAAGAAGGCTAGCTTGCCAAACACCCGCCGTGCCAATATTCGACCTGCGATCGACACTTCGATATCCACCTCTTCGCCATCGGGTAAGTCAGCATATTTCTCCTGGAGGGTGGCAGCACGATGGGTAATTTCCCACCGATAGGCATAGGGAAGCATCCCCAACTCCTTGAGTTGAGCTACTTTTTCAAGGCGAGTCGCACGCAGATCGTCAGAGGGCATGGTTGAAAGCAGTAAAAGGTAAAGGGCAAAAGGAAAAGAGCAATTAGTCCTGTTGGTGGGCGAACTGGTAGGCTCCGATCGCAGATAGGACAATGGCGATCGTCAGCAGAATGGGGATGCTGTACCAGGGAAACTCCGAGAGGGGGAGGAAGACGGCAGCCCGTAAGCCAATGCTAGTGTAGGTTAAGGGGAGAAGGTAGACGATCGTTTTTAGGGCAAGGGGCAGGGTAGCAGGGTCGAAAAACGTGGCTCCCAGAAATGACATTGGCACGATCAAGAAATTGTTGATTAGCCCAACCCCTTCTAGAGATTTGACATTTAGCCCCGCAATCACCCCTAAGCCAGAGAACACCGCGCAGTTGAGAACCAGCAGCAGCAAAAAGAGGGGATGCAAAAAATTCCAGTTTTGGGTGAAGATGATGGCAACCAGCAAAACAGAACCCGCTGTCATCATGCCGCGCACCATCCCCGCCAGCATCTTCCCTAGGAACAGGGAGAGCGGATGGACAGGTAGCAGCAACACCTCCTCAAAGGTTTTGGAGTAGAGGCGTTCGCCGCAGATGGAAAAGGTTGTGCCGCCAAAGCTAATGGTCATGGACGACAGGGCCACCATGCCAGGAAGGATGAACTGGAGGTAATTCTCTCCGAGGGGAGGGGCTATCTGCATGGCACTGCCTAGGCCTAGCCCAAAGCCAACGATATAAATGAGGGGGGAAACCAAACCAGAAGCAATGACCTGTGGGAGCCGTACCCGGAGGTCAAGCCAGTCTCCCCAGAATACGGTCAGGCTATCGACGAGAATGCCGCGCAGGAAAGCACCTTTGAATGATTGACCTAACTGGAGGGATGACTGAGAAGCCACAGGGGTTACACCGTCTAAACTAAAGTGACTAGGGTAAGTAAGTTAAGAAATTTTTCCTTCTCCCTATTTTGGCACTTCTTGTAACCTTGATTCAGGAGGGAGGAAAATTTGGAGCAGGGGGATGCGGATCAGGCGGGTTTTGGCGCAGGGTGTCAAGGAGTTAGCTCAGTTTCGCCGCGATCGGCTGACGGTGGCTCTGGCATTTGTTTTGCCATTGTTGACCCTGCTGATTTTTGGCTATGCAATCCGTCTGGAAGCAAAAAACATTCCCATTACGATCCAAGATTTTGACAATACGCCCCTAAGCCGGAGCTATATTGAGCGGCTCTATGCTACAAACCAGTTTGAACCGACTCCGAATGGGGAGGACGTGGGGAAGGCGATCGATCGGGGCAGGGCAACCGCAGGAATCATTATCCCGCCGAATTTTTCTCAGCAGGTTATGGCCGGACGGGGAAGTTCCGTTCAAGTGCTGATAGACGGAACGGATGTCAACAATGCCCGCGTGATTCAAAACAGCATCCAAGCTGTTACTCGCTTTTTTGTCCAAACGTCTGGGCTTCAGACCACCCCTCCCCGAATCACGCCGCGCACCCGCATTTGGTTTAACCCAGGACGGCAGGAATCTCTTTACATTGTGCCGGGAACCTGTGCGGTGATTTTGTGGATTTACCCGTCGCTGTTGGCTGCCATTGCGATGGTGCGAGAGAAAGAGTTGGGCACGATCGTCCAGGTGTATGCTTCCAGCCTGAGTGCAGTGGAGTTGCTGTTGGGAAAGGCTTTGGCGTATGTTTTGGTGGGGCTGTGTGAGGCGGTGGCCGTAGTCGGACTCAGCATGATGTTGTTTGGGCTGCGGTTTGCAGGCGATCCCACTCCTTTCTTGCTGGCAACGCCTTTGTTTATTGCCGTTGCGACGTTTTTTGGGCTAATGATTGGCACACGGGCTAGTAACCAAAATGCGGCAGTGCAGGCAGTTGCCACGATCGGGTTTCTCACGGCTTTTTTACTTTCTGGGTTTATTTATCCACTTAGCAATATTCCGTTTCCCCTATCGGCTGTGTCCAATGTGGTTCCGGCTCGCTACTACATTCCCATCATTCGGGATGCGTTTGTGCGGGGAACGGGCTGGGTTGGGGTTTGGAGCCATGGGTTTGCACTGGTGCTG
>PVWD01000301.1 GCA_003003615.1 filamentous cyanobacterium CCP2 | reverse complement strand
GCATGAATTGATTGAGGCGATCGCCAACAACTATGCAGACATAGAGCTACCCGCTCCTCCCGAAGCTTCCCCCCCCCCAACAGAAGATCGCCATACCGAGGTCTCCTTTCCTGCTTCCCAGATAGCCGTACCAGAAGTTTCCTTCAAAGCCTCTTCCCAGCAACCTTTACCACCCCAACTTTATCTAGCTGAACCCGATCGGGAGAATCGCCCAAGCAAACCCCCAGAGCTACCTACCTTTGATAAAGTCACGGCAACGGACGATGAACTGGCTGTCTCAGAACCGAATTCTATCCATTCATCAGGTCATGCGGAGGCTTTGGAAAGGTCAGATACCGATGGTGTCTTTCATGGTTTAGAATCCACAACAGATGCCACAACGCTGGATAAAATCGCAGACTCGCCTTGGGGTGAGCCAAGCTTGACCAATGATGAGTCTCCTGATGAGCCTGCCATCCCTCCAGTCAACGGAGAAACCCGTCACCCTACGCAACCAGCCCCCACCCTCACAGCCGCCCAAGCCTTTGATGACACACCCATCCCCAACTGGGGAGACGATCGCGCCTGGGACTCAACCCCACCCCTGACGACGGAGCGTATCGATGCTGCTGAGCCAGCTTCTCCTGAACTAGACTCGCCAGAATATGCTGCTTTTCGCGCTTTGAATCTTCAAGAACGCTTTTGGGAACGGCTACAAGCTCTGATGGTCGATCGCGAGCTGTCTGCTTGGTTGGGTGAGCTTCAAGCTGAGGAAAATGAAGAAACGTCTTCAGAGCCAGACACAGCTAACTTTTTGCCCCTTAGTCGGTTAAAACGCCGATCGATTGGAAAAGATGCGGAGTTGGCAGCCCAAGAGGTGATGGCAGAGGATGACCCAGAACAGCCTGGACGTAAACTGCTAAGCCGTGAGTTGCCATCCAATGAATCAAACCAACCCACGATGACGTTGGTGCTGCCCCTTGATGAACCCGTTCCAATGCCGCACCTTGAAGCCCAGTCTGGCGAACTGATGGCGGGGCAAACTCTATCCGTTACGGTGAAGCTGCCAAACTTGCGCCCTCGTGTGTTTGTGAAGCTGTGGCTTAGCGAACGCCAAAGCCGTTCAATTTTAGAAAGTCCCCGTTGGCTGACGGATTTTCTGCCCGATGGATTTGATCACTTGATCACGCGGACGGAGATTAACGTGCCGCACGGCTGTGTCGAAATTCAAGTTGAGGCGATCGCCGTGGAAATGGCAACCCAGCGCGAAAGCGACAAAGCGACCCTAGTGCGTCAAGTTGTTCCTTCAGATTTGTCTACGTTCTCGCTGGATGAAATGGATGTCTAGGGGTTCTCAAAGTTTAGGGCTGCAACTCAACGGTTGTTAAAATTTCTTAGCAGACAGAAACTCAGTCCCCAATTCACAGTAAAGTTGGCTCTAAGATTCGTTGTATTGACGAGGAGAATCAATGATTATTGCGTCTTATGCAGCTTCGTTTTTGCCAACCATTTTTGTTCCGATCATCGGTTGGGTTTTTCCGGCAGTGGTGATGGCATTTCTCTTTATCTATATCGAGCGAGAGGATGCTAGCGGCATCTAGTTCGCTTCATACCCTTCGGTATAACTATCGGTGATAAGCAATTTAGGAGAACATCAACATGACAGATGTAGTCAAACCTGCTGGCGACCCCCAAATCGGTAATTTAGCGACTCCCATTAATTCATCCCCGTTCACCAAGGCTCTCATCAATAACCTGCCAGCTTACCGGGCTGGGTTATCTCCTCAACGGCGCGGACTGGAGATTGGCATGGCACATGGCTATTTGCTGTTTGGCCCATTCGCCGTAACCAGCCAGTTTCGCAATACGCCGGTTGCCAATATTGTTGGCTTGATTGAGGCAATCATTCTCGTAACAATTCTGACGGTTTGCCTCTCTCTGTATGCGGGCACTAAGCCCAAAGGTCCGATCAGCACTGTAACCAATCCTAACCCTCCTTCCAGCCTGGATACATCGGAGGGATGGGGTGAATTTGCCGGAAACTTCCTGATTGGAGGAATCGGTGGGGCCGCTTTTGCGTATTTGGTTTACACGGTGTTTTCTTCGGGTGTGCTTCAAACCTTCGGAAACTTAACCTAATTTTCGGGCATTCCTAATTTTAATTTCAATTCCCTACTTGAATTTTTTTCCAGCGTTTTGTTGGGTAGAAATGCAGGTAGGGATTTTTAGTGAGCGTTTGATTCTTGTGGCAAAGGTGAAAATGCTGTAGGAAAAAGCAGCCCATAACCGATCGCCAAAAAACGAGAGGGGCAATGAATTTACCCCTCAACAAATTCGTTTACTTTGTTACTGCTCGACCACCGATCGAGGGTGTCTAACTAGAAGAAACTAGATGGAAGACCCCAGCCCGGCATAGGCTCCATAAAAGAAAAGACCGACAACAACTAGCACACCTGTTCCAGCGATCGTTGCGACAACCCAAAGCGGAATTCTACCAGATTGCAACATAAGTTTCTTAACCTCCCAACTTGCTTAAAACACAATTAGCCCGGTCAAAAATGCTAGCTCAATTTCAGACTGAAACTAAACTAGTTAAAGAAGTAGCTGGAAAACAAAATGCCAAGCACAAAAACAAGCAACAAACCAAGATAAAGCGATGTCCGGTTTAGCTCTACGGGCTGCTTGTTTGGATTTGGAGTACGTTCCATGATGTTGAATGTCTCCTAACGTTGAATAAACTGCATAGCTGCGATCGCCCCTAGGAAGAAAACAGTCGGGACGGCCAGAGCGTGAACAGAGAGCCATCTGACTGTGAAAATTGGATAGGACGTGGGTTGATTTGGAGAATTGCTAGTCATGGTTCATCAATGTGCGTTTATCAATCTACTTTGCTTGTAAAAACTCATCAATTTGCTGCTTTGATTCAAAGCGATCGTTGACGATGGGAAGCTCTTGACGAGTTTGGGTAAAGTATTCATCGGGGCGAGGAGTCCCAAACACATCATACGCTAACCCAGTGCTGACAAAGAGCCATCCAGCGATGAATAATGCCGGAATTGTAACGCTGTGAATCACCCAATAACGAATGCTAGTAACAATGTCTGAAAATGGGCGTTCTCCAGTTGTACCTGCCATTTAATCTCCTCCCATTGGTAGTAATTTCAAGCTCAATTTATATGATACGAGAGTGGGTAAACAGTCACAAGCAAACGGTTTGCCTGCCGCTTTGCTACTCGTATTTTACCGAATCCATTTGTTGGGCTACATTTTGCTCAGGTTGATACCGCAATAGGGTTCCGCCCTGTCCCAAAATGTATCCTTGCTCAGGAGACAAGAAAATAATTCGGTAGAAATTAGACGGCACATCTTCCACTTCTCGATCTTTTTGCCAGGTTTCTCCACCGTCAAAGCTAACCAAAAGGTTGCCGCTGCCACCTGAAAGCCAAATCTCGTTTGGGGTGCGGTATGCAACATCCAGGAGTCCCCAGCTTGTAGCAAATTCTGGCGAGGTTGGCTCGCTCCACTCTTGCTCCTCAGGTGTATCATCACTGAACTGCACCAACCCACCACGAGCCAGCAGCCACATCCGACCATCTTTACCAAAGCCCATGTTCTGCAAGCGACGAGAACTTGTCCGGTTGTGGGGTTCCCAGGCTTCTTGTCCCGGTCGCCAGATGGAATAAAAGCTGCCCCGTGATGACACCGCTACATACCGCCCATCATCCGATCGCGAAATGTTCCGCAGCACGCCGACGGCTTCCTGAACCATCGCTTGCCACGTTTTACCGCCATCTTTGGTTTGGTAAATCGCTCCAATATCCGTTGTCATCTCGGCTGACTTTGGCCCCAGGGCCGTCACGGTGTAGGGCGAACCAGGCAGCTTTTCACTCAACGGCAGACGGAGCCACGTTTGCCCCCCATCTGTCGTATGAAGCAAAATTCCTGGCTGTCCTGTAACCCATCCTTCTTGCCCGGAAAAGCTAACGGAGTTGAAGCTATACTGGCTTCCTCCCAAATCTAACGTGCGTTGTTGCCATGACAACCCGCCATCGGTCGTTTCCAGGAGAGTGGTTCTTTTACCCACAAGCCAGCCATGACTCGGATCATCTGTAAAGGCAATATCCGAAAGGGTGACATCCGTTGGCAATTCGACAAGCTGCCACGGATTATAGCTAGCAGATGGCAAAAAGCCGCGGGCACAGCTACTACAGAGTAGAACCGCCACCAGCACAATAACAATTTGTCTTAGTGGTTTGAGGATCGAGTTCATCGGACTATGGTTTATCGCTCCTAACTGATTTGAAATGGGCGATCGGGTTGAACTCGATCGCCTGCACAATGGATTAATTTAAGCCGTATAGGCTGATGAAAAATAAAAACCCTAACGCCAAAGCTCCAAAGATCAAAATATTCTTTTGTCCCGGCGTTAATGTGTTTACCCCCAACCCATATCCCAGGTTTTCTTTAAAACCCGATGGATTGCCAAGCGGGCCAAGGTTACTAAACCGAGTTTTGCGTGCCCCACAAACTGGACATTTCCAGGCTTCTGGCAGGTCTTCAAAGGCAGTTCCGGCAGAGATATTGCCAGTGTTATCGCCTTTTGCTGGCTCATAGACATATCCACAAGCCGCGCACTCATAGCGGTCTAAAGTTTTGGGATCGAGAGCTTCAGTACTCATGGCTAGGACGCGCCTATATAGAAGACGTTTAAGGATGGAACGGTGAATATGAGAAACTGTGTTACAAAAATTATGACATAGAGTGTCAACTCTATAGAAAAGGTAAATAAAGACGTATCACAAAAAATTTAGTGAGAAGAACGCTTGGAGTTGCCGTTTGAGGTTGGTTTAAAGGCGGCAATCAGCAAACAAATAATCCCAACATTGATACAGACATCTGCCAGGTTAAACACCGGGAAATTGATCAGACGAAAGTCCAAAAAGTCAATGACTTCTCCCATCAAAAAGCGATCGATGCCATTGCCCAGTGCCCCAGCCAAAACACAGCCATAGCCGACCTGCTCCCATCGGTTCATGCGAGGGCCAAACCACGCCAAGAAGATTAGCCCAAGGCTAACCAGTAAGGAAAGCCAGCGCAACCACTCTCCGCCCTCGCTAAATAAACTGAAGGCCGCCCCCGGATTGGTGACATAGGTCAGGTGAAACACACCTTCCCACAAGGGACGAGTTTCTTCTAATTCAAACGATCGATCGACCCATAATTTTGTGATTTGGTCTAAAACCAAACCCACCCCAGCAGCAATCCAGAACAGTTGATTCTTAATACTCATAACCTTTGTTGACCATTGGCTTTGCTGCCGTATCAAGGCATTAAAAATAAGGCATCAGAATTTGAGGCAAGCATTTTGTAACCGTCAAATCAGCACTTAGTAAAACATGACCAACCGCAGGGCAAATGCCAAAACCGTTACAGCGCAAACGATCGCCAATTGCCCCGGAAACGGATAGAGCGAATAGGTCAGCACAGCTTGCCAAATCGGTGTCGTACTGATTTCGGCCCATTGGAAAAAGTGAGCCGCCAAGAGATAGCCGATCCCCGTGAAGTGGATGGTGAGCAGTCCTGCCAGACAGCTTAAGGCTAAAAACTCCAACCGTAATGGGTAAAGGAACGCCAACCAACCACAAATCCAGGCTCCAGGAATGAACCCCAGCAGATAGCCGAAGCTCGGACGCAGTACATAGTCAAAGCCACCCCCCTGCGTGAACACATTAAACCAGGTTAGCCCCAGCAACAAGTATGCCACTTGGGAAATGGCGGCAGCGTTTTTGCCACCCAAACAGCCCACCAGCAGCACGGCTCCAATTTGCCAAGTGACTCCCAGGGAATGAACCTGAACACCATGCACATTCCAACCCCAAGGTGGACTGGCAATAAATGCCTCCAGCAGGGTTCCACCAATGGTCAAAATAAGACCAATTAATGCCCACATCAATTGGGTGGGAGCAGTCACAATCAATTCTACGATTAGGGGACGAAGGGTTTTAGGAGTTTGTCAAGACGAAAACCGTCTCGCCTGTACAGCAGGAAAGATGGAAGTGAAAATTGTCTGAATTTGTCTGAAATTCTTGACCCCAAGATTATACTCTCCTGGAGCGAGATCGACTCGGTAAGTTTGGTGGACTCAGACCTCCGTCCTAAGTCGTGGCGAAGACTTCTGCCGAGTGGCGGGGAATTTCGTGGGTGAAGAAGTCATACGCCATGAGGGTGTTTGGAAAAATGGCTTGGGCTTCAGCGAGGAGATCATTTAAGCCGATCGCATTTCCAGGGGCATAGCGAGGGCTGAAGTGGGTCATAATCAGCTGCTTTGCCTGAGCCATCAGCGCAACCTGAGCGGCCATTGTGGAAGTGGAATGTAACCGTTGGTAAGCCAGTTCGGCATCCTGATGGGCAAAGGTTGCTTCATGCACCAGCACATCCGCTTCTCTGGCCAGTTCAACGGAGTTCTCACAATAAATGGTGTCTGTACAGTAGGCAAACTTTCGTCCGGACTGCCGCTCTCCACACAGGTCTGCACCGTTGATGCACCGACCGTCTGGCAAAGTCACTGCTTCACCGCGTTTAAGCTGTCCATAAATTGGCCCAGGCGGAATCCCCATTGCCACTGCCCGATCGACATCAAAGCGTCCGGGCTTATCTTTTTCCTCAACCCGATAGCCAAAGGCTGGGACTCGATGGGTCAGAGGGGCACAACTGACAGTGAACTCCTCATCTTCAAACACGACCCCAGGCTTCACCGTGTGCACCTTAATGGGATAGGAAAAATGCGTCTGAGAGTAGCGTCCACAGGCTTTTAAGTAGTCATCTAATTTAGGTGGGCCATATACATCAATGCGGCTGGGATTGCCTGCCAACCCGCAGCTTGCCAGCAGCCCCATCAGCCCATAAATATGATCCCCGTGCATATGGGTGACAAAAATTCGGGTAATTTGGCTAATTTTTAGATCGCTGCGAATAATTTGGTGTTGGGTTCCTTCACCGCAATCAAACAGCCAAGTTTCCGCCCGTTGAGGCAACCGGAGGGCAATACTAGAGACATTGCGCGATCGAGTGGGCACACCCGAACTGGTTCCTAAAAACGTGATTTGCAAAGCTGAATCCGCTAAACCTGAACATCCACCCACCTATAGTGACACAACTCACGAATCCTCAGCTATTTCGCATGGATAATTACTGGAATGATTAGCAAAGCTTATTGATAAAAAAACGGTGAGTGAAGCGACGAAAATACCCTGAACTTCATCCAAATTTCATCTTTTCCAAATTTCCGATTGATGCGGATCAGGGTGGAGGGGGGAAGAATAAGGAGCTAGAACAAATGCCTGAATTGCTGCTGCCGCTGCCTGATTTTCCTTAAAAACTCGATCGCCGTTTCCACCGTCCCAAACCGTGAAATCTATTTTCTTTTGATTAACTAATAATCCACGAAATCTTGTCCGATCGTCCGCGAAATTAGCGTACTATTGTGCAAAGCTGATGAATAGTTTTGGCAGCAGCGAAGTAATTCGTCAGATTATCATTCACCAGATCATCGATCAGAAAATTTTCAGGGCTTAATTTTTTTTCAGATCTTTCAGTGTGAGGAGCCTGACAACATGACCTCTGGAACCTGCTCTGCTGGAAGCACCCCTTCCACTTGCTTTTTTCGGCTCATGCAGTGGATGCTGACAGCAATGCGTTACCCAAAAGCCTGGTGGATGGTGCCGTTGCTGTGGCTGGCTGCAACCCTTTCGGCATCTGCTCAACTCCCTCTGCGGGTGGCGATCGAACAGGACGTAAGCCAGATCAAAATTGGTAGTTCGACCGATGCGGCTCTGCTGGATGCTTCAGGGCAAGCGATTCAGTCCGTTCCAGCGATGAATGCGGTGATGGCGGAGGTGAAAGAAGGACAGATTGGCATTAACCAACTACGCTCCAGCCAATTTTGCATTCAACCGACGGGTAACGGACTCGTATTCATCGGCAATGACTGGTATCGCGGCTTTACGTGCGTCATGCAAACCAGTGGCGGGCTGACGGCCGTGAATTATGT
>PVWD01000300.1 GCA_003003615.1 filamentous cyanobacterium CCP2 | reverse complement strand
AGATGTGTATAAGAGACAGGCCTGCGATCGATTCGCCATTAAAAATAATCTTGCCTCGGTGAGGAGCCAGCAACCCGAAAATCGTCTTAGCCAAAGTAGACTTCCCCGCTCCGTTGGGGCCAATAATGACCACTAATTCGCCTGGATTCAGCCTGAAGTTCACTCCTTGCAAAATATCCAGGTCTTGCACATAGCCAGCATAAACATCCTCAACGGAGAGCAGGGGAGTTGTCATATCGGGGGTTACTACAGTGCGTTGTCTAATTTAAGGGGTGTTTTGCAGATCGGGACGTTCTTCAGGGACGATCGCCCCTTCCACTGGACAAACTTGCAAACAAATCCCGCAGTCAATGCAGGTGGCAAAGTCAATCCAATACCAGTCAGTCCCCTTGGTATTTTTACCGGGGCCGTCGTGAATGCAGGCAACTGGGCAGGCATCCACACAATCGGCAACCCCTTCACACGTATTTGTCACGATCGTATGCGGCATGATTCTCTCTCTCAAAAAAAAGGCAGGAATGCCTATAGCTGCTAGATTCTAGCCTAGCAGGAAGCACTAAGGTTTTGCCGTTCCAACTGCCGACTCAGCTACTTGCTCGCTAAATCCCTGGGTTCACCCGGATAAAATCGATCGTCGAAGAGCCTGAGTAACCCAATGTACAATGATCCGATATGGACTTTACTCACCTTCCTGTGGGGTGGACATCTTGCCCGCCCAGTCAGAGGATAGGCATCATGACTAGATTCAATTCTTAATTTGCATTCAAGGAGATTTAGAGCAATCTAGACCGTCTCGCGATCCATCGCAGGACTTTAAGCAAAATGTCCGCGCTACCACTCAACCACCCTCATGAGCTATCTCCTCAACAACCCTGGTATTATTTGGGGTCTGCTGCTAGAGCATTTACAAATGACGCTGTTAACGCTTGTCATTTCTACTTTGCTGGCATTGCCGATCGCCCTTTTGGTGACGCGCTTTCGTTGGCTGAGTGTGCCCGTTTTAGGAACGCTAGGCATTCTTTACACCGTCCCCAGTTTGGCATTGATCATTCTGCTGATTCCCATTTTTGGGTTGAATGCCAACTCGGTAATTGTGGCAATGGTGATTTACACACAGGTTATCCTGGTGCGAAGCTTAGCGGTGGGGTTGCAATCCATTAAGCCTTCAGTGCTGGAAGCAGCAAAAGGGATGGGAATGAGTCCTTGGCAGCGATGGTGGCAGGTGCAAGTTCCACTCGTTTTACCCATCTTCCTGGCAGGCTTGCGAATTGCGGCGATCGTTGCCATTGCCATTGCCACAATTGGAGCAAAGTTTGGGGCAGGGGGATTAGGCACACTGCTATTTGAAGGCATTGCCCAGGCTGGACGATATGACAAAATTTGGGCAGGTGCAATAACTGTCTCACTGCTTGCCTTCGCCATTAATGGAGCCATTTTGTCTCTGGAGTGGGCCGCAAGCCCAGCCCGACGAATTCAGCAGAGCCTCAAGAACAAAACCAAGCTCGATCGACTTTCCCAAGCGGGTTAAGCTGTTTTGATGGCGTTGCCCTTTATCAAAGGGCGTTTATCAAATTGTGCTGCTCAGCAGGTCAGCGTCCAGGCAACGAAGTAGAGTCTTCTTCAGCTTTGCTTGGGAAAAGGGTCTCTACATCGTAGGGGTCATTGTCTACAATTTCCTTCCGTGCCCAACGTTGGACGCTTGTGTAGGCGCGATCGAAGCTGTAGACAAGACGGGTCAGTAAGCTTTTGACAGTTGTTTGCATGAGAAGTTAAGGAAAATGCAACAAAGTATGGGTTACGAAAGGCAGTCAATATTCAGTTTGCGAATCCCAAATCAATCAGCAACTTCTTGATTAATGCTCCAACTAGTATGCCCACTTCAGAGCCGATCGTCATTCAGTTCCCTTAGGGCATTAGCCATAGAACAACGCTTGAAACATCGCCGCGATTTTTCGCCCAGTGACCCAGGGTAAAGCACCCAACTCAAAAAATTCTGATCTCGCGAAGGAGCAGTTTAACGCCCTACACTAGTATGACAACTCTAGAGCCATTAGACCAGAGCGATCCTCATACCATTGGATTAAATTACTATATCTTACGTTTAAATTCTGCTAAAGTTTGCCTCTAATTCGGCGGTTGCAAGCGTCTCTGAAGCGTCCCTAAACCAATCTCTGCCAGCATTGCCAGCATTGCCACTGGAATTGCCCCAACGAGCAAAATTGTATTGTCATAAAGTGCGAATCCTCTGACAATAAAAGTCCCCAGTCCACCTGCCCCAATGAATGCCGCTAAGGTTGCACTGGCAATCACCTCTACGGTGGCTGTTTTAATTCCAGCAATCACTACCGGCAGAGCCAGCGGAATTTCCACCTGTTGGAGTACTTGTCGATCGTCCATTCCCATGCCCCGCGCTGCTTCTCGAATCATGGGATCGATGCTGCGAAAAGCCACATCGGTATTAATCAGAATGGGAGGCATGACCAGCAGAGTTAACGCAATCACCGCTGACTGAAAGCTTAAACCAAAGTAGGGAATTGCCAGGAAAAGAATTGCAATGCTGGGAATCACCCGCAGCGCATTAAACCCATTAATCAGCAAAGTAGATGCCGTGCGCGATCGGGCACTCCAGAGTCCTAACGGCAAGCCCAATACTAGCCCAATTCCCAAAGGAACCAACACCAGCAAAAGGTGTTGCCATAGGGCTGATGTGACATCGCTCATATGGGTAACAGCATAGTCAAACGCTTGAGCGAAAACATTCATCGTCAGAAAAGGGCTAGAGGTTCAGGCAGAGGGACTAAACTAACCATCCAGTTTCATCATTGTCATGGCGTTGGCGGTGTTGGTCGGCACGGTTCTGAAGCCGATGCTTCGATTTTTGCTGACACCATAGCTGAATGGCTTCTTCGATCGCTTGAATGCGCTGCTGTTCAAGTTGCAAAAGGTCGGTGTCTGAACCGCTATCAGCATCGCCAATCAGCTCATCCACCCAGTCCACTAAATCGGCATTTAGGTCGATCGAAACTCGTTGATTTGGGGAATAGGATTGCATTACCTCAAGGTTGAATCATCAGGGTTAGATACAACCCTATCATTACTTACCCGCTTCCATCCTTACCTCCGCCATCTTCAAACCTGTACCCTACCCCAATCACCGTTTTGACAAAAGTAGGGTTTGCGGGGTCAGGCTCAACCTTTTTGCGGAGGCGGGCCACGTGCGTATCCACCACTCGTTCATCGCCATAAAAATCGCTGCCCCACAGCCGCTCAATCAGCTGGGCCCGGCTCCAGACCCGTCCAGGATAGCTCATAAACGTGCTGAGTAGGTCAAACTCTAGCGTCGTCAACTCTAACGGTTCTGCCGTTCCTGCATCAGTGTGACGGTTGGCAATGCGCTGGTCAAGATCGACAGAGAAGTGTCCTGTTTGGTAAACGCGGCTCTGTCCACCTTGCCGCAACGTCCGTCGCAATAATGCCCGTACCCGTGCCACCAACTCACGAGGGCTAAACGGCTTCACCATGTAGTCATCGGCTCCGGTGGATAAACCAATGATGCGATCGATCTCCTCGCCTTTCGCCGTTAGCATGAGAATGTAAGGATCTTTACTGCCAGGCTTTTGCCGAATCCGAGCGCAAACCTCTAGCCCATCTAATCCGGGCAGCATCAAATCTAAAATAATCAAGTCTGGCTGCTGCTCTTGAAACACTTGCAGAGCCGCAAGGCCGTCCTGACATACGCGGCAGGAGAAGCCTTCCTTTTCCAGATAGATTTGAATTAATTCCGCAATGTCGGCTTCATCTTCAACAATCAAAATGTCCATAACTCTTTAAGCTGTGATATTATCTGCTCCCCTGCCCCTCAATCTCAAATTCATCCCCCTTAACTGCTGCCATTTCCTAATTGTTCCTGAAGCTGAGACAAGCTTTCAGCAGTAAGCGGAATCAAAATTTCTAAACGTTGGGTTTCGTCTCGTAAGATTAAAATCTGTTTGCCCTCCGAGGTTTGCATTGCCCATTTTGGCTGCTTTAAACTCACCCGTTGATAGACGACTTGCGGTAAGCCAACCTGAATCACCACCGTTTGCTGAGATTGCGGATAGATATAAAGTTGCTGCTGAAGATGATCCAGTTCCAGCTTATGAACAGTGGCATTGCGTTCATCCTTAGAGTTAGGTTTATGCCAATAGAGCGTAATCCCTCGGACATCGGGATTGCTGATTAAAAAGACCTCATCAAACCGTTGCGGTTCCCAATCTACATCAGCGACCTGACCCGAAGGCGGTAACAAACGCTGCCGCCAAGAGATTTCCTTGCCGTTTAGATCAACCCACCATTGGCGAATTCTGGCGAAATTGCTCGCGTTTTCAGGGTTGTTGCTGCCTTGCTGCCAGACAGTTCTCACATGCATTGCTGAACTCCAGTTAGAGAGCACCAGGATGCAGCATAAGCAATGAGACTTTAGCTCCGCATCCTTAACTTCTATCTTCGCGCTTTCTTCAGAGGGTGAGAAGGGTAGATTAGCCAGAGTTGAGTTTTGGTGGAAGCTAAACTGCTTAAGGTGAAACAGGACTTACGCAAGCTCTGTTTCATCCCTCTAGATTTAGCGTAAGGTGGGCAGTGCCCACCCTACAATTGAAGGCTTTGCGTAAGTCCTGGTGATAGTTAACTGGGCAGGCAAAATGTCCACCCCACAAGAATTGCAGACAGAATGCTGATTCTAGGAGAATTCTAGTCTGTTTGATTTCCATGCTCAGGCGGGGGGCAAGGTTTGGAGGAAGCCACTAATTTCACTGGCTTGAATAAAGTCGGATGCCGAAATTCGATCGGGTGTCACGTTTCGTAGAACGGCGATCGGGTTATTGCCCACCCCAATCCAGGTTGAGCCACTCTGCCCTCGCAGGGTGAGATCCCGGAACCGGAGGTTATCTAACAGGGCAAGCCTATCAGAGCTTTGGTTGGGGCGTTGGGTTTGAAATCTACGAATTTCACTAAATCCGGCTGATTCGCCAATTACAAACACATCTACCCCTTGAGCACCTACCATCGTGTCTTGACCCCGCCCACCATCCAGCAAGTTATTGCCTGCCGTTGCCCGCAGCAGATCTCGTCCTGAACCGCCCCTCAGGGTGTCGTTGCCCTGTCCACCAATCAGCGTGTCATCTCCTGAACCGCCCACTAACAAATCATTGCCAACTCCGCCATCCAAGCGGTCATTTCCTCGACCACCGCGTAACGTATCATTGCCCTGCCGTCCAATCAGTGTATCGTTACCCCGCAGCCCCAAAATCAAGTCATCCCTTTGGGTTCCCCGAATCCGGTTATCTCCTGAATCTCCTTCAATCCGTGCAGAAGGAGCCGTTGGAAAAGTTGGGGCACCACTAATTTGATACCGTTGCGCCAAAATGCTCTGCGGTGGATTCGATCGCCCATCCCCATCTTGGCTTGCCCAGGAAATGACGAATGTTCCGTTGTTTTGCACCGCGATCGTAGGTAAAGTCTGATCCCTTTGAGTCGTGGTGTTAATGCGCGTTTCACTGCCAATGCGATCACCATCTGCATCAAACTGTTGGGCAAAAATTCCGAACCCGTCTCCGTCTCCGCTGCCTCTGTTATCGCTCGCCCACACAACGGTAAAATTGCCCTCTGCATCAATGCCGATCGCCGGACTAAGCTGCTCACCCCTGGTATTCGTATTAACGCGGAACTCTCCCCCACGAGGATTGCCATTCGGCGCAAACCGCTGAGCATAAATGCCGCTCCGATCACCGTCTTGCCGATCGCTTTCCCAGGCAATGACAAACGCTCCAGTAATATCCATTGCGATCGTGGGATTGCGTTGATCGCGGGAGGTGAAGCTGTTCACCTGAAACTCTTGCCCAACCGGATCACCATTCCTGAGATATCGCTGGGCGAAAATGCCCTTGCCGCTGCCATCTTGCTGGTCGCTTTCCCAGGCGATGACAAAATCGCCGTTGCGGTTAGTTGCAATGACTGGATTGGTTTGATCGCGGTTGGTAGTGGAATTGACGCGGAAGGTTCTTTTCTGAGGAGAGCCATTCCGGTTAAACCGCTGGGCATAAACCCCCCTACCGCTGTTGTCTGCACCATTGGGATTGTTTTGCTGCTGGGTTGCAGCCCAAGCCACAATAAACGAACCGTTCGGGGTCATGGCAACGGCTGGGCTATCATGGCTCCCGCTCGTCAACCCAGCATTCACGCGGAATTCTGAGCCGATCGGCTGCCCTTGAGCATCAAACCGCTGACCGTAGATATTGCGATTACTGCGATCGCCCACCCACACCACCACAAAATTTCCGTTGGCATCCATTGCCGTAGCGGGTGTGTCCTGATCGCCTGCGGTCGTTAGATTTACCTGGAATTCTGAACCGATCGGTCTGCCGTCATCCCGGTAGAGCCGTCCAAAAATGCCCTTGCCATCCCCATCCTGGGTTAGACTCTCCCAAACCGTTACGAAGGTGCCAAAAGAGCTTGTCGCACTCGCAGGGTTGTTTCGCTGATTGCTCCCAGTGGTGTTAATTTGAAACTCAGAGCCGATCGGATTTGCTTTCATGACGGCTATCCTACATTTTTTCTAGCATATTTAAGCGTACTCCAGATATGGGGGGGTAAACCCCTTCTTTAAACACTCTTGACGCTTCATGTAGAGAAAAATCGCAGAGCCGAAACCAACTGCCGAACACAGCATTGGATGTTATAAGTAAAGATAAGTTTAGAATCAGCGAGAAGACGTAATTATTTGCGGAGAGGTATACATCTGTGGCAGTCGAAACGCTTGAGAAACGTTCTACAGCCCCTAAACACGCTCCCCGATACAAGGTGTTGCTGCATAATGACGATTTCAATCCAATGGAGTACGTCGTGCAAACGTTGGTTGAAACCGTTTCCAGTTTGACAATTCCCCAAGCCGTCAACATTATGATGGAAGCTCACACCAACGGCATTGCGTTGGTTATTACCTGTGAGCAGGAACATGCTGAGTTTTACTGCGAACGCCTGAAGAATCGTGGGTTGACCAGTACGATCGAGCCGGATGAGTAGCGTGCAAAGATTGAGGACTGAGGGGCAAAAGTTTCGGGTTCTGGGCTGGCGTTTTGGTTAAGGGTTTATCAACGATCGCCCGATATGCGGCTCCCGTGCGGGTACTTGTGTTTATGGGTCTGCTAGCAGTTTGCTGGTTGCCTCTGGCGCTGCCGATCGCGCTGCTGGTTCAAGATGCTAATACTGAAACGATCATCACAATGTCGCTGCTGTTTGTCGCATTTCTGGTGTTTGTGCCGGTGTGGGGGCGATCGGTGCATGGAGAAAACCGGATCTTTCGGCGGTATGGGCTGGTTCTGTCTTGGCGAAATGGTCGGGAATTGCTGCTGGGGTTGGGGTTAGGGTTGTCCAGCTTGTTTCTCATGTTTGGGTTGCAGGCTGGGTTGGACTGGCTAACGTGGCAACCTTCCAGCACTTTATTAGGAGTCATTTTAGAAGGAGGGATCGTTGCCCTCGGAGTCGGACTGGCAGAAGAGGTCGTGTTTCGCGGCTGGATCTTGGATGAACTCGATCGAGACTATCAACCGAGTACTGCCCTGTGGGGGAATAGCTTATTATTTGCTGCCCTGCATTTCCTGAAGCCACTTCCCGAAATGATTCGGACTTTTCCTCAATTTCCCGGTCTGGTGCTTTTGGGCTTGGCACTGGTCTGGGCAAAGCGATCGACGATTTCATTACCATGGGCTGATGCGCCCCTCCATCAAGGTCGTCTAGGTTTACCGATCGGCTTACATGCTGGGCTAGTTTGGGGCTATTACATTATCCAGGTTGGCGAACTTGTCCAACGTACCCATCCGGTTCCAGAGTGGCTCACCGGAATTGATGGCAACCCTCTTGCCGGGGCGATCGGACTTCTCTTCCTCGCCACCCTTGCCACCCTCATGTATCACCGTTCCCGCAACGCTCCAAACCCATAGTTTCACTTCCTCC
>PVWD01000299.1 GCA_003003615.1 filamentous cyanobacterium CCP2 | reverse complement strand
GGAATTGGCTGTGAGCGGGGAACTTCTCGCCAATTGATTGAATCTGCCATCCAGCAGGTTTGCCAAGCCCATCAGTTTGCGGAAGGGTCGATCGCCGGAATTGCCACCCTTGACCTAAAAGCCGATGAAGCCGGAATTTTGAAGCTTTGTCACGATCGTCAGTGGCCGCTCCAGTGTTTTACAGCCGAACAGTTGCGATCGGTTTCCGTGCCTACTCCCTCGGACATTGTGGCGGAAGAAGTGGGGACTCCCAGCGTGGCGGAGGCTGCGGCTATTTTGGCTAGCCAGGGACATAAACTCAGGGCTTCTTCGGATCTGTCCGCTTCCCTTCGAGTTGCTAAAACCATCGTTCGCCAAGCTGGACAACCAGGAGCCGTTACAGTAGCCATTGCAGAAGCAGAGCAGGAATATACAGGGCGATCGGGTCGTTTGTGGCTGGTGGGAACGGGCCCTGGGGAACTGGCTCAAATTACCCCGGCGGCTCAGACTGCGATCGGTCAGGCAGATGTGGTGATTGGTTACACGCTCTACATTGAATTGGTTTCAGCCCTATTGCGACCGGGGCAAATCATCGAAGCCTTGCCCATTACCCAGGAACGACAGCGTGCAGAAAGGGCGATCGAACTAGCACAATGGGGATTAACGGTGGCGGTGATTTCCTCTGGAGATTGCGGCATTTATGGCATGGCAGGCTTGGTGTTAGAACAGCTTCAGCAGCAGGAATGGGACGGCAAAACGCCAGATGTGCAAGTGTTTCCAGGAATTTCTGCATTACAGGCAGCCGCTTCCAGGGTAGGGGCCCCGTTAATGCATGATTTTTGCGCCATCAGCCTCAGCGATTTGCTCACCCCCTGGGAGGTGATTGAACAACGATTAACCGCCGCTGCCCAAGCCGATTTTGTCACTGCACTCTATAATCCCCGATCCCAAACCCGTACCCACCAAATTGAAACCGCCCAGCAGATTTTCCTGAAATACCGCAATTCCAATACCCCTGTGGCGATCGTGCGATCGGTTTACCGTCCAGAGGAACAAATCACCCTCACCACCTTGGCCCAACTCCTGGAAACCCCGATCGACATGCTCACCACCGTCATCATCGGCAACCGCAGCACCCAAATTCACGCCAACAAGATGATTACCCCTCGCGGCTATTTGGGCTTTGGAGCCTAACCCAACCAGCTTGATAGAATGCAAATAACAGGCGTGTTTCAGCCTAGAGTGAACCCACAATGACAGCGGAACGATTGGTAAAACTCCCCCCTTTGGAAAGCGGCGATCGGCTCACCCGTGACGAGTTTGAGCAGCGATATGCAGCCATGCCCCATTTAAAGAAAGCCGAACTGATAGAGGGAACCGTTTACGTGTCTTCACCCTTACGCACCGAACGTCATGGAGAACCGCATGGCTTTATCATGACCCTCTTAGGCGTTTACAGTGCTGCAACACCGGGCGTTGGTTTCTACGATAATCCAACAGTGCGGTTAGATGCTGACAACGAACCCCAACCCGATGCAGTTCTGCGGTTCAAAACGGGCGGACAATCTTACATTAGTGAAGATGATTATATTGAAGGAGCACCTGAACTAATTGTAGAAATTGCTGCTAGCAGTGCTTCCTACGATTTGCACGATAAATTGCGGGTTTACCGTCGCAATGGAGTTCAAGAATACATGGTTTGGCGTACCTACAGCCAGCAAATTGATTATTTTCAACTTGCTAACGGTGAATTCGTGATCACATCACCCAATTCGACTGGAATCATCAAAAGTCCAACGTTCCCTGGCTTATGGATTTCTCTTCCTGCCTTGCTCGCTGGAAACCTGTCTGAGGCTCTCCAAATCGTACAGCAAGGACTCACCAGCCCCGAACACCAAAGATTTGTCGCAGCATTAACCCGATCGTCCAGCTAAGCCCTACTCCCCACTCCCTACTCCCCACTCCCCGTCCAAGCTAAGAACGACCCAAAATCGCGATCGTATCTGCCCCAAAAATCCCTTCAAAAAATCCGGCAATACAAGCCACCATATAGGTTGCCAAAATTCCAGCTAAGAACGCCTTCCAACTCAGACCAATCACCTCACGGCGGCGAGACGGAACCAGGGCAATGGCTGCACCGACCACAATGCCCCAATAGGCAAAGTGAGCAAATCCAGACAAGGCATAGGTCAGAATCAACAACGCCCGATCGCCAATCCATCGATTGCCCACCCCTGAAACCCCAGACACGATCGACTGATACGGCAAAATCGCGGTTTCCAGCAGCCTGCGACCAATCAAAACTGAAGATTGCCAGAGTTCACCCCAGTTGAGTGAAATGCCCGTCATCACGGTAAACGGCAGGGACAAAATTCCTAAAATATTGGGCAATGAGATGACTTGAAACCAATTGCCGATCGGCTCTGGAAGCGTTGTCAGCCAGTTTAGAAGCTCATACAGCAGATACACCACACCCAAAACCAAAATCAGCACACCGACGATCGAAATGGCAATTTTCACGCCTTCCACCGCCCCTAAAATGGCGGATTCCGTTGGGCTGAGCCGCTCTGTTGGCTGATCTTCTAAGGGCTGCTCTAGGTTTTCATCGATAAAAGCTCGTTCTGAAATACCGGATTTCATTGCCCGATCGGGTGAAATTGCCCAAGAAGTTAGGGGAACTTCCGTCTCTGGAACCAGGATTTTGGATAAAAGAAAGCAGGCTGGCACTCCCATCATGGTTGCTGCGACGAGATGGGGCAAAACATTGGGAAAGATAGGTCTTAAGATGCTAACGTAGCTTGCCAGGGTAGCAGATGAAGCGGTTCCAAAGCAGCAGGCCAAAATTGAGCATAACTCGCTGCGGGTCATTTTCTTTAGGTAAGGTTTAACCACGATCGCCGCCTCAACCCCCACAAACAGATTGGCCAATCCCCCCAAAATTTCGACCCCACTTAACCGCATCAGGCTGTAGGACATTCTGGCAAACAGGTTGGCAATCAACTGTATGACCCCCATTCGGTAAAACAACGCAATTAAACCTGCCAGGAAGACCACTGCTGGCAAGGCCCGAAACGCAAAAATATATCCCACCCGAATTCCGCAAAACCCCGGAACGACCTGCCCAATGCTGTCGGAGGCACAGCTTTCTGCCCCAGGTACCAGCGGCACCAAAAAGAATGAATCTTGCCCTGAAAACGGGACAAATAACCGCCCAAAAATAAACCGTGCCCCAGCATCTGCCGCCTCAAACACAACCCCCAGCAGCCCAGAGAGGGACTGTAAAACGCCCCATGCCACCGGAACTAGGAAAACCAAAGCCCCAATGCCAAACTGAACCAGCAACCCCACTATCACAACTCGCCAAGGAAAATACTTTGGATCACGGTTTTCTGAAAATAACCAGGCGATCGCGCATAACCCAAAGATCCCAACCAAGGAAATTAAGTTGAGGAAACCCATACGTCCAAGTCCTTACAAGCGAGAAAAGGGGGAAGGGAAAGGGGGAGAAGGGGAAGAAATTAGCGGTTGAAAAGAACCTATATCCGATTACCAGTTAATTAACTGAATTCGATAGGTATAATTTCCGATTATCGCGTAGCACTGCTGGTTACATAGAACCCCATACCGTTTTCCCCTCTACAGAGAATAACTAAATATACTGAGTTTAGAACGCCAAGTGCTTTAAAGCACCAAATCTTAAAGCGAAATTTACCTCAGGACGGCAATCCTTAAACCTTTTACAAGTCCAATCCACCCCAGCCCTAAATTTTGGCAGAAGTTACACATTTTCTGTCTGAATACACCATTCCGGTAAGGACATGGCAATGTCATATCCCTACGTCTAGGGGTTCGCATCACCAAGTTGCGTAAGTCCTAACTGGATTAAATTCTTCCCTTGCATAAAACGTAGGGGCATGACCTGATTTCGTTTGACAGATCCCATGCCCCCAGTAAGATGCGTATTTCTGATTTTTTGCCAAGCGATCTGACTAGCCCTACCCACAAGCCTTAATGCCCTCAGGAAAGCCTCTACTCCCTACTCCCTACTCCCTATTCCCCACTCCCTATTCCCCACTCCCTACTCTTAATGCCCTCAGTCTTGGATGTATTCCTGTCCTGTCACCAATGCCATCTCCGCCCGCACGAACTCTCGCCCCAAATAGGCTGCATGATCAAGGTAAGTCAAAGGACAGGGTTTTGTCTCTTCAAAAATTTTGATACACAATTCTTTAGCCGTTCTACCCGTAAAGATGGTAGTCGGAGTGCGCTTTACATTGGCATTGCAGGGCAGTGGTTCTCCAGTTTCTGGGTCGCAGGCCAGCCCCTTATCATTAATGGTATTTGTGTAGTGTTTTGCACAAATTAGCCCAGCTTCCCGATCTAAATAAATCACGAAGTAGCCCGACGGATCGAGTTCAATGAAGCGATTGGAATATTTGTTATCGAGAGCAACAAGCTCCTCAACAGATAGGTTTGTAGTCGATGGCATGGCGCAATATTCTCAAGGACAGTACTTAATCTATCCTGCTTGAATGCAACTTTCAGTACTTGATCTAGTTTAGTGTGTTTAGGTGGCGATCGCCTTTCGCAGCATCTGCTAAAAAATCCTAGCTTAATAAGAATAGTTTCAATGCCCTTTAAACTGTATTAGATAAGCAACTCCAAGACCTAACTGACAGTCAATGGCTCATCCTAATTCCCTAGAATCTCACCCAATTCTTACCTTAGAAAACGTAACGAAGCAGTTTTCTGGCTCTGTGTCTCCTGCGGTCTCGTCTGTATCTTTGACGCTCGATCAAGGAAACATTCTGGCTCTTTTGGGGCCATCTGGCTGTGGGAAAACAACGCTACTACGCTTAATTGCTGGCTTTGAATATCCTGAAGCCGGGACGGTTTTGGTGGCCCAACAAACGGTGGCTAGCTCCAATACCTGGGTGCCTCCCGAAAAGCGGGGAGTCGGAATGGTGTTTCAGGATTATGCTTTATTTCCTCACCTGACTGCCAGCCAAAACATTACCTTTGGGTTGAACCAAAAGCCAAAAGCCTTGGTAAGCCAGTCGTTGAATGAAGTGCTGACCTTAGTTGGGCTGGGGGGAATGGGCGATCGATATCCGCATCAACTCTCAGGGGGACAACAGCAGCGCGTGGCGTTGGCCAGGGCATTGGCTCCTCATCCCTTTTTGGTACTGCTAGATGAGCCATTAAGCAATTTAGATGTGCAGGTGCGGTTACGCTTACGCCAGGAGTTGCGCGATATTTTGAAGGCGGCGGGCACGTCAGCAGTGTTTGTCACCCATGACCAGGAAGAAGCTTTGTCGATTGCAGACCAGGTGGCGGTAATGCGCGATGGCCGTTTGGAACAGGTCGGTACGCCAGAAGAGGTTTACTGCCGTCCTGCCTCCCGGTTTGTGGCAGAGTTTGTCACCCAGGCAAATTTTCTTCCGGCTCAGTTTGGCGGGCAAGGATGGGAAACGGCGATCGGCACATTACCTGATGACATTGCCATTTTGGAAGAGGCAAACCTCGATTACTCAAAGCGTTCAGAATGGGTAGAGTTCATGATTCGCCAAGAAGATTTAACCCTCCACCCTGATGAGGCCAGCCCCATCATCGTTCGCGATCGTCAGTTTCTAGGACGGGAATACTGTTACTGTTTACAAATTCCGCAGGGACATTCCTTGTTTGCGCGAACCTCTACTGAAACCGCCTTACCCATTGGGATGCCTGTACAAGTCACTGTTTCTACCAACTCATTACGAGCCTTTCCCGTACCGGCAGAACGGCTTACCTTATCCCCCAATCCCCTGGTTGCCTAGACCATTTTTTTCAAAGATTTCAGGAGCTACGTCAAAGCAAAGCAAACCTGAAGTTGAAGTTTGCTTGCCCTAAAACAGCTTCTCACCCCCAAAAACTAGAAATGGGAACCCGATCGCCAGAACTGCCCTCGATATTTGCCGACCATTTCTAGGGGAGTTATCGATGCATCGGAGGATGGCTGAGCCTGGGTATAGCTGGCCCCTCTGTAGGACAACACTGCATTATCTTTGGAGTGACTGGATTGAGATGATGAGGCGATCGGTGCATCATCGTTTTCCAGGTCTTTCAAAGCACTTTGCAGATGGCTATGTCGAATCAGCCACTGACTCACCAGAGTTGCTGCAACTAAGATCAACAGCAAAATTTGCCAGGGTGCTTCAACTAACCCGACCATCAACAGGATTCCAACAATGGCAAGAGCCAGCGTGTTTAAGATAGGAATCAGAAAATCCATTGATTTAACTTACTTAACGTTTGAAGTGGATCATAGATTAACATAAATATCCTTGATATACTTCCGCTATTCAGGCAAAAAACACAAATCATTCCATCGGGTGAGTCTTGACAAAAAGGCCAGATCTCCTTTCCGTTTTCAAGCTAGGATTTAAAGACTTTCCTGTGAATGAAGATTTCATCGGTCTTCAAAGCTGAACAAAGTTTGCAAAAAAAGGGACATTTTGCAAAATGTCCCTGAAATGATGAATGTGTCCTTGATGGAAGTTGCAAGATTTAGTTTGGGTGCGATCGTACAGGCATCTTAGGGAATATCTCATTTACGCAAATGGATCAGTTTTCGGAGCGCAAGCATCTTGCCTGCCGGTGAGCGATTTGCCGTACAAATACAAAGCTGAGATACACCCGGCATCTCACCCACCCAGTAGTGGCAAGAACAAGTGGCAAAAACCAGTGGCAAGAACAGTCGCAACAACCATCCTACAAAAACACTGGCTTAAAACGAGATGATTAAATAACCGTCTTGGAACTTTGCCCCAGTTACTTGTTTTCCTTTCAATTCAGGCGGTAAGAATACGTTGCGTCGCTGATCGCCAGCTTCTACAGTCACTTCAGGCCCATACTGAGTTAGCTTCACTTGCTTCTTGTCAAAACCAGGTAAGAACAAATACACCTTACGCTCTGCCACATCCACTTTCACGGGTTGAGGAGCCTTCGCTGCTTGAGTGAAGTCTGGAAGGGACTGCATCAACGTCTGCCAATCTCCCTGACTGGTGGGTAAAGCATTCACCGAGAGCGGCGCAAATTCTTGTTGGATGGATTCTGCCACATCTGCCTGGTTAAGCAATATGCCACCAACTGTTAACCCGACCTGTTGGGCACTTCCCCAGAGGTATTTGGCAGTGGCGATCGCGCTTTCATCAGCAGTTGTCACCAGGTAAGCTGCAACGCGATTCGGGTTAGCTACAGCCGCTTTTCCTTGCTCTAAAAGATTTGTGGCCTGACTTGCTGCGGGTTGAGAGAAAATATCACCTGACCAATTCACGTTTGTCAGCACGGCGGCAGAAAGGGGTTGCAAAAAGGGAGAAATTGCCTTAGCAAGGTCTGAATCCATAAACACTTGTCGGAAGCGTCGGGCATACCAACTCATGATTTCTGGCATTCCCAGCATCCGTAGCGTCGTCTGATCGCCATTACCGTCATAAATGATGACATCATAATTATCGCTGGCATCAAACTCGCGGACAGCATTTAGCGCAAGGGCAACATCCATGCCCGGCAAAACGCCCAATTCCTGCCCATAGACTGCCTTAAAAAAGGGTGTTCTCAGATATTGAGCTTCCTGCTTTTTGAGTTCTTCCCATGCCCGTTCCAACAGCACTGCCGATTGCAGTTGAACGACCTGAAGATTTGGGGCAATTTCCTGTGGCTCGGCACTAACGGTGGCTCCAAGCAGCATCCCAAATGCTGGGCTTGTATCTTGACTGGCCAATAATACTCGTTTTCCTTGCGCGGCGAATTGTTTTGCAGCAGCGATCGAAATTGTGGTTCGCCCTGTGCCACCTTTGCCTAAAAATGTCAAAATTAACGCCATTTCTAGAAGTCTTACCCCAGATATTCAACGTCACAATACATACCAATAGTGACATTGCCCCTTCAAACCGCTTAGGGGGGATCTCCTCACTCTGCCAGATCGGTTACGATCCAACGTACTAAAGAAATCCCCCGCTCAAGTTTATTTAAAAAAATCAGCTTACCCCGTCGGTTCTAATTCATCTTCAAAGAACCAAGTGGAGAAATTATCATCAAATTTCACC
>PVWD01000057.1 GCA_003003615.1 filamentous cyanobacterium CCP2 | reverse complement strand
ATCGGCTTGGGCGGCGGGGGAAAGGGGACGATCGCTTGCTCCAGCAGTCATGGCAGCTTGAGCGGGGGACTTCGCGCCTGGAATTGGAATGGGTTGGGCAGGGTGTTCCATGACGAGGTGAAACCAAATTTTGCTGTGTTTATGCCATTACCTAAACCAGTCCTGCTGTTGAAACTGGAGCCTCGGCATCGGTTTTGAGCAGTTTAACCAATCGATCGCGCTGGTCAACGGTGAGAGTTTCCTGCCCTGCTTTAGCATTCATCACCGCTTGAGCAGGGGATTTTGCTCCCGGAATCGTCACTGGCTGGCACCCATGGGAAGTGACAAACTGAAGGGCGGTTCGCACCATTTCATCGCCAGGAGACAGCAGGGTTTTGAGTCGCTCAACCTTGGCTAAATTGCGGGCTAACTTTTCGCGGGCGGACTCGGTTTCATACCACTCCGATCGCACGGTATCGGTAAAAACCGTGTCAGTGGAATATTTTCCCGTTAACAATCCCTTGCCCAACGGACCCCGCGCCACTACGGCAATGTCATGCTGTTGGCAGTAGGGCAGCATTTTCTTTTCGGGCTTGCGGTTAAGCAGGGAATAGTCTAGCTCGACGACGCTACAGGTGTTGTGGACGTTGAATCGCTGAAGGGCTTCGGGTTGATCCGTGGAGATGCCGTAGGCTCCGATATCACCCTGTTCTTTTAGCCGTTCAAAGGCTTCGAGGTAAATGCTGGGGTCTTCAATTTTGCCCTCATGACAGAGCAGGACATCAATATAGTCGGTACGCAGCCGATGGAGGGACGCATGGACGCACAGCCGCACCATGTCCACCGTCGTCATGGGAACGGTTTGACCCGATCGCCGCCCCCACCGCCCAATTTTGGTGATGACATGAATCCGATCGCGCTTACCCTGCAATGCCCGCCCCAGCCGCTCTTCTGACAGCCCACAGGGAATGCCGTAGGATTCAGCAGTATCAATCAGATTGACCCCTTGATCGAGGGCAGCATGGACAGTGGCGATCGCCGTTTCTTCGTCAATTTCGCCCCACTGGTTGCCAATATTCCAGGTTCCTAACCCAATGGCGGAGACCTTCAAACCCGTTTTTCCAAAGTCACGATAAAGCATGATGGTTCCTATTTAATAAACGTTCTAATTGACCCGTAATGCTGAGAATCTGTAGGGTAGGCACTGCCCACCAGCGAACTCAGCGATACATCACCAGAGATTTTGAAGCAGAGTCCCTGGGCGAATCATCTGGCAAAACCAGCATAATCGGCGGATAATTTTGTCCTTGAGCAATTGCCCCAGGTTCACAGCCAATCCGCTTGGCAACCCGCCGAATGTAGCGATCGCACCACCACCGATTCAGCCGCTTTTCCCAGGCAATCAGCCGTTTCTCCAGCTTCTTGGCTTGCTCTTTCCCCAGCCAAGAGAATGCCGCCATGCGAGGCTTAATCAACTCCTCCCAGCGTCGCCAGCCCAGCTTTTTGTACCGCTTTTGGAAATAGCGACTGTTTGCCAAGTTCCACTTGGTTTGAAAGTGCTCCAGGCTATGGCGTTCCCAGGCATCACTCCACCGCAGCGAAAAATAGGGCAGGTCAATCCACTGCAAGCGGGGAGCCGGAGGGTGAGTCAGAAACGTCACAACAGAGGCTGGCTCCAGGTAAATGGAACCGCCCGATCGAGCCACCCGCATAGCAAAGTCCAGGTATTCCTTGGTGCAGCAAAACCCTTCATCCAGGGGGCCATTCTCTTGGAAAAAGTCCATCCGTACCAGCATGGCGTGGAACTCCACAAAGCCTGTGGGCTGCCGATAAAGGCGATCGCGCACCTCCTCCACCGATCGGTTTTGGAAGTAAGTGGTTTCGTAAATTTGCCAGTCATCTGGCTCACTGGCGATCGATTCACTCCGCTTAAATCGCTCCAGGTCATCCGCCGCCATATATTCACCCCCAGCACAGTGAATCGTTTGGTGAACGGGTTTGTATTGGCACACCAAAGAACCTACAACGGTGGCATGGGTTTCCTCAGCACAGTCCACCAGTGCCTTGAGCCAGCCCGGTGCAAAAATCACGTCGTTATCAACAAACACCACATAGCGACTGGTGACATACTGCAAGCCAAAATTGCGGGCAGCATTGGGGGAAAGATAGCGATCGCTACGCACCACTCGGAAGCCCTTTTCCTGGGATTGGACGGCTAAATCGCGCTTGAGCCGAGCTGGAGAATGATTGTCTACATAAACCAGCTCAAAGGGAAAATCTGTCGCTGTGTAAAGACTTTCTAGGGACTCTTGAGCAAACTGGAAGCGTTCACGGGGTACAACGACGATCGTAACTTCGGGTTTGGGTAAGGTCTGGGTTAGACCCTGGTTTAAGTTCTGTTGCAGAGATGTCATCACAGGCATCCTCTTGAGTATGGATTGAGTGAGAAAAGAGAAGGCGGATGAGGTTTCCCTTGGGATCGTGAATTAAATCACTTGTGCCACCGTTCTACTTCTTTAACTGGGCGGGCAAGATGCTCACCCCACAAGAATTTAATTTCAGGTTATTCAATTTGCCTTCTTCCAATGGCGTTTTACGAATGGCACTCCACATAGGGCACATTGGAACCTGAACGCTCGATCGCGCTTTGAATCTGGTAGAGGGCTGCGTATCGCTGTCCCAGATGCATCAGTTCAGCGTGGGTTCCTTGCTCTAAAATGCGCCCCTGCTCCAGGTAGAAAATTTGGTCAGCCGACACTGCCCCTTGCAGGTTGTGGGTAATCAGGAAGGTGGTGCAGTCCTGGGTTAACCGTTCCAATGCCTCAGAGACTGCCTGCTCGTTTTCGTTGTCCAGCCCCACTGTGGGTTCGTCGAGAATCACAATTCTGGCACGGCGCACCGCAGCACGGGCGATCGCAATGCGTTGTCGCTGCCCCCCTGAAAGGGTTGCCCCTCGTTCCCCCAACAGCGTATCGTAGCCATCGGGTAACGCCATGATGAAGTCGTGGGCATTTGCCAGCCGCGCCGCTGCCTCAATCTCTGCATCGGTTGCTCCCAGCGATCCGTAGGCAATGTTATCGCGCACGCTAGCAGCAAACAGGACGCTGTCTTGCAGCACAATGCTGACCTGGCGACGCAGGGATTCTACTTTGTATTCCCGCAGGTCGTGACCATCAATGAAAATATTGCCCTCAATGGGGTCGTAGAGCCGCAGCAACAGGCTGACTAAGGTAGACTTGCCACCTCCTGAAGGCCCTACTAGTGCCACTCGCTGCCCAGGTTGCACCGTGAAGGACAGTCCGTGAAGAATGTGCTTGCTCGGCTCATAGCCAAACACCACATGATGAAACCGAACCTGCCCCCGGAACGGTGGAGCTTCGATCGCCCCCCGCACATCGCGAATTTCGGGCACCGTGTCGAGAATATCGATAATGCGCTCACCAGAAGCGGTCGCCTTGGCAATCTGCGCCATATATTTAGCCAGTTGCTTAGTGGGCTTAAAGGAGGTCTTCAAATACGTCATAAATACCAGCAGATCCCCCGGTGTTGCATCTCCCGAAGTGACCAACTGCACCCCCCGCCACAGCACTACCGCAGTTGCCACTGCCACCAGGATTTCTACCGTGCGCTGCAATCCGGCGGAGAGTTGCTGGGTGCGGGCCACATCCTCCAGGCTCTTGGTGTTGTTGTCGGCAAACATATTTTCCAACATGCCTTCCAAAGACAATGCCTGCACCACCTTAATGGCGTTGATCGCTTCCGAAGCAGTGGCCGCCATTGCCCCTTCCCGTTTGCGCTGCTCCCGCGCCACCTGGTGAATTTGCTTGGTGAGCTTCGTGGCGGCAAAGATGAACAGCGGAAACACCAGCAGCCCAATCACCGCCAGTTGGGCATTCATCCAGAACATCACCCCGACCATGCTCACCAGGGTCAGCGTGTTTACCATCAGGGGCACAGCGGCAGTAATTGTGACCTCCCGCAGGCGATCGATGTCGTTGACAATGCGAGTGATCAAATCGCCGCTGCGGGCTTGGCTATGGAAGGATAAGGACAACCGCTGGAGGTGGGCATAGAGCTTGGCGCGGATTTCAGCAATGATGCGGCTTGATGCAATGGACAGGCTCACCAAGCTCATGTAGGAAGCCCCAGCCTTGAGTCCTGTCGCCAGCACAATGCCGATGGTCAAGATCGTTAGCAGTGCCACCTCTGGAATCTCGTTGAGCACCGGAATTGGGAAGGGTTGCTGCGCCGCATCAGGCACGATGATGTAGTCAAAAATCAGCTTCAGTGGCCAAGGTTCGAGCAACTGAGCCAAAATTTCGCCTAAAAGCCCCAACCAAGCTAACGCCAGCAACACTTTTTGCTTACGAATTTCCGGCCAAAACCGTGCCACAATGCGGCGAATACCCGTAAGGGCTGCCTTAGGCGTTTTGGGGCGTTTGCGTTTTTTCAGACCTGAACTCATGCGGAAATCCTTGAGGGAATTTAGGGTTGAGGGCAAAGATTTAAAAGATGTGAGAGTTAGGGTTTTGTAAGGAATACAAAGGCTTGTTGAGGATCATGAACTCAATCACTTGTGCAATCATTCTGTCTAGTTGACTGGGCGGGCAAGATGCCCACCCCACAAAACTTTCAGGTTATTCGATTTCATTCCTCAGGTGGCTGCTGTAGCCAATTGCGATCGGGATAGCACCATCTGATAGACCTTCTGCCAGTTTTGCTGCTCTTTGCTGGGGGACAGTTGTTGAAGCACCTTTTGCCGCGCCGCTAATCCTAACTGTTGCCGGAGGTCGGGTTGGTCAATCAGACGGTTGAGCGCGTCTGCCAGGGCTTTGCCGGAAGCTGGAGGAACGAGCAGGGCATCGGCTTCATGGTCTAAAATTTCGCCGATCGCATCCACGGGGGTTCCAACAATGGCGCGGGCCGCCAGCATTGCCTCCAGCAGGGTGTTAGGGCAGCCGTCGTGGATGGAAGGGATGGCGAAAATATCAATATAGGGCAGGTAGGACAAGGCTTCAGTACGGCTGACTTTACCCGTAATCACCAGCCGATTCGCGCAGCAATCCGTTCCGGAATCGGCTAATCCACTGGCTGCCACCTCCTGTTCCCAATAGACCCGCTCTTTTTCCACAAAGTCGCCCACCAGCAGTAGGGTAATGTCGGACTGATCCTTTAGGGTTCGGCAGGCATCCAGCAGGTATTCCAACCCTTTCTTATCGCGGAAATTGCCAGATGAACCGATGACCGTACCCCGGAGTTGGCTCACCAAGGGCGGCTGCGGCAGTCCCTCAAAGTCGATGGGGGTAATGGAGTTCCAAAATGCCGACGATTTGGTGCGAATGGAGGGTACGAGTACCCTGGCTCGATGCATCAGGTCTTGGCTCACAAACGTCACCCAATCAGAGTTTGCCAATGTCCACGAAATTTGGCTGAGTTGCTGGGGGCTAAACAGGTGCTTTTGCAGGTCGGCTCCGCGAATGCTGTTGATCACGGGCAGGTGCCTTTCCTGGGCCAGCAGGGTGGTTAGAAACCCCATTTCGTTAATGAAAAAGGCGTGGAGCAAATCAAAGCCGTACTGGTCGTGGAGGGCAGCAAGCTGGTCGTAGAGGTCGCAGAGATAATCTTGCTCTTTCGCAAGGGACGATCGCACCGCAGGTTTGAGCCGGTGTACTGTCACCCCATTGACCATTGCAGTTTGGCAGCTCGCCCGTCGAAATATGCCCGCTTCTGCATCAGCCTTTTCCGCTCGAAAAACTGCCCGAAAGACCGCCACATGTACCTCAAAACCAAGAGCAGTCAGCATTTGAGAGATCCGAAAGACCGACTCCCCCACCCCACCCACATCGGGGGGAAATTCCAGGGTTGTTAGGCAAACTTTGAGCGTCATCGGTTCATCCTTATTGACTAACACGTTAAACTCAACCAGAGCACTTGCATCCTTCTTCCTAGGGATTGTGGATTAAAGAACCTGTCTGCTGTTCTGCTGCTTTGACTGGGCAGGCAAGATGCCCACCCCACAAGAGTTCCAGATGATTCAACTCGCATTCCTATGCTGCAATTTTGTCTTTGTCATCGATCGTCGCTTCTACAGGCAGAGGGTGGGTTTGATTGAGGAACTTTTGCTGAGTCAAAACCTTAGCTCGGTGCTTAAGATGGCGTTGGTAAAAGAAGTCATTGAGCCATTGCTCCAGGACGTTTAATCCCTTTTCTAGCCACGCATTCCCCTGACCAAAGGTTAACCGCTGCACCAAGGGTTTAACCAGCAGTTCGCGACGACGATTGCCGATAATACGGTAGCGTTTTTTGAAGTAAGAATCCTCCGCCAGTTGCCACTTCAGGCGCAGATGATCCAGGCTGGCTCTGTCCCACGCATTGCACCAGCGCACCATAAAGTAGGGCAAGTCATACCATTTGAAATCGGGCAGAGGATTGCTGCCAAACAGTTCAATCATTCCGGCTTTATTTTGAGCAATGCCGACCGTATCAGTGGTGACGATCGCCTCCCGTTCGCAGTAAACCTTGCCGCCCACTTCCTTCACCGACAGGCAAAAGTCAATGTGTTCCCGCGTGGCGAGCATTCCCTCATCGAGCAGACCGATTTTGCCAAACAGATCGGTGCGTGCCATCAGGCAATGAAACTCCACATAGTCACACTGTACTCGGTGCATTTGGTCTTGCACCTGGGCGATCGCCTGTCCCGTTAAATATGCTTCTTGGCGCAGCCGCCGCTTCACTCGACCATCCGGTTTAACATCGTTGAGAATGTAGGTGGCCCCGCCCGCGTTATGAATCACCCCAAGCTCCGGTTTACCGATACAGGTCAGCGGCCCCACCACCTCAGCCTCGGTTTCTTCCGCACACTTCACCAACTGCGTCAGCCAGCCTGGTTCCACAACCACGTCATTTTCAATGAAAACTACGTACTTGGCTTCAGCTTGTTTCAACACATGGCGCAGTCCTACGTTCCTCGCCTGGTTTGGTGAAATGTAATAGGGTGTGTGGATGAGCGTAAATCCTTTGTCTTTAGACTGAGCATTCAGATAGGTTTGAATTACAGGCGGTGTACAAACATCTACATATACCAAATCAAACGGATACTGAGTGTTTTGGTATATACTCTCCAGCGATGCTTGGGTATGGCTAAATCGTTCTCTGGGCCCGACTACGATCGTAACCTTAGGTAGCGAATTTGCATTCATATTTAAATTCAGATTAGAGTCGAATGTCATTGTTTCATCTCCTGCTAAACTGTTACAAAATTATGAAAATTGAGTATCGACTCACCGTTCTACATCAAAATGTTCCTACAGTTTCTAAAGCGGGATGACTAGATACCTGAACTATTCTATCTAAGTTCTCATTGTCTTCCTCACCATTCAATAACTGTTGTAATTTGAGAGCCGATCGTTGAGCACCATGCAGGTCAAATAAATGGTTTGTGGGCGGTTGATTCAGTGCCGTTAAAATGCGTTGCCTCATCCGTTCAGGGGCTAAGTCTGCATCCGACAGCACCCGCAAAAGGCCCATTCCCTCAAGCTTACGAGCACGCAGGGTTTGTTCTCCTGACTGATCCTCTGAAGGGGAAGGGTAAATGAGCGATCGCACGCCCGTTTTCAGGACATTCATTGTTGTGTTGTAGCCCCCCAGACTAATGGAAAGATCAGCCTGTTTCAGGTAATCCATCAGCCGAGGCGTAAAGCGGCGAACGACGAGATTAGAACTCAATGCTGCCCGTTCCTGAAGCTGCAAAAGGTCAGATTCCGACAGGTAAGGGCCGGTGAAGGCATAGATTTTGTGGGGAATGGTTTGAGCGAGGGTAGGGGAGAGATTGGCGATCGCCCTCAATAATCCGTAGCCGTGTCGTCCCCCGCCAACACTGACCACAATACTGGGTTCAGGCTGGTTCAAATGCAGACGGTCTTCATCCTCCAGCGGCAACTGCGCCTCAGATTGGGTGACATATCCGGTGTAAAAGATTTTAGGATTAAGGCGATCGACCTGCGAAAAGTTCTCCTCTAATCGCTGCAATTGCGGATCAGAATGATACAAAATCAGGTCATAGTATCGGTTGATCCATTTGCAGGTTCTCTCCTGCTTTTTTGCCCGCACGCCATCAGACATTGCCTGGGTCATAATAATATCGCGCAGACAGCACACCACCTTGGTGGGGTAGCCAGACGCTTCAATGTGCTTCAACAGCGGAATTAACTCAAATCGCAGCGTGTGCTTACTAAAGGGAAATCCCTCCGTAATCAAACAATCGGGTTGAATCGTTTCAAACACTTGCAGCAATAGAGCTTTGCGCTGTTCTTGCACCACTTCCAGGGATTGAGATTCATCCACCACTTTGAGAACCGTCCCTTCCATATACAACCCCGGCAGGCGGATCTCCATCACCTCAGAGGGCAGCCTAAACCCCGGCACGGCTTGCCCCCCGTGAACAAAATACACATCAAAATGCTTTGCTAAACCGCGTATAATTTCCGTGCTGCGTACCAGATGTCCAATGCCCGCCAAGTGCTGGCTATAAAACATAATTTTTTTCATAGAGTAGAATCCTCTTGGTAATGGCAACGGATAGGAAAGTTAAGACGATCGAGTTTGTTGCAATCCCTAGATGCGCTTAACGCCAGAGAACTTGTTCTAAACATTCTGTGTACTGCCCTGGAAGTCAGTGGGGTGGAACTCAACCCGCAGGCACGCTTATTTTTGAGTCAACCAATTTCTTCAAGTAAGCCGCCGTTTTTGCGACTCCCTGAAAATCAAACGATCGCGCTGGGGTTCGCTGCTGTAAACAGTCCAGTACCTGCTGAGCAAACTGCTGCGGCTGCAAATCGTCGGGGCGAATCACTCGCACCATACCCAATTCCTCTAATCGTTCTGCTCGCAGGGTTTGCTCCTGGTCGTCGTTGCCGGTAAAGGGTAACATCATCGCCCGTACACCGCTGGTCAGCACGTTCATGGTGGTGTTGTAGCCCGCCATACTGATGGACAGATCCGCCTGGTGCATATGAGCCAGCAGATTGGGGGTATAGCGTTGGAGTAATACGTTGGGACGTTGAGCAGCTTTGGCTTCTAATGTGGCAAACACTTCGGGAGGGCAAAACGGCCCCGTGAAAACCAGAATTTGGTGGGGTAGATGCTCCAGATATTGAGCGGCATCCACCACGCAAAACAGCAGTTCATGCCCAAAGCGTCCTCCCCCCACGCTGGTCAAAATCAGAGGAGTATCGCGGTCTATCAGCGGCAGATCTGGATCTTTTGATGCCGATGCTTGCGCCACATACTCTTGCACCACATAGCCCGTGTAAAAGACAGGACAGTGCAGGTCTTCCACCCGCGAAAAGCTCAGATCCAAAGATTGAAACGCTGGGTCGCCATGGATCAGCAATAAATCAAAATACTGATTCATCAATCGGCAGATTTTCTCTTCGTGGCGGGACTGATCTTGCTTCGTGACGACGATATCCCGCAGGCTGCAAACGACTTTTGCTCCTCTGGCTTTCGCCGTTTCAATGCAGGGAATTAACTCTGCTGAAAAGCGTCGTCGCCCAAAGGGAAATAGCTCAATCACCAACACATCAGGCTGAACCCGATCGACTAAATCCAGCAGAATCGTTTTACGGGTTTCAAACACATCCTCTAAGGTTTGGTCAGGGTCGATCGCCCGTAGTGCCTGAAATTCAGGGTCAGTGGCGATCGCAGGCAAATTCACCACCTGCACCCTTTCTGGAATGGGGAAATCTTCCACCACTCGTCCCCCATTGACAAAGTAAACCTCGAAATCTGCCAACAGCCCCCGCACAATTTCCATGCTGCGAATCAGGTGGCCAATACCCAAGATGTGCTGACAGTAGAATAAAAGTTTTTGCTTGCTCATTGAACGGCGACCTCCACTTGAGGAAACGAACGGGTGGGAACCGGCTCAAGCCAACGGGGTTGTGGCTGCAACAGTTCCCGCAGTAGGTTGGTAATGCGAGGGAGTGCGTCCATGTCGATCGTCCCGGTGGGCTGGTTGGGTTGGGTTGTGAGTTGTGCCATCAGGGCTGTTGCCAATCCTTCTGGGGTAAGGCGATCGGGGTGAATGGTTTGAAACAGACCCATTTCAGCCATCCGCTTAGCCCGCATCCATTGTTCCTGCACTGGCTGGGTGCGCGGCACGATCACCGCCCGTTTGCCCAAAGAGAGGATTTCGCACACAGTGTTATAGCCTCCCATGGACACCACTGCATTGGCAGCAACCATGTAGCTTGCTAGGTCGTCGGTGTAGTCTAGCCAGTGGGTGTGAGGAGTCGCGGCAATCTGCTGAAGCAGGGCGGGCTTTTTGGCAGCGGGCAGTTCTGGGCCACCGATCACCAGGCTGGTCAGGTTTACCTCTTGCGGCAACATCGTCAAGGCTTGCAGGTAAGTGGTCAGCAAATGATGTCCATCACCACCACCGCCAGGGGTAATCAGCACCAGGGGATCGGCAGCACTTAGCCCCAGATCCTGCCGCACTTCCAGGGCACTGCGCTGTCCACAACCCCGACGCACATAACCCGTAAACCGAGTCTTTGCCCGTAGAGTGGGAGGAAACTGGTAGGCGATCGGAGCATCAAAGATATCTGGGCTGCCCACAATCCACACCTGGTCATAATAAGTTTCGGTGGTGGTGTAGTAGTGTTGTTGCTGCCACTGGGCAATGGTGGCTTCGGGACTGTCGAGAATGTCGCGTAACAATAGCACTCGGCGGGTGTCGGGGCGGTAGCGTTGGAGGTCATCGAGGGTGGATTGCAGTTCGCCCTTTAGCCCATCCGGCTTCTTATCCACCAGCAGCACATCGGGCTGAAAATGGGCGGTTACGGTGCGGATAAGGTGCGATCGCAACTGTACAGTTTCTCCCACTTCAGTATTTAAAAATCGAACGCCCAGATTGCCCGTTTCGTCGCGCCCCAGGCAAGGCAGCTTGATGTAGTCCAATCCGGGGGGCAGCCGCAGTTGGTGCAGGGCTGGAGATCCGGAGATCACCAAAATTGAGAGATCCGGCAGTGCCTTGAGCAGGTAATCACAAATTGCCACCATGCGGCGAATATTGCCGAGTCCAAAGGCATCATGGGAATAAACCAGAAGCTTCATAAGAGTGACCCTGAGGAAGTGTGAGGAGAATGGCAAAGTCGATCGATCAAGAGGTGAGAAACAGGAATGAACCAGGAGCAGAACGGATCACAAGCTATTCACTACTTTCTCTAGCGTTTGTAAGATCTGCATGAAGCTTTTATGAGATCCACTTAATGAGGAATCATGAGATGAACATGAGAGAGTTCTTAGCTTGTATGAAGCTGCTCTGGTGAACCTGGCTCAGTTGTGTCGTTTTCATAAAGCAATTCGGCTTCGTTGTTCCAATCACCCGCAGATGAATCGCTGGCTATCTGAAAGGGGCTGATCGTGGAGGTTAAAAATTAAATGGGGGCATTGCGATCGGTCGATCGTGCTCTGGCAGGCAAGATGCCTGCGCTACGGATGACCCGATGATTTGCTTAACTTCCATAATCAGACTGGGAGAGGGTTTCAGTTCATTTGAATGGACTTGATTTTATAGCCTGCAATTCATTCGCGGGCGGTGTAGCGGGCAAGCCGACACAGTAAATTTACAGATCCTCAATTCACAAAAATCGGGGTTTCTTTTCCGGCACTTTTTGCCTTAAATTGCGTCATTACAGCCTAAAGTCCAGCAAACTGATCGCGATCGCTCTGTGCAACCTGTCACTGCTCCTTCGATCGGGGGTTGATTGTCTGCTACGAAATTCGCCCATAAAATTAAGCTAAGGCTTCATTCTCTCTTTACAGTGCTACAGTTTTGAAAAGTTCTGCTTCTCTACCTGCTTCACTTCCATCGTTACCGCTAAAAAGCACCTGGCTGCGGCTGATTGGTGAAACGCGGACTCGGATTTTGCTGCTCTACGCATTCACCATGCTGGTGGCGGTAGGGATAGCAATTCCCATCTTTCGTGCCTTGCTGTTTTTTGAGGTGGATAACCGAGTCCAATCTGACCTGCAAGAAGAATTGAAAGAGTTTGCGGAAACCTACACCGCCTGGGATGCGGTTAACCCTGAAGACGATGAAGCCCTAGAAGCGTTTGTTCAAGACTTTCTGACTAGTAATCTCACGGAAGATGACAACTACCACCTTGTTTTTCTCAAGGGTGAATTTTTCCAGTCTAACCCCAAGTTGCTGCCTGAGGTGCTCGCTCCGGAGTCGGAATTGAGTCAGCAGTGGGCAACCCTAACCACCGCCACCGAAGACAGAATCACGATCGATGACTCCGCCGTGGGCAGCGTCCTCTACAGCACCTACGTACTGGAAACGAACAATATTCCTCGTGGGGTGTTTGTTGCCGTTCATCTGACTGCTGGAGAGCGGATCGAAGCCCTTGCCAGTGTCTATGTTTTTACGAAGGTGGCGATCGGAGTTGTTGTGTTCTCTTTTTTGTTGGCGTGGCTAGCCAGTCAACAGTTGCTTAAGCCCGTACAAAACCTGGCCCTCACCGCACGCAGTATCAGCGAAACGGATTTGTCTTGCCGCTTGGAGGTGAAAGGGACGGGTGAACTGGCTGAGTTAAGCAGCACCTTTAACTCGATGATGAATCGGCTGCAAAAAGCCTTCGAGAGCCAGCGCAACTTCATCAACGATGCTGGGCACGAGTTGTTTACCCCTCTCACCATCATTCAGGGGCACTTAGAGGTAATGGGTGATGACCCTAATGAGCGAGCCACTACCCTATCCCTAGTAATGGATGAAATCGATCGCATGAGCCGGTTTGCCAACGATCTGCTGCTGCTGGCCCAGGCGGAGGAGCCAAGCTTTTTAGAACTGGAAACCATCAACGTAGCGGACTTTACCCAAGAAGTTTTTGCCAAAATTGCTTTCCTCGATGATCGCCAGTGGCACTTAGGCAGCCTAGGACGAGGGGTAATGGTGGGCGATCGACAACGGCTGACCAGTGCCCTCCTTAATCTCGCCAAAAATGCTGCCCAGCACACCCACCCCACTGACACCATTGAGCTAGGGTCAGCCACGATCGGTGGTCAAGTTCGATTTTGGGTTCGTGACACGGGTGAAGGCATTGCTCCCGCTGACCAAGAGCGGATTTTTGACCGTTTTGCCCGCGCCGCCAATACTTACCGTAAGTCGGAAGGAGCCGGACTGGGGCTTGCGATCGTCAAAACCGTTGCCGAAAGCCATCACGGTACTGTCGAATTAGTGAGCCAACTGGGAACAGGATCAACCTTTACCCTGGTACTCCCCCTCGATCTTCCCCAGCAGGAGCAGGCTGCATGACGCACATTCTCATCGTTGAAGACGAATCGCGGATTGTTACGTTTTTGGAAAAAGGGCTACAGGCCAGTGGCTTTACCACAACCCTTGCGACCAACAGTGATGATGCCGCTGCGATCGCCCTTGACGGTAACATTGACCTGCTGCTGCTGGACTTAGGGTTGCCTGGACAAGACGGATTAGGCTTGCTCAAAGACTTGCGGGGACAGGGCTTTCAAGCTCCAGTGATCATTCTCACTGCTCGTCATGGTATCGATGATAAGGTGGCAGGTTTTGAACTGGGGGCTGATGACTATTTGACGAAACCCTTCCGCTTCGAGGAGTTGTTGGTACGTATTCGGGCCCGCCTGCGGACAAGTATGATTGCTGGAGAATCTAATACTTGTGTTCTTGCCTTCGGTGATATTACCCTAGACTTACGCACCCGACGAGTCTCCCTTGGAGGACGACGCATTGACCTCTCAGCCCGCGAGTTTACTCTGCTTGAAACCTTCATGCGCCACCCTGAGCAGGTACTCAGTCGCCAGCACCTCTTGGATCTAGTCTGGGGCTATGACTATGAACCTGGCTCTAATGTGGTGGATGTGTACGTCGGTTATCTTCGCAAAAAGTTGGGCAATCATCTCATTGAGACGGTGCGCGGAATGGGCTATCGTCTGGTTCCTGCATTTAATTAATTCCTCAACACCCTTCCCTCAATACCGATCGCCAAATCTAAGGACTGTGAATTAAATAACCTGAAAAATTACATTTGTAGGGGTTTGGCATTGTCAAACCCTGACCACTGGAAATCAGGATTTTATTCAGTTCATATTCCTAAGAAATTTCTCATTTTCGGCTTAGATTCAGCTTAGATTAATGTCGTTAGATGCAAACTATCGGCATTTTTCGGTGAGTGGGGAGTGGTGCGTGTATCACGTTTTGATTGTTGAAGATGAACCTAAAATTGCAGCCTTCATGCAAAAGGGGTTGGATCAGGCGGGTTATCACACAGATGTGGTTGGTGATGGGACGACCGCTTTAGCTGAAGCCACTCGTAACAATTACCAACTTATTTTGCTCGATCTAGGCTTGCCAGGGTTAGATGGTCAAACAGTGCTGAAATCGCTACGATCGCAGGGCAGCACATGTCCGATTTTGATCGTTACCGCTCGGATTCCAGTTACGCCAGAAACCACAATCTTAAAACGGCTTGCTGATGGTTGGTTACAAAAACCCTTCAAAATGAAAGAGTTGGTCAGTCGGATTCAACAGCTTCTGCCGCTTCAGTAGCACTCCTTTACCTTACTCCATTAAATCCTTCATGATCCGAATTTCTTGTTCTTGAGTAGCAACAATTTCTGTACACAAATCCTGGATGCGCTGGCTGGTAATTGATGCCTGCTGACACACTAAAATGGCAGCCGCATGGTGGGGAATCATCGATCGCAAAAATTGCTGATTTCCAACGACTGCTTGAGTCCGAACGAGTGTCCAAAATAGTCCGATCGCCGCTGTTCCAGCAGCAAGAAGCACAATGTTTAACGTCTTGTTACTGTACATTGACCCCATTGTCAGAAGCATAATGATCAGCATTGGTGCAACCATCAGTCCTGCCATGTATACTTGGTTGAGACTGAGAAACATATTACTAAACACATTGACCCGCGACAGCATAACGAACATCATCACGATGTATGAAATTGTCAGCGCAAGCATCAGGCGAATATAAGGATTCATAATTATCAAGCCCCAGATAAAGATCTTTCAAGAAAAGAGAATTACTACACAGTTTGAGTTCATCTTAAAAAAGCTTGATAAGCACTGCACCGTTCAATTGGAATAGTTGTAAGTTGTATCCTTTGACAGGCTACTATTTCATCGTGATTTCATTTCTGTGTGATATCTACTGCAAAGTAAATCTGCGTGTAAACGCTATTGCATCCCCAGAGCAATATCCATAACAACCTAGCACAAATTGCTATTTCATCCTGATTTCATAATCACGTGTTATCACTAATTTGTTGCAGAAGTTTAAGAATTGGGGCTACTTGTCATCAACTTTAGGAGGTTTAGTTTTTATGAGACACAAACTTGCTTCATTTGTTGCGTTAGGCATGATTCCTTTCGCCTCACTAAGCTTAGCTGCTTGCACAAATGCACCCTCAACCCAAGGCTCTGATCTGAATAATCTGAGTGAAACCATCACGGCCCAGAGCAGTTCTAGTGAGTCTCCAGTCGCGCAAATGGATCATGGCTCAATGGATGGTTCCATGCCAATGAATCACGACTCGATGAGCATGGATTTGGGCCCGGCGGATGAAAGTTTTGATCTGCGGTTCATTGATGCCATGATTCTGCACCATCAAGGAGCCGTTGAAATGGCACAAGAAGCCCTAGAGAAGAGCAGTCGTCCTGAAATTCAAGAACTGGCTCAAAGCATCATTGACGGACAGGAGCAAGAAATCTCACAAATGCAGGAATGGCGACAAGCCTGGTATCCTGATGCACCAGCGGAACCAGTCGCGTTTGATGCGAATATGGGACACACAATGGCGATGCCCAGAGCCATGCAAGACGGCATGATGATGGCAGGCGATTTGGGTGCAGCCGATGAGGAGTTCGACTTGCGGTTTATTAATGCCATGATCCCCCATCACGAAGGGGCTGTTGTCATGGCGCAGGAAGCCCTAGCGAAGAGCGATCGTCTCGAAGTAAAGGAGTTGGCTCAAGCCATTATTGACGCTCAGCAACCGGAGATTGATCAAATGACGCAGTGGCGGCAAGCTTGGTACAACCAATAATCTGTAGCGTTTAGGGTTGGGGAGTAGAGCCATGCAATGATTCTGCTTCCCATTTTTGAATGGTAATCCAGTGACAAAATGCTTTTCATAATGCTTTTCATATCAGTTTCTTATATTCTTCCTCTAAGCTAAAGGACAAACTATATCTGCACTGGGTTTAGCGGCTGTTTGCAATTAATTCTGTTTGTAATCAAGTTGCAATTCATACTGAAATTAATGCTGCGATTAATAGAATGTTTAAATCAACACAATGGTTGCAATCAGTACAAATGGTATTGTGCTGGCTTCGATCGGCAATTTTAAAAGCGACAGAACAAACTGAATAAACGAGGCACAGGAAACATTAAAAAATTTGCTTCAAAAGTTTGTTTTAAGGTTTGATGCAATCCATCCCCTTGGAGAAACGGTTATGAACACTGAAACAGTTGAAGAGGTCAGACGAAGCCTGGGTTGGTTGATTGCCTTAGGCATTTTGATGATTTTGCTGGGGGTAGCCGCATTGATAAACCCATTCCTGACCTCGATCGCCGTTGCCCGCATTCTCACCTGGATATTTTTGTTCGCCGGAATTGTCCGCACGGTATATGCTATTCAAGCTTGGCGACAGCGAGGGTTTTGGCTCAAGCTATTGGTCGGGCTTCTCTACTTGGTTGTGGCGATTCTTTTGCTGAGTAATGTCTTTGGAGCAACGCTTACCCTCACTTTGGCATTAGGTGGCGTAATTTTGGCTCAGGGAGTTCTTGAGGTGATTACAGCCTTCAAAGTACGTCCTGAACCCAATTGGGGCTGGATGTTGTTTAGCGGAATTGTGGCAATTATTCTGGGAATTTTGGTTTTGAATCGCTGGCCCTTCAATGCAATCTGGCTCCTCGGCTTCTTTACAGGAATGAGCTTTATCGTAACGGGATTTTGGATGATCATGCTGCCCCAGGCAATTGGTAATTATCTAACGCGCAATTAATTACGCTCTGTTGAGCAACGAACGCGATATGGCTCAAACTAAATTTTAACCCTTAAATACTCAAAAAAATGAGGCATCTATGACTGCGGAAGAACAACGGCTTGAACAAAATCGGACAGGTGCGGTCAATTGGCATAAATGGGGGCCATATCTGAGTGAACGGCAGTGGGGCACAGTGCGGGAAGACTACAGTTCGGATGGCAATGCCTGGGATTATTTTCCCCATGACCATGCTCGATCGCGTGCTTATCGCTGGGGTGAAGATGGGCTAGGCGGCATTACTGATGATCACAATTTACTTTGCTTTGCGCTGGCACTTTGGAATGGCAACGATCCGATTCTGAAAGAGCGGTTGTTCGGTTTAACGAACGGTCAGGGGAATCACGGCGAGGATGTTAAAGAGTACTACTTTTACCTTGACAGTACGCCCACCCATTCCTACATGAAATATCTCTATAAATACCCGCAGGCGGAATTTCCCTACAATGATTTGGTGGAAACAAATCGGAACCGCAGCCGCTATGAATTGGAATATGAATTGCTAGATACGGGCATCTTTGATGACGATCGCTACTTTGATGTATTTGTGGAATACGCTAAAGCTGACGTTGAGGATATTTTAATTAAAATCAGCATTGCCAACCGCGGCCCGGAAGCAGCCCCACTCCACGTATTGCCTACCCTCTGGTTTCGCAACACCTGGTCTTGGTTAGACAGCGGCTCTAAACCTGTGTTAACGAAGTATGAAGGAACGGGAAATAGCGTTGTTCATGCTCAGATTACGAACGATTTGCTGAAGCAACATGTGAGTGAGGGATACTTCTACTGTGATGGTGTTGTGCCGCTACTGTTCACAGAAAATGAAACCAACAATGAGCGACTGTTTGGCACTGAGAATTCCACTCCCTATGTAAAAGATGGCATCAATAACTACATTGTTCATGGACAGCAAGATGCTGTGAATCCCTACAACGTGGGGACAAAGGTAGCTCCTCATTACGAACTGATGGTGGAGGCTGGAGAGACGAAGGTGATTTGTTTGCGCCTCAGTCGGCAGGCTCCATCTCAGCTTCAAGAGCCATTTGCTGAGTTTGATCAAATCTTTGCAACTCGGCTCAGGGAAGCAGATGAATTTTATGCTACGGTGATTCCGCCTTCTGTTCTGGCAGATGCCGATCGCGCCAATGTGATGCGGCAAGCGTTGGCTGGAATGATGTGGACAAAACAATATTTCTACTATGATGTTGATCTGTGGCTACGGGAGCGTGGCGTGAACCCCTGGGCCCCTGCCTTTGAGCGGAAGCATGTGCGAAACAGCGATTGGTTTCACATGGCGAATGACGATATTGTTTCTATGCCGGATAAGTGGGAATATCCCTGGTATGCAGCATGGGATTTAGCGTTCCATGTGATTCCCATTAGCTTAATTGATCCAGGCTTTGCAAAGGGTCAACTCATGCTGATGTTGCAGGAGGATTATTTGCATCCAAACGGACAAATTCCTGCCTATGAATGGAATTTTGGGGATGTTAATCCGCCGGTTCATGCTTGGTCAACCTGGGAGATTTATATTCGCGATCGACTCATGAACAAAGGCGTAGGAGATATTGAATTTCTCAAATATGCTTTTTCCAAGTTGCTGATTAACTTTACCTGGTGGGTAAATCGCAAAGATGAAGGCGGCAATAACCTGTTTCAGGGTGGCTTTTTGGGGCTAGATAATATTGGCGTGTTCGATCGCAGCGCCTCTTTACCGACAGGTGGACATTTAGAACAGGCAGACGGGACGGCCTGGATGGTGTTTTTCAGTGAGCAAATGTTCCAGATTGCGATCGAGTTGGCCCTACACGATCCGCTCTATGAAGACTTTGCCATCAAGTTCTTTGAGCATACGATGTGGATTGCTGGAGCAATGGATCGCATTGGTGAACATCAGGACGAACTGTGGGACGAAGAAGATGGATTCTTCTACGATGTGCTGCGCCTGCCAGATGGAAATTCTACCCGGTTAAAGGTGCGATCGTTAGTCGGTTTGCTGTCGCTGATGGCGGTGGCGGTTTTCCCACGGGAAGCCTTTGAGAAGTTGCCTCGCTTTAAGGCGGAAGCAGAAAAGTTCATCATGCGGCATCCCGAATTAACGAATAATATCCATCTGGCTTCACAGCAAGGGGTGCGCGGACGGTTGATGCTGTCGATTTTGAATGAAGAAAAGCTGCGCCGCATTCTCTCCAGGATGCTCGATGAATCTGAGTTTCTCAGCGATTATGGAATTCGTTCCCTGTCGCGCTATCACCTGGAGCATCCCTACTTTTTCCACCACGCGGGACAAGAATACAAAGTGGGTTACGTGCCGGGAGATTCAACCTCTGGCATGTTTGGCGGCAATTCCAACTGGCGCGGCCCGATCTGGATGCCGATGAACCTGTTGCTGATGCGAGGGTTACTGCAATTTTATACCTACTATGGGGATGACTTTACCGTAGAATATCCAACGGGATCAGGCAAATACCTCACCCTGTATGAAGTAACGGACTGCATCAGCGAACGGATTGTCAGCATTTTCTTAAAGGATGAAAACGGTCGTCGTCCAATCTACGGTGCGGCTGAAAAGTTCCAGACAGACCCCCACTGGCGCGATCTAATCCTGTTCTACGAATATTTTCATGGGGACAATGGGGCGGGCATTGGAGCTAGTCATCAAACGGGCTGGACGGGCTGCGTGGCGCGAATGATCCAGGCGTTGGGCTACTTCACGAAGGAAACTGTCTTGAACTCCAGTGCCCCTGGAGAACTGGCGAAATACCGGGCTTGAGGATTTTGCTGGGAACTCCTTACCTATCGACACATTGCATTAATTTTGCGGTATTGATTATGCTGTTCAAGGAATGAAGTAACACTCGGCTTGCTAATCACTCATGTCAACACCCACCCATCCTTTGCTGTATCAAGTGAATCCTCGTGTTTGGGTTGCACTTTTGTCTAAACAGTTAAACCGTTCGGCAACGCTGGATGATATCCCTGATGCGGCTCTGGATGAAATTGCTAACCTGGGCTTTGACTGGGTTTATTTCCTGGGAGTCTGGCAGACGGGAGAGGCAGGGCGATCGGTTTCTTTGTCAAACCCGGTTTGGTTAGAGGAATACCGCTTGCTGTTGGCGGACTTCAGCGAGGAAGATGTGTATGGCTCCTGTTTTGCAATTAAAGCCTATGCTGTAAGCGATCGGCTAGGTGGGAATGCGGCACTCGAACGACTACGCGATCGGCTGCATCAGCGGGGTCTGAAACTGATGCTGGATTTTGTGCCAAACCATATGGCTCCGGATCATGCCTGGGTGCAGACTCATCCTGAGTTTTTTGTGCAGGGTACTGAGGAATGGTTAGAGCGAGAACCCCAAAATTATTGTCGGATGGCTCTGCCGCAAGGTGAGTATATCTTTGCCTATGGGCGCGATCCCTATTTCTCTGGCTGGCCCGACACCCTGCAACTGAATTATGGGAATCCCGCTGTGCAAAAGGCGATGCTGAATGAATTGCAGTCTATTGCTCAACTCTGTGATGGATTGCGCTGTGATATGGCAATGTTGATCCTGCCGGAAATCTTTCAGCACACCTGGGGCATTTCGATCGAACCTTTCTGGCAATCCGCAATTCAAAAGGTGCAGTATCAGCAGCCTGATTTTATCTTTATGGCTGAAGTCTACTGGGATTTGGAATGGACATTACAACAGTGTGGATTTGATTACACTTACGATAAACAACTGTACGATCGTCTGCGAGAACAGCAAGCTGAACCAGTACGGAATCACTTTTGGGCAGATTTAGACTATCAAAATAAACTGGCTCGGTTTTTGGAAAATCACGATGAAGCTCGTGCGGCCAACGCTTTTCCACCGGATGTGCATCAAGCCGCCGCCATTCTGACTTTTCTCAGTCCTGGATTGCGCTTTTTCCATCAGGGACAGCTAGAAGGCTTCCAACACAAAATTTCAGTCCATCTTCAACGCGGCCCGATTGAACCGATCGACCCACAATTCTACACCTTTTATCGCCAATTACTGAACTGTTTGCGGTTGCCTATTTTACGCCAAGGAACCTGGCAATTGCTCGACTGCACCCCTGCCTGGGAGAATAATCAAACGTGGAAGGATTTCATTAGCTTTGTTTGGGAAGATGCAGCAGGGAATAAATTATTGGCGATCGTCAACTATGCGCCGCATCAGAGCCAGTGTTATGTGACGCTGCCGGATGATAGCTTGGCAGGTAACAATTTGGCAGGTAACAATTTGGCAGGCAAAATTTATCACCTGAAGGATTTAATGAGTCCTGTTGTCTATGAGCGATCGGGTGATAGCCTGGTGTCTGGTCTTTATTTTGATCTGCCTGCCTGGGGCTACCATGTGTTTGATATCCAACCCTTGTTTGAAACACTTTAGGAGGGAAAGGATTTAGAATGATTGAAAATCATCTTCATCTTTAGCACTCTGCTGTAGGCACCCACTTTTTGCTATGTTGCGTTTATACCGCTTTTTGCTGATGTTGTCGATCGGTGTGGTCGTCTGTTCTTGCCAATCAACCGCTTCAGATGCTCCACTGCGAATGGAAGATCAGTTTAGTGCGGTCGTGGTGGAAGCAGAAAGGATTGTTGTGGGGCAAACCGTTTACGTTCCAGTGTATTCCCATGTTTATCAACGCAATGTGAATAATCCAGTGATGCAACTGTCTGCAACATTGAGCATTCGCAATACGGATCTGACGAATTCCTTAATCCTCACTGCTGTGCGCTACTACAATAGCAACGGAGAACTTGTCAGGAATATTTTAACAACGCCGATCGAGATTCCTGCTTTAGCTTCAGCCGATTATTTGGTGGAATCCGAAGACACTAGTGGTGGCATTGGTGCAAACTTTATTGTGGAATGGGTTGCAGAAACCACGGTGACAGAACCTGTGATTGAAACACTCATGATTGCGACAACTGGAAACCAAGGTATTTCGTTCACTAGTCCAGGTCGAGTGATTCAACAGCAAGGAATACAAGTTGCTGAACCGCCTGCCTCTCCGTGAGAAATGCTTTTGGCGTTTTATTACAAAAATAATGAAACAAAATAAACTATTTAACGAAATCTATTCGATCGATCAATCTACAGGATTTTACATGATTGAGATTGCGCTAGATCAGTACTCAGATATTTTTAACGAATGGGATCCTGCTCCCTTCAAGCGACGAGACATTGACCCCGATCTACAGCTTTATTTGGAAGGAAGTTCCGAAGAGATTCCGCTGCGATATCCGGTTGAATTATGTTTCACCCTTCCTCCAGGCAAGCAGGATGAAAAGCTGGAGGTAGAGGTACGAAATGGTTTGAAAAACAGCTTTGCCTTCAAAAGATATCTTCTGAGAAGAGAGATCAAGAAGACCAATCTTCAGATAGTACGCTGTATCATCCTGGGTTTTGTCTTCTTGTGGTTTGGCTCGTTTTTCTCAGAACGCTATGGCGATCAAGGTTGGTTTTCTTTACTGGCTGAAGCAATTTTCATTGGGGGGTGGGTGTTTCTCTGGGAGTCCGTCTCTCTGTTCTTTTTTACAGAACGTGAACTGTTTTATCGTTACCGTGCTTATAAACGATGGCAAAATGCCCCAGTGATTTTTCGGGAAGCGGTGCAGCCTTGAGCAGTGAGATCGATTGGGAGCATCCCAATGATGCAAATTGATCGATTTCCGTAGCGTAGGCATCTTGCCTGCCAGTGAGATGTGGGTTACGCAAATGCAAGAGCGGGATACATCCGATCGATTGTTCAGGCAACTAATCGGGCTGGAGCATAGCAGATCAATCTTCACTCGATCGGTGCTTCAAGTTTTTTCACAGTTTTGGGCAATAAGAACGATAGCCCCAAGCACAATAGGCATAAAGCCAAAATGATCAGCAAGGTGTTTTGCATCGCATCAATTGCTGAGGTTCGGAGAATTGTAGTGAGGGCTGGCTGTATGCGTTCTGGTAGTTCAATAAAGATCGTTTGGCGTTCATCTCGGCGAAGGGTTTGAATCGCAACTTGTAGCGATCGAATCGCATTGCGACGTACCTCTGGGTCAACCGACTGTCCGAGTTCGGCAATAATTCCGTCTACAATTCTTAGCGAGGCCAGACTCACGAGCAGAGTCCCTAAAATGCCACGACCCAGGGATGCTCCCAAATTTTGAAACGGGCGGTAGACCCCTCTGGCTTCTGCTTTTTCCTCCTCCACAGTGTCTGAGAAGGCAAGGGAGGTGATGTACGTTACAAATAGCCCAGTGCCAATCCCCATGACTACGAGAGCGGGCATCAAGCTCAAAGGGGAAGTGATGTTTCCTATGGCGGCAAACAGCATCGCAATTCCCACACTCTTCACCACTAGCCCGATCTGAAGCAACGATCGGGGGGGGAACTGGGGTCGCCGTTTAACGAGCAACAACAAAACGGTGAGTTGGGCGATCGTGAAGGGCATCACCGCAAGTGCCGTTCTGAAGGAGTTTAACCCGACAACGGGCGGAATGAATTGAAACAAGTTAAACTGCACCCCAACATTAATCATTGTGTGTAGCGTGCCGATGATTAACCCGATGATGTAAACCTTGCGGCTAAACACACCTAATCGCAAAAGCGAAACCATGCCGCGGTGCGATCGCTGCTGCTCCCAGAAGATCAATAATCCCAGGCAGATGAAGCCAAAGGCAATCAGAATGGGCACGACGGAAATCCCAAAGGGAGCCAGCACAAAGTCTAGCGGTTGAGGGTTGCCTTTAGGCTGCCACCAACCTAAATCTGCGGCTAAACTCAGTCCGGCCAGGGTAGAGCCAAATCCTGCAACGGATAACAGCCCGCCCACCCAGTCGATCGGTAAGGTTTGTGTGGGAATCGGAACTGAAGTTTGTCGAACGAGTAGCCAGATGGCTGGAATCAACAATAGCTCAAACGCAAATGCCCAACGCCAGCTTAACTCAAAGGCCATCAGTCCGCCTAAAATAGAACCGACAAGGCTGCCCATGACACTTGCGATCGCCAATGCCACGAGTCCATACTTGCGGGACACCTCATCCGCATAGAGATGATCGATCAAGGCCACTGGCGTACTAACTAATACTGCTGCGGCTAGCCCAGTCATACCTGCCAGCCCAAAGGTAAAAGTTCCGATGTCTTGGCTGACGATGATCAGTCCTAAACCCAATGCAAACAAGATTAGGGCCATCCCAAAGGTTGGCTTACGTCCTAATCGACGGCTGAGGTTCTCTGCGGTGGGAGTGAAGGATGCCGTCACCAAAGACATCAGCACCAGGGCAGACTGCACATAGCCAACGCTAGAGTTAAACTCCCGCACCATTGGCGGCATAATCGGCTGCACTACTCCAATGGTATACGACAGCATAAATAGGGTGAGGCAAAGTCCGATCGGGCTAGCCCACTTGTTCCCTATAGTTCCTTGCTGAGTCATTGGTGTGGTTAATAACGTGGAGTAGATTATTAATTTTAGAGGAAATTAAGCATTCGTCATAGTTTCCAGTCCATCGAAATTTGCATTCTACATTACACCACCTCCGATGCTGCTGCATCATGTCTTTTTTGATACTCAGTTTCAGTTTCAGCTTCAAATCGTATTGATGCAAATGGAGCGAATTTCCGTAGCGCAGGTATCTTTCCTGCCAGTGAGATATTTGTCATGGAAATGCAAAAGTGGGCTGCTCACCTGTTTTTAAGTAACTCACTTGTTTTTAAGTAGCATTTGTCATATATCCTCTAATGATTGTTTTTCATGAAAACGTTCTGCTAAGATGTGGTGAAAGTATAAAAAAGTTCGATTCGATTGATTACTATTAACCATTTGATTGTTTGAGTTTGATCGTTTGAGTCCATGAAGTTTATCGGAGATAGTATTTTATGACTACTAGTAGCTTTTTCACAGATTCCCAGGCGCAATTTGATGCTACCCAAAAAGAGTTCGCCAAACTTTGGGAAGATTATCAAAAGCAGTTAACCGAGTCGCAGCAGGAAGTGCTGAATACCTGGCTCAAGAGCATTCCTGATGCTAATGTTTCAATGAATCTTTCCAGCAGTGTTGACAAAGCACTGAATTTTCAACAAGCACTGATTGGCTCTGCGTTGGAAACTCAGCAGGCTGCCGTTCGAGTGACGGTGGAGGCTCAAAAGCAGTTTTGGAATAGCTATTTTCAACTGGCGAAGCAGTCTGTACAGCAGGTTTCAGCGGCAAGTTAGGGGTATGCGGAAAAATAACGTACCCGGTAGAGGGCGTACTGCTGTGCGCCCTTACAGCAGATTTCTTCAACGATTGGGATGCTATTTTATTGCAGATCTCTTTTCTCTTGGCAAGGTTTTCCCATTGCAGTGACTGGTTCTTAGCAATGGAAAAACTCATCCTTCATACTGCATGGTGCGCTTTCAACCATTCTCCAATTACTGGAGGTAAAGTCCGCTGTACTCGGCTGCTGACGTACATTCCGATATGCCCAACGGAAAACGATCGCACCGTGTAATTTTTTGTACCAATATACTGTTTCAGAGCTAGAGAGGATGCAGGAATGACCAAATGATCTTTTTCAGCGTACAGGTTTAGGACAGGCATACGGATATTTCTGAGGTGAACTGGTTTGTCTCCAATCATCAATTCCCCCTTAATTAGCTTATTCTCCTGATAAAAATCCTTGAGGAACTGTCGGTAGGCTTCTCCTGCCTGATCGGGGCTGTCAAAGATCCACTTCTCCATTCGCAAGAAGTTCAGCAGCTTGTCTTCGCTGTCGATAATTTCGAGGAGATCGAGATATTTCTGAATTCCTAACTGCCAGGGTTTCAGCATCAAAAATTCAAAATTAAGAAAATCACCCGGAATATTGCCCAGCGCATCTACCATCAAATCGATGTCTAAAGCCTCTGCGCCCAACGTGCAACCCCCCTGCATATTCAAGAGAGCGTTCGGCACTTGAAAATCAACCGGAGCCACCATCACGATCAGATTTTTTACTTTTTGAGGATAGATAGCACTGTAGCAAAGGCTGAATGTTCCGCCTTGACAAATTCCGAGTAGGTTGATTGCAGGGAGATTGAGCTTGTTCCGAATGTAGTCTACACAATTGTTGATGTAGCCATTGATATAATCATCTAAAGTTAGCCAGCGATCGGCTCGTGTGGGGTAACCCCAGTCAATCAGGTAAACATCTAAACCTAACTTTAGTAAATTGACAACTAGCGATCGATCGGGTTGTAAATCAACCATAAATGGACGATTGACTAGAGCATAGACAATGAGAATTGGAATGTTTAAAGGCTGTTCTGCGATCGGCTTAAATCGATATAAAATTACTTTATCTTCTTGATAGATAACCTCTTTAGGGGTTATGCCGATGTCGATATCTTCTTCCCGTAGATGACTGAGATTTTCGATTCCTTTCATCATCTTTTTTGTCATCTCAGTATATGTTTCAGCTGCATCTGCTAAAGACAGATTCATGGTCAGAAATGGCAGCATCGTGTATATTTTCCTGTTGTAAAAGTTGAATATTAAAGTCGTTGGAAACTTCTCTAAAGTATTTTTTTAAGCATCCTCGAATGGAATAATTTGCGCTTGAGATTCGTACTGCGCTAAGGTTCGTTTTAGGTGCTTAATCTCTTTGCGTAAGTCATAGATGCTCTTATGAACCTCATCGACTTCGCTGCGGGTAGGCAGATTCATGATTTGTAGATATGTTTCGATTAACTCTTGCTGACACAGCTTGTATTGGTTGATGGCATTTAAAAACCTGCCTCTTACTTTTAGATTATCTTCAGAGCAGAATGCCTGCTCAAATACTTGGTCGGCAGTCTGGCTCCAAAGTTGCTGAAACTGTGGCCATTCCCTTATGGTTTCCCCCTTTTCAGCCAGTGAGATCAGCGTTTTCATCAACTTCTCAAAGGACTGCATGTGAATCTCTGCCAGCACAAGCTGATAGTCCATACTAGCTGGATAGAGTTGTGTCCAAGCGTCAAACGATCGCATGAACTTGTGGTTGAGAACACGGTTCGGCCCTAACGGAGGAATGTGTATGAAATGACTGAATGCTTGCTCGTAGATTTTGTTCCAGTAAAGATGGTTCGGCTCAGTCCAGGAATTGTTGCCATAGATTTGGCTAAATGGATCAATCGATGCCCCAAAAGTGCTGGCCCAGGTTTGGTTGAATTTCTGTAGTTCTTGAGTGTAGAGTTGCCATAATTCTGCCGCGTTTTGACTGCTTTTATGCTTTTTTTCAGAGAATACATGAACTTGAGTGCGTAATTCTTGCATGTAGCGATCGAGGAGCTGCTGCCAGTCCTCACCCCATTCAAATTTGGGCAAAAGCTCCTGCCAAGACTGAAAGGAGAGTTTTAGCAAGCGGAGTTGCAGTTGCTGATAGTCCGTAAAACGCTGAGAAATTGGCTCAAATTTTGTCTTGTCTTGTGCCATTGGGTTGTGAATTGCAGACTCCATCAAGTCTAACCAGCTTTTCCATGTTGCAATACTGGATTCCGCCCAAGCTTTGATGAGTTGGTTCGTTGATGTACCAGAGAAATCTGTTTCTTCCATTTGTCTTGCCTCACGGAAAATCTTTGAGAGGGTTTTGATTCAGTTTGTTATTCAAATCGCTTGAGATGAATGATGCCTTAACAATACACTATCCAAATCGAGTAAAAATCTTGATTCGATCATTTTTCTCATTTCTCATGAGTCGAGAGGAGCAAGAAAACGGTTGATTTGAAATTTCCTTGGGTTTCATATCAGTTTCCTATTTTTATGTTTTATGATTTCTCAAATTTACTGAAATTGATCCTATTTACGAGCATCTAAACGATCGATTATGTTCGTGTTTTGTAACTATAAGCTTCTGTTAATCAAGAGAAAACGATCGCAGAATGTAATCTAAGATGCACTAACTTAGAATCAAATTCGAGTATATTGGTCGTCGATCGGCTATTCAATTTTTATGAGAACAAAGATCGCAATTGCTTGTCAGGGAGGGGGCAGTCATGCTGCCTTTACGGCTGGAGCACTTCAGGCTCTTTTTGAAAGTAATATTCAGGATAAGTTTGAAATTGTTAGTTTAAGTGGAACTTCAGGAGGAGCACTCTGTGCCACTTTGGTTTGGTATGCTTTGAAAAAAGGTGAACATCCAGTTGAGCAACGATTGCTTGAATTTTGGCAAGATAATACGGCTCAAACTTATCAAGAGCGTGTGTTTAATGATTCATCTATTAAAACGCTAGAACTGACGAATAAAGGGTTACTTCCGCAGATAAATATTAGTCCTTCGTCACCCCTTATCCAAAGCTGGTTATCTTTGGCAACGGTTGGCTTGAGGAGCCGATTTGTCAATTTTCCAGAACTGTTGAAAGCTCACATTAATTTCCAGGAAATTGCTGATTGGGGAGCATTGCCAGAGCCGCCAGTTTTGCTCTTGGGGGCAAGCAACATTCTGACTGGAAAATTGTGGATGTTCAACTCATCCCATGAGTCCATTAAAGTTGAACATATCTTGGCTTCCTGCGCGATTCCTAATCTTTTTCCTGCCGTTGAGGTGGATGGTGGTGCATATTGGGACGGTATCTTTTCAGACAATCCGCCGATCGAGGAGTT
>PVWD01000298.1 GCA_003003615.1 filamentous cyanobacterium CCP2 | reverse complement strand
ATCGCCTACAGATCAATCGTGGGCTACCTGAATCAAGTCTGATTAATCAGGCTGGAGCAGGTTTGAGTCCATTTGAATGGACTTCCTCAGATCGCCCACTATTCATTCGCGGGCGGTTAAGTGGTTGAGCCGAAACAGGGAAATTTATAGTCTCAACTTTTGTCCTAAAAGCAAGATCTAAAATTCAAAATTTAAATGTTATATTAATCAAGCACGCTGGTGTAGCTCAGTTGGTAGAGCTGCTGATTTGTAATCAGCCGGTCGCAGGTTCGAGTCCTGTCACCAGCTTCCAAGGTGTTGTATGAAGTAATAAATCTTTGTAAACCCGGCAACAGCCGAGTCATGCAAAGTTTTACAGGCTCCTCCGGTGCCGATCGCACTAAAGTTTGCCCCCGGAAATACGTATTCGTTGGGCGAAGTTCACTGCTCCACCTGTCTTTTTAAAGCATGATTCATCTCCTCAAAGCCTTGCCTTGTTTGCTTGTCCAAACTGCTCCACAGAAAAGGCACCAGCAGTCCAGAAAACACCTCACCGTGGATCAATCGAGTTCGATTCTCTCCGAGCGGCTCAATTTGAAATCGATGCTCTCCATCAAAAATACCAGGCAGCAGGAGTCGTCCAAGCCAGCGCAGTTCGCATCCTGGTTGCAGGGTTAGAATGACTGGGCGAAACGTCATCCCGTTGCTACCCGGCGGCTGAATGGACACTTCCAATGTCTCCCCTTGCTTTGCTTCTCCATGAATCGAACGGATAAAGGGATTCCATTGACTGTAGTGGCTAAAGTCCGTTAAAACCTCCCATACGGCTTCTGCGGGTGCATCAATCTCAATACTGGTATTAATTTCTTTTGCCACGATCGCCGCTGCCTCAAAAAAGATTTCATTAATTACTATGTAGCCATTTATTACAGGACTTACGCAAGCTCTGTTTCATACCTCCAGATTTAGCGTAAGGTGGGCATGCCCGCCCTACAATTGAAGGCTTTGCGTAAGTCTTGTATTAGAGACTCCTGTAAACCTTTGCATCAAGAAAATGAGATTGTAAAGGTCTATTTGAGTGATTGGTGAGTGAGTTAATCCGAATATTTAGAAGAAGTCAAGCGTGTTTACCCGTCAAGATATCACGCAATTTGCTGTAGATAACGGAAAACCAAAATTCCCAGCACTTGTTAAAGTCCCTGAATGAGGGGGCGATCGCCCTCTGTCCATTGCCTCGGTGTTTCAAAGACGCAAGGTTCCAAAACGCCATAAAACTCAGCATCGTAGTAGATAGGGGCATGAACTAAGGCGCGATGTCCAAACACCGATCGCTCCAGGTTGATGTCGAGTGTCCCTGGTAGAGCAGTTTCAATATCTTCGATAAAGTGAGCCTCTGGAGATGCATGGGCTGATAGGGTTAAGGGATCGTTTGCATTCAAATCGGGAGATTCTTAGCTCCAACACGACGAAACCAGTACGCTTGCTTTTGATTCATATTCACCTTGATTCGTTGACAATAGAGCCAACTTGCTTAATTTCAAACTGTTGAAAAAAGTCTGTGGTTTCAGGCGTATAAACATGGAGTTGTCCTTTGATGACATAAATGTTGCCATCTCGAATGGTTCCTGTACTGGGGTAGTCATCGTCAGAAACATAGCTGTCTGTTACTAGAGCAGATTGCCAATCATCCTCACTGTTTAGGGCAAAAACTTCATTTGAAACCGTCTCTCCGGATCGATTCGTGATCACAATCAGGTCTTGATCTGCCGCTAAAATTAGACCATCAGCACCGACAAAATTACGATCAGTTTGAATTTCACTGAAAGCTGCTGGATTGTCCAGAGGCACCTTAAATAAAACGCCTTCGCTTTTCTTGACCATAATCAAATAGCCATCAGGATGATAGACAATGCCATTGAGGTTAAACCCATTGCCAAGGAAGCGATCGCTCTCCAGAAAAATAGAGGCTTCTCCGGCTGGTGTCACCTTATATAAAATGGGGGACAAGCTATCCGTAACATAGGCATTTCCCTCCGCGTCTACAGCCACATCATTAGCAAAATGATCTGCTCCGGGGCGAAGTCTTTCGAGATCCACATAGTTGATCACATCACCCGTTGACAGATCATAAATTCCTAAAGCTGCCAGCCGATCGATCGTCTCTGGTGTTGAATTTAAGCTCACGCCATAATCAGAATTTGGAACCAATAGCCGATTCCGCTGAGTATCTACATGGATACCTGTACTGGATACTAATCGATCGTCTTGAATAAAGGGACGTACTACTCCATTTGCTAATACTTCATAGACGGTTCCTTCCCGCACCGAACTCAGAAGGAATCGATTAGTGCTTGCATCATATTCAATTCCTTCTGGATAGAGAGCAGGTTGGTTCACAACGACACTGCTTAAGCCCTGCCCCCCTAAAACAACGCGATTATTAATAGCATTTACAGCAGATATAGACGCACAAACTGTCATAATGCTAAGCGAAATTCCGATCAAAAATTTCTGCTGATTTCTCACAATGAATCTCCTTTTGTGTCTAATTTTGGACATGTAAACATGAGCATTTACTTCGGGGTTTATTCCGAAAATGCAGAAGCTGAATTGTTCAAAAAACAAGTTGAGCTAATAATTCCTGTTGCTGGTTGAGCGACGAAACCTAATCAAACCTCATGTAATCAGGCGGTTTGCAACTCATAGTTTTTAGTGTAGGGAAAGCCACTCAACGTTTGCAAATTCAATTTTCTCAGAGGTATCATGAGAAAAATTCAGCTAGTGCGATTAGCCAGAACAAAAGATGCGTGAGCTACCTCCTCTAAATGCATTGCGTGCGTTCAGCGATTAACCATCAGATCAAGAACTTAGAGGCATATTTGGGTTTGTCACTGTTTATTGACACAACCCACACCCGCTGCAATTGACCGATGCAGGACACCATCTCTATCCGGTTTTGCGGAATGGATTCAATGCCTTTGCAGAAGCGATCGCGACCCTACACCCTGATCCTGCCAGTACAGTCCTGACCATCACCGCAATTCACGATTTTGCCTCTAAATGGCTCGTGCCTCGTCTGCCAAAATTTCAAAAAGCCTATCCTGATATCAACATTCACTTACAAACGTCCGTGCAGGTGATCGATTTACACACTCAAACGGTTGATATGGCCATCCGTTATGGGCGAGGTAATTATCCAGGGTTAGTCACCAAAAAACTGTTTTCGGATGTGTTTATTCCTGTCTGTAGTCCTTTGCTGCTGCAAGGAAATCAGCCCCTTCAAGTACCAGAAGATTTAGTTCATCACACTCTATTGCACTGTGAATGGATTAACGATAAGGGTTCTGAGCAACCGACCTGACAAAGGTGGCTTACCTTAGCAGGCATTACAACCATCAACCCAGCAAGAGGTCTTAAATTCACTGGAGAAAGTCTTGCGATTCAAGCAGCCATCAACGGGCAAGGAGTTGCTTTATGCAGCAGTATTCATGCCGCTGATGATTTGGATCGAGGGCTTCTAGTACAGCCCTTTGACATTTCATTAGAAGGATTCAATTTTTACGCAGTGTATCTTAAGGAGCATCCCAAAAACGCCCAGATTTCGAGTTTTGTAGATTGGATAGAAAGCACATCTGGAGAAGCTATTTTTTGAGTTGGGATCACCTTTAAGGAGCGTCCCATCAAACTCCATCCTAAACTGCTGCACTCAAAATGGTATATTGATGAACCTGACCCTTTTGGTTTTGAAATGCAAGCACCTTTTCAGAATTTCCCCTCAAATATGAGACATCATGTTTGAGCACAATTATCAAGTTTATATGTCCTCTAGCATTGTTCAGCACTACAGTCAGTTACGCCAATTACAACCTGCCGAACATATCATCCTGGATCTGCTACGCAATGAATGGTCGAGGATGAAAATGCTGGACATCGGTGTAGGAGGAGGACGCACCACCCAACATTTCTCTAGAGTCGTCCAAGAATATGTTGGTATCGATTATGCGAAAGAGATGATTGCAGTTTGCCAGAAACGCTTTCCACCGTCTTCTCAATCAAGAGTCTTTGAAGTGGTTGATGCTAGAGATATGAAGCAGTTTCAAGATAATTCTTTCGACTTTATTTTGTTTAGCTTTAATGGAATTGATTCTCTTTCCCATCTAGATCGATTACAGGTGTTTCAAGAAGTTAGAAGAGTGGGTAAACCTGGAGGATATTTCTTTTTTTCAAGCCATAATCTACAAGGACTAGAGCGACAATTTACCTGGCAGAATCAAATTAGCCTAAATCCTCTAAATACCTATGTTAATTTGATCATGTTTGCGCTTCTGCGCTTCTTCAATCGTTCAATTTCCCTACAGCAGATAAAACACTCCAACTATGAAATTATTCAAGATGAATCTCATAACTTCCGCTTGAAGCAGTATTATATTAGACCTCAAGAGCAGCTCAATCAGTTAGAAGCAGACTTTGACAATATCAGAATCTATTCTTGGAAAAGCGGTTTAGAAATTACAACTCAAAGGGAGTTAAGCGTCAACGCTGATATGTGGCTTTATTACCTCTGTAAGATTAAAGAAAAAACAAGCATTGGGTTCTGAGACAGGACAGACCAACCTATGTTTATCATTAAAATGGATCATCCAGAGTAGGCAAACCTGATTCTCAGAGCGATTCTCGCTGCACCCACTGCACCACGCCCTCTGCGATCGCCTCAGCCAGTCTTTCCTGTTCATCGGGGTCAGTAATCCACTCAAACTCTTCAGGGTTAATCATAAAGCCCAACTCTAATAAAACAGAAGGAGTCACCGTTGGGCGAGTTAGAGCCAAATTGTTCCAGAACACTCCGTAGGAAGGGCGATCGAGGGTTTCTACCAAATAGTTGTGCAGAAAGACGGCTAAACTGTGGGCCTGAGTGTTGTACCAGAATGTTCCGATTCCTGCCGTATTGATGGCATCGCCTGCATCGGGTAAGGCGTTATAGTGAATGCTAAGGGCGATCGTTGGTTCAAGTTGGTTGATCATCGCAACTCGTTCCTGTGGATATAAATCAATATCTCCTTCTCGCGTCATGTAAACAGTTGCTCCTCGTTCAATCAGACGATCGCGAATCAGGTTAGAAATGAGTATTGTTGCTTCCTTTTCAGGGTAGCCCGTTGGCCCTAATGCACCCGGATCTTCAGAACTGCCATGGCCCGGATCAAGCAACACGCTAATTCCTGCTAACGGCAAACCCTGTCCTTGAGTGGGCGGATGCCTTAAGGATAAAATTAGCGTCGTTCCTTCATAGCGGAGCTTATAACCCCACTGCTGGCTGGTTTTAAGGTTGAAGGTGTACTGCACTTGCTGAGGGGTGGGCTGTTGCCAATCCAGCCGTTCAATCAGGGGATCATCATTAAAAAGAATGGTATCGGTTTGGGCGGTGGTATTGTGCAGGGTGAGGGTAAAGGTTCGATCGCCTTGCTGAATGCTGACGGGAACCGGAACCTGGAGCGGAAAGGCAACTTCTGTCCAGCCGTCTACCTCCTGGGAACGGACACTGCGAATCAAAGAGCGAGGCGGCACATTACCAGGAACCACCTGCGTTTCAGAAGCGCGAATCCAGGCTCCATAGTCTAGCCGCAGCCAATCTCCTTCACGTCCTGTGATAGCAGCTCTTGTACCTTTGGGTAAAGGCGTTAAGCGAGAATGATCTGTACTGGGGCCAGTGCGGGCTGTCCCTGAATCGGCCGTCACTTCAATCACCTGAACATTCGCCGGAGCAAGAATCTGCACTTGGCCAGAACCAGCTTGCTGAATCGTTTGTCCATCTAAACTCAGTTGAAATTCAGGAGTGCCCAAATTGCCCACTTGGGAAACTGCGGTACATCCCTGGTAGTTGGTGGCTGTGGACGGGGCGATCGGCTCGTTTTGCGAGGTTAGTACGGCGGAATTGGGTGGCAGTTGGGCAGCGTTGAACTGGGGGAATAGGGGAATCGTTTGATTATCCAACAGGACGGAAACATCAGCATTCGGTGGGGCAATGGCAGCAAAGCAAATCGGCTCATTGGGCAGGCGGGCAATATCTACGGCCGGTAATAGCGACCCTTCCCCAAAGGCAACCCCCACCGGGGCAGGCGGTTCGGCTGAGACACGGTTCACCACAATGGAAATTTCCTGTTCACCGTATTGTAAAGTGAAGCGGTTTTCGCCCATTTCTAGCGGCAAGCTCGGTGCAAAATGACCCTGGGAACTGCGATCGATCACCTGCCCATTAATGGTGACTTCGCCTTCTGGGGGGGCACTGCCAATGAAGAAAATCTGTTCCGCCACCGTTTCATGCCCATCCAGGGGATAGGCCAAATTCAAAGGGCGATCGTCTGCATAGGCAACGATAGACAGGTTCAGCACTCCCATCACCGCACCCCCCAATCCCAGCAGTTTCCAGTTCATTTTCAGGCTCCGCACACATTCAATCTGATACACGTTTAATCCAGTACAGGTTCAATCTGGCACAACTTAAACCAGCACAATTCTAAACCGATCGATCTTAGCGGGTTCTGGCGAAGAGTGGCAGCTTTTGTGAGGTTGCTTTTCTTTTACAAGGGCTTTTCGTAAATGCGGTAAGTTCTTTGGATGGTAGCCCCTGTCGCTTCGATCATCTTGCGAGATGCGTAGTTATCTTCAAAAACCCAGGACAATTCAGATTGTTTATACGGCTTTTTCCGATTCACGCCGCCTTTCATTCCCAGGTAAATCAATGCAGGTGCAACCATCTTCCGACGGTATTCTGGTAAGGCACAAATCGCAATCACGCGCCCCCGATCGATCGATCGGCGATACCAGAGAAACTTGAGAATTCCTAGCCAGTTTAGCTTCCCATTCACGTGCTTCAATGCAATGTTGTAATCTGGCAATCCCATGAAGAAGCCAATCATTTTACCGTGATCTTCTGCAATCACAAAAACTTCCGGATCAACCAAAGTTTGTAGATCTTTCGCTTCTTCCATGAATTCTTCTTGGCTGCGCTGCGTTGAACTCCAGTTGCCTGCAAAAGCTGTGCTAAATAGATGATATAAAGCAATCACATCTTTCTGGAAATCTTCTCCCTTAAGATGAATTGGCCGAAAATTAATACCTGACTTGATGGCAATGCGGTAGGCCCGTTCATATTCTGGGGACAAGATGCGATCGAGCGGTAAGTCATAGGCATAGGCATCTTTGGCTTTCTGCCATCCTGCTTGTTCAACAAAGGTAGGATAATAGGGCGGGTTGTACGGCATCATAATGTAAGGCGATGTGTCGAAGCCTTCCACCAAAAGCAGGCAATTATTATGCGTTGCCAAATCGATCGGGCCGCGTACAGCCGCCATGCCCTGTTCTCGCAACCACTGGCAAGCCGCATCAAACAATGCCTCCGCCACTTCATAAGAGTCAATGCACTCAAAATAACCAAACAGCCCAATATTTTTTTGTTCTTTCTGAATCAGGCGATCGTTCACGGACGCAACAATTCGCCCAACCGCTTTACCCTCCGGAGTGACAGCAATGAACCGTTGCAGCCTGCCATACTGAAAAAAAGGATTTTCGGGCGCAAACTGTTTTGCTACGCTGCTGCGAAGGGGAGGAACCCAATTCGGATCGTTTGCATAAACCAGATTCGGCACATCCAGAAATAATTCTGCGGCTTCTGGTGTGTTCACTACCTGAATTTGAACGGCGACAGAAGAGTTTTTCATTTCAACCCGATTCGGGACGATCGAAGTAACATATCTAGAGACTGTACACCACTTGCAGAAATCCGAAGCATTTTGTAAGAAAAGAACAGCTTTACAGCGTCTTTCCTTTGAATCCTGGATGCCCCGATTCAGCCGATCGTCCGATTCACCAACAGTCGCAAATACAACGCTCGATCGCACCGTCCCAGGTAAGCAAATTCAGCCAGGGCTTCCGGCATCGACTGAGCCTGACATCGGGCAGAATACCGTAACCCAGCCAGCGCATCGGTGAGGGAGGCAGTCAAAAAATACAGCAAAAATTCCTCAGCATCGCTATTAGGGCGAATTTCCAGCAGAAACCACTGGGAGAGACGATCGGCCGACTCAGAGGGGCGATCGAATTCTGGAGCAAGGGTTGGGT
>PVWD01000297.1 GCA_003003615.1 filamentous cyanobacterium CCP2 | reverse complement strand
CGTTGAATGAGGGAGTGGGGAGTGGGAAGTGGGCATCTTGCCTGCATAGTTCTGTCTGGGTCTACCCATTACCGATCGGCAGCACCACCGTTTCCTTCACGGTAGAAAGCACGATCGTTGTGCGGGTTTTCAAGTAGCCAAGGGTTCCTTTCAGTTCGTCGCTGATGAGCCGTTCTAAATCTTTGGTGTTGCGGCAGCGAACTTTCATCCAGTAGTCATCCTCGCCAGTGACGTGGTGGCATTCCTGGATCTCTGGAAGCTCCTCTACCTTCTTGAGAAAGTCCAATCGTTGATTTGGGTGGGCCAGGCTGACCGTAATAAACGCAGTCAGATCACAGCCGATCGATTCTGCATCAATCAATGCTGCATAGCCCTGAATCACGCCTCGCTCTTCTAACCGACGCACGCGATCGGCAGTTGCCGGGGCCGACAGTTCCAAAATGGATGCCAACTCAGACCAGGTAATCCGTCCTTGGGTCATTAGAGCTTGCAATACTTTATAATCTATCTCATCCAGGGGCATAATCTTACTTTTATAAGCTTGATCAAGTTTTAACCTATTTTTATTAGGTTGACAAGCCGCGCAAAAAACACAGGACTTACGCAAGCTCTATTTCATGCCTCTAGATTTAGCGTAAAGTGGGCACTGCCCACCCTACAAATGAAGGTTTTGCGTCAGTTCTGAAACAATCTTTGGCTGGCCCGATCGATTGTTTAAAATAAATAAACCTCAGATGATGGCAGGGTTAGCACGTCGCCCATTTGTGCCTGTTGCTGAGAAACAAATTGAGATTGCCCTGGAAGACGAGGATGAGGTAATTCCCGGCAGGATTGATCTGATGGTTTTGCATCTGAACGGATGGGGTTGAGTTCAAGGAGTCGGATGCTGTAAGGTCAGAGTTCTTGCTTAGGAATGCAAATTGAATAACCTGAAATGCTTGTGGGGTGCCATCTTGCCTGCCCAGTCAACTCAACAAAACGGTGGCGCAAGTTATTTAACCTACGATCCTTAAAGGATCTCTACCTGGTCAATGCGCTGCAAATCTCGTTCCACTTCATACCAGAGCGATCGGTTATTAGGATCGGTGCGAAGGGCTTTTCTGAGGTAGAGCTTGGCTTTTTCTGGCTGATTGTTTTTAATTAAATAACGCCCAAACCGTTGGTAGCTAATGGCTTGCCACTGACGCACTTCTGTATCGTTTGGCATCCGTTGGGCTAAGCCTTCTACGAGAGTAATGGCTCTGGGAAAACGCTGTTCTCGTAGGGCCTGCTGCAATTGCTCGTAGGTATTTTGCTTGAGGCGACAATCGATCGCAGTTAGATCAGGCGTAAAGCGGACAGAGGGCGGTTTGGTTGAAGAAGGCGGGTTAGGGGAACGTGGTTTTGCAGAAGAATTGGGGCTGGGCGGTTTCGGTGTAGCTACTCTTGGAGTGGATGGCTGTGGAGAAGTCTGTTCGGACTTTTGAGGAGGTTGTACCGATCGATTGGGGTTCCTTCCAGATGGTTCTGCTGCCCTTGGGCTTGCGGTTCTAGACGATGGCTGGACAATGCTCGTTAGCCGCCGGTAAGCATCTGTGAGTTGAATAAACTTTTCTTTTGCCTGCTGTTGATTGGTAGGATTCGCATCAGGATGATACAGTCGCGCCAACCGACGGTACGAAGCTTTGATATCCTCATAGCTCGCCCCCGTTCTTAACCCTAATAGCCGATAGCAGTCTACAATCTCCATTAATGTTCATCATGGCAGGGATTATCCAAATTCTGCCACTAACTCAGCAAAAAGGCGAAAAACTGGAGAGAAAAAAATGATAGGGGTAAGGCATTAGGTCAAGATGGGTTGTAATCACCACAATCTTTCTGCTAAACGCTTTACCCCTACAGGTAGGTGTTAATTTTGATCCACAATCACGCGATCGATTAGCCCATACTCTTTGGCTTCTTCCGCCGACATAAAGTAATCGCGATCGGTGTCTTTGCGAATTTGCTCCAAGGATTTGCCTGTGTGCAAAGCCAACATTTCATCAAGCTGCTGACGGATTTGCAAGGTACGTCTGGCTTCAATTTCAATATCCGTTGCCTGTCCTCGGAAGCCCGTCAAAACTTGGTGAATCATAATCCGAGAGTGAGGCAGAGCCAGTCGTTTGCCCTTGGTGCCAGCCGCCAGCAAAAATGACCCCATTGAAGCCGCCAAGCCCAAGCAGATGGTGACAACTTCAGACTTAATGTGCTGCATGGTGTCGTAGATGGCCAGCCCAGCCGTGACAGAACCACCCGGCGAGTTGATGTAAAGATAAATCGGTTTGGTCTGGTCTTCCGAGTCCAGATAAAGCATGTAGGCAACTAGTGCGTTGGCAATCATGTCGTCTACTTCCTGGGTCAGAAAAATAATCCGTTCCCGAAACAGACGATCTTCAAGATCAATCCACTGTTCGTAGGTGCTACCGGGAAGGCGGTAGGGGACTTTGGGTTCACCAATCGGCATAGGTCAAAAGAGAAGAGGGATAAAGGACGATAAAGAGTGAGGAGTGGGAGGTGAGGAGTGAGGGAAGGATAACGCTTGTGGGATGGGCATCTTGCCGTCCAGTCCAACAGGCTATCCATCGGTTCAATCCACAGCCTTAAGTTAATACGGCTTCCGGTTGTCGCAGTTTGGAGCTTTCAATCACCCGATCGATTAGCCCATACTCCTTGGCTTCTTGCGGAGACATATAGAACATCCGATCGGTGTCTTTGGCGATTTTTTCAATGCTTTGTCCGGTGTTTTGAGCCAGAATCTCTAAAACCAGATCCTTTTTCTCTAGCACTTCTTTCGCATTGATTTGAATATCGGTCGCTTGTCCGGTTGCCCCCACTTTGGGATGGTTCAGGGCGATCGTGGAATGAGGAAGGCTGGCTCGCTTGCCTGGCGTTCCTGAAGCCAACAGGAGCGTTGCCATTCCCATTGACTGCCCCAAACAAATGGTGACGATTTCAGACTTGATGTGCCGCATCGTGTCGTAGATGGCCAGTCCTGCCGTAATCGACATCATGCCGTACATCACAGACCCCATCCCCGCAGCCACCGGGTCGCCCAGCGAGTTGATGTAAAAGTAAATCGGTTTGGTCTGATCGTCAGAATCGAGATACAGCAAGGCCGAAATCATCTCGTTGGCGAAGCTGTCCGTTAGGGGTTGGTTGACAAAAAGAATTCGTTCCCGGCTCATGCGCCCGTATACGCTGATCCAGCTCCAGTACTGTGTACCGGGCATGTTGTAAGGAACGCGACGGTTTGAATTAAAGGGCATAGGGCAATGTGATCCACACGAAGAAGACGCAACAATTAGGTCAGAGCAGGGATCTGCTTGGGTAGATCTTTGGTGCTTTCCAAAACGCGATCGATCAGTCCATATTCCTTGGCTTCAGGAGGGGTCATATAGAACATGCGATCGGTGTCTTTGGCAATCTTTTCAACTGTTTGCCCCGTATTTTTGGCAAGAATATCAAGCATTGCCGCCTTGTTAACGAGCACCTCTTTCGCCCGAATTTGAATGTCTGTTGCCTGACCCTGAGCGCGAGAGCGAGACTGGTTGAGGACGATCGTGGCGTGAGGCAAGCTAGCCCGGTAGCCTTTGGCTCCAGAAGACAGAATCATGGCAGCCGTTCCCATAGCCTGCCCAATGCAGATGGTATGAACCGGCGGCTTAATGTAGTTAATGGTGTCACAGATAGCAAATGCTTCTGTTTCAAACCCAGCCCCGTACAGTGTCCCCATTGAGTTGATATAGAAGAAAATGGGTTTATCTGGGTCGTCAAACTGCAAATAGAGCAACTGAGCAATAATCAGCTTCGTGACATCTACCCCAACTTGACGCTTCAGGTCATCTGCCGAAAACAGGGGCAACCCCAAGTACACAATTCGCTCCTTGAGCAGCAGTGAGGGCAAATCGGGGGGAGGAGTCCGATATCCAGAATCTCCGTAGTAGTAGTTTGTTTGAACAGCCTTAACAGTACTCATATCGCACAGTTGCCTAGAAAGATGGCATCATTTCTACCATAGTAACGTGATACTGAAAGCTTCTGATGGGGTGGGAAGGCTGAACTGGTGTGATTACCGGAGGCAATACCAAGACTTTGCAACGAAAATTAGGGAAATCCGAACAGTCCGTAATTCAGAATTAGAGACTGAAGTTATTGAAGTTAACCGTCGTATGGCTTTGAGCCTTACATGTCCAAGCCTTACATAAAAGCCTCACATCCTCGTTCAGGAGTTTCGTTGTTATGAGAGTTAGTTTGCAAGCTGCGCTGAGTGATGCCCACCTGGATGCAAACCAGTCCAGCAGCCAAAGACAATTGGCAATCTCGCTGTCTGCAAATCCTGCTGCTGAGGGGCGTAACGCTCCGCTGAATTTGTGCTTGATTTTAGATCATAGTGGTTCCATGAAGGGGCGACCGCTGGAAACGGTGAAGCAAGCTGCCCATCGCATTGTGGATAGCCTGTCTCCGGACGATCGCCTTTCCATTGTGGTGTTTGACCACAGGGCCAAGGTGCTCGTTCCCAACCAGATGATTGCTAACCCAGCAGGCATCAAGCTGGAAATTAACAAACTTCAGCCAAGCGGCGGCACGGCCATTGATGAAGGGATGCGATTGGCGATCGAAGAGTTGGCGAAGGGCAGGAAAGAAGCCATTTCTCAGGCATTTTTGCTCACTGACGGTGAAAACGAGCATGGTGACAACGATCGCTGCCTCAAGCTGGCAGAACTAGCCGCCGGATATAGCATTACCCTGAATACGCTGGGCTTTGGCAACAACTGGAATCAAGATGTCCTGGAAAAAATTGCTGATGCTGGAGGTGGAACGCTCTCTTACATTGAACGCCCAGAAGCAGCCGTCAGCGAATTTAGCCGCCTGTTCAACCGGATTCAGTCGGTCGGTTTGACCAATGCCCATTTGTTAATTAATCTTGCTCCAAATGTTCGGTTGGCAGAGCTAAAGCCAGTTGCCCAAGTCGTTCCAGACACGATCGAATTGCCCGTCATGCAGGAAGGAGGACAGTGCATTGTGCGGCTGGGTGATTTGATGATGGATGTGCCCAGAGTGGTGTTGGCCAATCTTTATGTGGGACAGCTCCCCGAAGGAATACAGACGATCGCCGATGTCCAAGTCCGTTATGATGACCCGATCTCTGGGCAGGAAGATTTGCTCTCTGAGCGCATTCCCCTGGAAGCAGATGTCCAACGGGCCTTTCAGGCTGCGCCTAATCCTCAAGTGCAGCAACATCTTTTAGCCCTGGCCAAGTATCGTCAAACAAAAATTGCCGAAACTAAACTGCAACAAGGCGATCGAGCTGGAGCGGCAACCATGCTGCAATCGGCGGCCCAAACGGCTCTGCAAATGGGGGATCAGGGAGCGGCAACGGTATTACAGGAGAACGCAACACGCCTGCAATCGGGAGAAGATTTGTCAGAAGCCGATCGCAAGAAGACCCGCATTGTTTCCAAGACGATTTTGCAGCCGTAGGGAAAGGTTTAGTCGTACAAGGTGCTGAGCAAAAATTCGGTCAATGAATCAGGGCTGATTGTATCCAAAAGCTTCGTGTTTACAATGTCAAACTTGGCTCCAACCGACTGAAGGTGATCATCGAGGGCTGTCAAAAAACCTCTTGCAAGCAAATCCTCACCAATTTGGACAAAACCAATCCCCAACTCTTCATCTACATCCATTTGATGGGTGGCATCTTTAATCACCTTGGCAACCGCCATCCGATCGCCTGGCTCACCGTCCAGCAAAACGATAATCATTTCACCATTTACCTTTGTCTCACCTGCTGCCTTCCGAGCAAAATAATCCTCCAGGGATAATTGCAGCACTTCACGCAAGTTCACATGGCGGGGCGGCAGGTTTTCTTGAATGGTTTGGACAAGGCGAGAACTGGTGACATGCTCATATTTTTTGAACTCACACGATTCCTCTGGAGCCGCGCAGGAAACATACAGCGTCACACCGTCCGGATCATACGCCTCACAAGCCTGAGCCAATGCCACGATCGCATCTTGCGCCGCATCCCAGCGTTTGACAAATCCGGGTGGTTTGTTGGCTTCGTCGAGGGTAGTTTTGGCAATGATGAGGGTGTAGTCTCGGTTTTGCAGCAGTGTCGTGTCCATAGAAAAATGTTTGAGATGAAAACGCTGGAATGTGAGTGAACCATCCAACCCCATAAAACCACTGCTGCGCGTTTGGAATTGGAAGAGATTCTTAAGTTAGATGAATGGAGGTGAACACTGAAGCCTGCTCAACCCAGTATGAGCTTCGTTTGCCCTAATGACTCTAACCGTTCCAGCCGTTGCCCTGTAAGAGGTTGTGATGGAAAACAGAGATGTTAAGGAAATTACACCGTTTTCATAAATTTGGTTAGCGATTGCTGTAACGATCGCCAGTCTTCAAAGTTAAGTTTGTTTATTTCGTATAGCTCACGTAACAGTTGAATCAAGGCATGGCAAGCGGTGTATTGGTTGATGATTTGTTCGGCTGCACGCATTGCCGCGATATCTGAATCGTAAGGATTTGGAGTGCTAAATATTTCTCGGCACGGAGAATAACAAACGCTCCTAAAGTTCCCTTCTACATGGGACACCTCAATTAGCCAGCCGCAATAGAAATCCACCAGGTATGCTTCGTTCATGAGTGTAAAAAACAACAACTAGTTTGGTATATACGCTGAGTCATAGTTCTACCTTAATGAGCGATCGACGAATAACAGCAGAGCAATATGGCGCAAATCTCTCCGCCATTGCTGCAATTTCAGAAGGGTTGAAGCCTCTCGCTGCATCTTCTCCACTAAGAGGGCTGTTAGCCGCTTGCATAAAACTCCTCTCCATCCCACAATGAGGGATGATCTCGACTGACCCTTGCTCATTTTTTCAAATATGAAGGTTCCAGGGTAAGACCCAAGCCCAGATGTGATGAAGGCTAAATATGTACAAATATTTTTACTAAGTCATATTTGCTACCAATGATTGATCCACTAGCGGTTTAACAATCTAGTTTTCCAAATGACGATACTAGGTTCTTTTGATTGGGTTCCCTAACTCCTGGTCGTGGTGTCCCATTCAGCCATGTCTCAACATTGTCTGTCATTGCCGGATTAAGTCTGCGTATTTTCTCGGTTTTCGGTGACAATGAACCAGGGTCTATACTGGGCAGGACATCAGTCGAGGGATTTCGTTACAGGAGTCTTGGTTCCCTGTCTCAGAGAGCCACCCTGCGTCCTCAGTGACCCTATCTATGCATCCCCCTAGCATCCCTCATCTCCTTAAGTACAACATCACTCCTGTCGCTGGGGGTGTACTTCTAAGAATTTGGGAACCTGCCGAACGTGACGATGTGCGGGTCAAACCCTTTTTATATATGCTGAAGTACCGTCTCGCTTCAGAATCGGAAGCCCGTAAGTTTTTGGCAGATTACCTTTTGGTGTATAAGTCGCCTGTGTTGCAGACTTCCCACGGCAAACGGACGGGAGACTGACCCTTCCCAATCGCTCTAAAAAAGAACGGGCAAGATGCTCATCCCACAAGAACATTACTCAATTATTTTCTTGCTCTCCATCGATCGATCATCTGCCAAAACTCAAAATCCACCAAAATCCAAAATCCAAAATCTAAAATTGCCATAGAGGGATTTCAAACTTCAACAGGAACAAGTGTGGCAATGCAGCAAGCGTTTTATCAGCAGGGAATGGTGAAGGCCAGTGAAGGAAAGTTGGCAGAGGCGATCGAGTTATTTAACCAAGCTCTAAGCCATCAGCCTGATTTTGCTGAGGCCTACTATCAACGAGGGTTGGCGCAGTTTAAGCTGGGCAATCTGCAAGAAGCGGTGACGGACTATACTCGTGCCCTGTTGAGTGATGCTGAAAATCCTAAACTTTACTATGCCAGGGGTTTAGCACATTTAGTTGCTGGAAAAACAGAATATGCCATTGCCGATGCGAAACAGGCAATCTTACTGCATCCTGGCTATGCAGAAGCCTACCGAGTTTTAGCAGCCGCCCGCCAAAAGCAAGGAGCGATTCAAAAGGCGATCGTCAGTTACCAAAAAGCAGCTGAACTGTACCTGGATCAGCCTGATGT
>PVWD01000296.1 GCA_003003615.1 filamentous cyanobacterium CCP2 | reverse complement strand
CTCTAGTGGTTCTGGGTTGAACAGCTCTTGGCGTGGGAGAAGCCTCAGGGGTAAAAAATGGCGTTGGCGTGGATCTGACTCTGGGCGAGGGCGAAGGCAATGGGGCGGATTCACGCTCAGACAGGAGGAGATCTCGGTCGGGGGCAGCAGTAGGAGCAGGGAACAGTTGCAGATCAGTGAACTGAAAGCCACCTTCTCGTCGGGGGAGTCCCCAAAATAAGATGGAACCGATCGCCGCGAAGGCAACCAGAATGGCAATGAATTCATCAAAGCCAAGATTACGGTTTCGGGAAGGAGGGGGTTGTCCGGTCATGATTATTCACAGAACTCAACAGCACCTTAACGGAGAATCGCACTTCGCGCCTTGCTGCTGAGATTACCACAGGAACCAAGGGATATGGCAAATTCGTTTGAACGCGATATGGTTAAATTCTAAGGCTTTGCGTTTTTGGGTATGATGCGACCTCGATTGGGACTCTCGCTACTATTGTTCAGCCTGATCGCCGCTACCGTGTTTGCGGTTGCCTGGATGCGAAGCCGCTATCAGGTTTACCAATTGGTTATCGCCACTGGTAGTAAAGACGGTGAATATTATGCCTTTGCCCAGGCTTTGGCCACTGTCATGACGCGGCATCAGTCCAACCTTAAGGTGACAGTGCTCGAAACCCAGGGGGCTGGACAAAATTTGGAACTCCTGGAATCAGGGCAAGCTCAATTGGCGATCGTCCAGAGTGACACCCCGCCTGAACCGTCCGCCCGTGCGGTTGCTTTTCTGTTTCCAGAAGTGTTTCATCTGGTCGTGCGGAATGAATCTGGCATTGAGCGTTTTACTGACCTAAACGGCAAGCGCGTCGCCATCATGCCGGAAGGCAGCGGTTCCTATCAGCTATTTTGGGCCCTCAGCCAGCATTACAGCCTGGAACCAGCCGACTTTACACCGATTCCTTTGCCTCCCGACCAAGCCTACACGGCCCTTCAGCAAGGAGAAGTGGATGCAATGGCGCGGGTCATTGCCTTGGGCAATCAGTCGATGGCAAATCTGCTTAAAACCAGTGGTTCTCGTTTGGTTGCCATTGACCAGACAGAGGCATTACGGCTGGCGTTTCCCTACCTGGAGGCAACGGAAATTCCCAGAGGAACCTATGACGGAGCAGCTCCCACTCCTGCTGAAAACTTGCCGATCGTGGGGGTGCGGGCTGTGTTAGTCGGACGGGAGGATGTTAATCCAGAAGTGATTCAGAGTGTCACCCAAACCCTGTTTGAGTTTCGCAGCGAAATTGTGGCAATTTATCCAAGAGCGGCCATGATGCGTTTACCAGACGCGATGGAAAACCTGGGGCTACCGCTTCACCCAGGGGCACAGGCATACTATGAAAAAGACGATCCAAGTTTTCTAGTGGAATATGCCGAGCCGATCGGCTTATTGGTTTCCGTCAGCGTTTTGGGCATTTCTAGCCTGTGGCAGTTTCGGTTATGGCTGAACGGCAGGCAAAAGAACCGGGCAGACATGTACAACCTGGAAATTTTAGCCCTGGTGGAGCAAGTACAAACGATCGACAATTTAAAAGAATTGGAACACGCCAGAACTGAACTGTTTGAAATTCTCCGAAAAGTAGTGGTGGACTTAGACAAAGACCGGATTTCCCCCGAATCCTTTCAGTCGTTTACGTTTCCCTGGGAGGTCGCCATCACCACCCTGCGCCACCAGCAAATGCTATTGCTCAATCAAACCAGCAACCAAACACCCCCCTCAATTCCCACTCCCCATTCTCGGCTCCCTACTTCCCAAACGCTGAAAACGGATCAAGCCACATAAGCATCGATCGCTTGAGTTGGTTCATATCCCGGTAGACTTCCTGCTTCACAAATTGACCGATCGCATCCAGCGGCGAAAACTCTGAGCCAGTTTGCCAATTGACATCTTGCCCAATGGGGGTTATGTGGTTGCCCTTGAGGATTTGGAGGGCTGTGAGCTTGGGAAACCGCTCCTGTAAAACGTCGTGTAGCGATCGGGTTTGGTCAATGTCGTCGTTGGTAAATTTAATTAGCAGGTTTCGCTGTACCTGATACTTTTCTAGAATCAATTGAAAGGTTTCTTCGGGGGAAGGCGTAAACTCTACCTCAAACGCAGGCAGGGCAAAGGATGGCAAGGCTTGGGTGGAAAACTGGGCCGCAACCTGGGAGACAAAGCGCGTTGCTACTTGAGAGGTGAAACGGGAGAATTCAGTCATTTGCTCTAGCATGGGAATGGAACGGCGAGCAGGATAATTATTGAATGAAATCAGGATGTTTCCGGCTCGTTCCTGTGGATAAAGGCTGCCAATGAGCAGATGCAGCTTACATCCCATGCTGTGCCCCACGCCATAGATCGGGAGCGATCGGCTGTGCAGAATATCTTCCTGTAAATGGTCAAGGGCTAAATTGGACAGGCGCATCACTCGATGGGCAATGCTGGTGTGGTCAAGGGTATTGACAAACGGTGTGGCAACGATCGCATATCCCTGGTTGGACAGATGCTCCAATAAATTTCGATAGGTCACTTGGGGAGCCGTGGCCACAAATGCTCCACCCAAAAAGTGAATAATTCCCTTAGGCTGCAACGGAACCAAGATCCAATTGCCGTAAATTTCGCGCCATTCCATAGCTAGAGCCGATCGGTTTACATCTCTTCATCTTAGAGTCTAACGAATTCCAATCGTCCCGATTGATTGTCCTGATTCAATACCTTTTTCTTTGCGCTCACTGTAGCGATCGGTTAAATAATCAACATGGTCGCGCAGGAGCAGGGTGAACTTGTAAAGCTCTTCCATCACGTCTACAACCCGATCGCGGTAGGGCGAGTCCTTCATCGTGCCATCTTCATGAAACTCCTGGTAAGCCTTCGCCACAGAAGATTGATTGGGAATCGTAAACATCCGCATCCAGCGTCCCAGCAACCGCATCGTATTCACTGCATTAAATGACTGCGACCCGCCACTCACCTGCATTAGAGCCAGCGTTCTGCCCTGAGTGGGCCGAACAGCACCAATGCTGAGGGGAATCCAATCAATTTGGTTCTTCAAAATTCCGGTAATCTGACCATGCATTTCAGGGCTAGACCAAACCTGCCCCTCCGACCACTGGCTCAGACCTCGCAACTCTTGCACTTTTGGATGCGTATCAGGAACGCTGCCATAGATAGGCAGATCTCTTGGATCAAAAAATTTCACTTCTGCCCCAAACCCTTCAATAATGCGAGCCGCCTCTTCAGCCAGCAACCGACTGTAGGAACGCTCTCGCAAGGAGCCATATAAAAATAAAATTCGGGGTGGATGATTGGATTCAGTCATGAATGGTGCGGTGGTTTTAGCCAAAAAATAGAGACAAGTTTACAACAATTGGACAACAAGCAACACAAGATTTACCAAGGTAAATGAATCAAAGCAAGGCAAAAATTACCCGCTGGATAACTCCTGCAAAAACGAGGTTTGGGCCGATCGCAGTTCTACATCAGGATTAGCTTTTACAACAGTCTGAACTGCATCATCGTAAGAAGAACCAGAAAGGATAAGATAAGCCGCCAACATGGTTCCGGTACGTCGTCTACCACTCGAACAATGCACTGCAACTGCATTTCCCTGTTGGTGTTGCTGCTCAACAAAATGCTGAAACTCTTGGATTTGCTCTGGGCTGGGGGCAGTCCCTCCCTGGGTGGGCAACCAGAGATAGGGCAGGTTTGCCTGTTGGTATAAGTCCAGATTCGATGGATCATCCATGACAGACACAATTGCCCCAATGCCAGCCGCCTGTAACTCCGAGATCTCTGCTTCACTGGGTTTACGGACTCCTGCCAGTTGATCAGGAATCACCCACCATAGGTTTTCTGCGATCGGTTGAATTTGCTGTTCCGTCATGCGATCGTCCCGATTGAATCCTTTGAACCAGAGTTTTGAACCAGAGTTTTGAACCTGAACCTGCAACACTAATCTTTGCTAACTCAGATAAATGGGTTGAAACTCCGCCCACTCTTGAGACACATCTGCTTATCATAACAAATAAAGTTGATATGAACAGTACATTCATCTCCCTAAATTCCAAATGGCAGAATGCTTACTAAAATAGCTTCACAGCGGTTTCTCCAGGATGCCTTTACCAAATGGTTTAGGAGGAGATTGGAGGGTATAAATTTCTGTTTCAGCCTCGATCGCTTGGCGAATATACCGGGGAACATGCAACAGTCCGAGGAGGCTTGTCCCGTCCATCAGTTGAAAGCCGCCTGTCGTGTGTTGGGCCAAATGCCGATCGATTGCTTCGGGGTCAGAGTAGGGAGAAATGAGATCTTGGCTAGCCAGGGCAAAGGCAATGGGCACGCCATAGCTCATGGCAGGACACAGGCAGGAAAGCGCAACTGGAAAAATCGATCGCAGGGTTTTGATGACGCGGGCATGGAGGTAAAGTTCTGGGATGCTAATGGGGCCTGCCTGAAGGGCAAAAATACCACCCGGAGCCAAAACTTGCTGAATTTGCTGATAGTGCTCCTGAGTAAAAAGCTGGAAGGCCGGGCCAGATTCGATCGGATCGGTTAAATCAGAAATGATCACATCCCAGCGATCGGTGGTTTGCTCTAGAAAGTGAACTGCGTCGTCAATGACCAGGTTTACTCTTGGATCATCAAACGCTCCATTGTGCATTTCAGGCAGATGTTTTTGGCAAGCCGCCACCACTTCACCATCAATATCCACCATCACAACCTGCTCAACGCTGTTCCACCGCAATACTTCCCGCAGGGTTGCCCCTTCCGCCCCCCCCAACACCAAAACCCGACGGGGCGATTGATGGAAAATCATTGCCGGATGCACCAACGCCTCATGATACAGAAACTCATCGGCTGTGCAAGACTGCCATTTCCCATCCAAAAGCAACGCCTTACCGTAAGACCCCGTTTCGACAACGTACATCTCCTGGTAGGCGGTTTGGCAATGGGCAAGCATCCGAGTAATGCCATGGGCATAAACATCCCAAGGGGTGAGGTATTCGCTTAACCAAAAATCAGTCCGAAGTTCGGTTCCTGCCATTGCATAAACTTCCTCAATCGATCGCCTAAATTTAGGCTATTGCCCTTTTGCAGTTGCCGTCATCGAAGCATGTCCGATCCCTTCAGCGATGGGCGGTTTACGCGGCAGCTTACAGAGGGAATGTTCTCTGGCTTGAAACGTTTGCGTTAAATATAGACAAGCCTGTTCCGGATCAGTATGCTGCCCGCAAGTAAACACATCAACTGCGGCATATCCCTGTTCCGGCCAAGTGTGGATCGAAATATGGGACTCAGCTAATAAAACGAGGGCTGTTACACCTTGCGGTTCAAATTCGTGCAAGACTTCACCGAGCAGCGTTGATTTTGCTTGTTTGGCAGCTTCTTGCAAACGCTTGCGGATAAACAACGGATCATCAAGCAATGACGACGGACAGCCGTACAACTCAAGAATACAGTGGATTCCAACGGGAGCCAAAGACTTATCCCCCAATTGGCCAGATAGCGATCGCAACATCTTCCTATCCCCTAATTGGCCAGACAGCACAAAAGTACACAAGCATCGATGATACCTGATTATGGGCAGCGATGGCGAACCGATTCCCTGAAGGGTGCAGCATGGCATCGTTTCTGCATTTTGTGCTTACTGCATTTTGCTTATTTCTGTATTTTGCTCATTTCTGTATTATCCAAAGTCCTGAATAGTGAGAGCCATGCAAAATTTAGGGTTTACCGTTTACTAATGACATGATCTATCTTCAGTAGGATGCATTAAAAAATTGTTGTTGAAACGTGGAATCTAGCAAGAAATAGAAAATTCACTGCAAAACTGGTGCAAAATTAGGAGCTTTCCTCATCACCTAAACATAAAACTTAAACATTATTTTTTTCTCGTAGCAAAGTCTATTGCTATACTTTCACCCATTGCATCTAAGCTCCATGCCTTGAAGCAATTGCTAACTGGAATCATTGAGTTCTGAACATCAGTAAAGGTGAGAAAGATGATGCTAAAACGCATAGTTGGAAGTGCGATCGTCGCGGCTTGTTTCTTCCTGGGTTCAGCTTTGCCATCTGAGGCTTTCCCCGCGATCATTGCAGGCGATGAGCCAGGAACAGATGTGACGGTAAGAGTCGAACCCTCCCAGGATTCTGAAGAACTAGATTATGGCAGGGTAGGCGATTCGGTAGACATTTTAGACGAGGCGATCGGCAGTGATGGCTACACCTGGTATTACGTTGAACTGATTGGACTGGGTACAGTGGGTTGGATTCGGGGCGATTACATTGTGCTAGAAGATGCAACCCTACCAGAGGAAGGGCTTTACTACGAACTGAGTGAAGATACCTGGGATGATTCAGAAGAAGTATGGTAAAGTTCGATTGTTCAAAATCAGTCTTTAGTTGTAGTAACCAATACAAGCGAGTTTGGTAATATCAAACTTGTCGTCTCAAGAATTTTCTTCAAGAGGCGGTTTAAGGTTTCTAGCAAATAATTGAAGCGTTAGTCTACTCCTTTACGGAGTTTGCAAACTGTATTAACAAATGGGAAAACTATGAACATTATTGCTTGGATTATCTTAGGTCTGCTGGCTGGTGCGATCGCTAAAGCAATTTATCCGGGTCGTCAGGGTGGCGGTATTTTGGCCACCATGCTGTTGGGTATCATTGGTGCTTTTGTGGGAGGAACGATCGTCACAGTCTTGCAAACGGGCACCTTGCAATTCACTGCGGCTAGCCTCAGCATCCCTGGACTGATCGTTGCAATTCTTGGTGCGATGATTGCCATTTTCATCTGGGAATCTTTCATGCGTCGTCGGGTATAGTACCTGAAGCACAATCAGCTTGTGAATGAGGCGGACAGTTGTTCGCCTATTTTTGTGTGTGAAGGCGGGATTTTAACCCCCCTTATCCTTTCCCATAATACTCTTGATACCATGTCACAAACTTTGCCAAACCAACTTCGATCGGTGTGTCGGGTCTAAATCCCACATCATGCATTAGGTCATCCACATCCGCGTAGGTGATAGGCACATCTCCAGGCTGCATGGGTAAAAAGTTTTTCTGCGCTGCTTTACCAAGTAACTGTTCAATCACTTCAATAAAGTGCAGCAATTCAACGGGCTGATTGTTCCCAATATTGTAGAGTTTATAGGGAACTTTTGTTGTCTGTTCTTGAGATGCAGCCTGGGCCTGGGGTGGTTTATACATGACTCGCACCACTCCCTCGATCACATCATCAATATAGGTAAAGTCTCGTTTCATTTTGCCAAAGTTGTATACGTCGATCGGCTTTCCTGATTCGATCGCTTTGACAAACTTAAAGTACGCCATATCCGGTCTGCCCCACGTTCCATAGACGGTGAAAAACCGCAGTCCCGTACAGGGTAATTGATATAAATGGCTGTAGGTGTGCGCCATCAGTTCATTGGCTTTTTTGGTGGCGGCATACAGCGAAATCGGGTGATCCACATTATCACTTGTGGCAAACGGAATTTTAGGATTAACCCCATAAACAGAGCTAGAGGAAGCAAAAACCAGATGTCTTGGAGGAGTGTAGCGGCACCCTTCCAGCAGATTCACAAATCCTGTAATGTTGCTGTCTACATAGGCATGGGGATTGATCAAGGAATAGCGAACGCCTGCCTGAGCCGCTAAGTTCACCACATAGTCAAAGGTGTGATCTTGAAAAAGCTGAGCCACTCCCTGGCGATCGCTCAAATCTAAAAGCTGAAACGTGAAGCCAGATAACCCGTTTAGCTGTTCCAGTCGAGCCTGCTTTAAATTGACATCATAATAGTCACTTAGGTTATCAACGCCATAGACCTCTAATCCGTCTGCTAAAAGGCGTTTTGCCAAATGATAGCCAACGAATCCGGCAACTCCAGTTACAAGTACTTGCATAGTCAATCTCTTGAACAGTAAGGAGAAATGATCTGTTTCAGTCTACATGGGAATCTAATCAAGCGTTCCCCAAAATCTTGTTTCCAAATCAGTGATTCATCAGGGTGTGAAGATACAGCTATGGCAACAGTTTGGCAGCAGTTTGGCAGCAGTTATGGCAACGGAGGCAAAAAAGGGGGAGAAATGGGAAATTTTGCGTCTATACCGGGAGTGGGGTTGAAATCTTCAAATGATCAAAT
>PVWD01000056.1 GCA_003003615.1 filamentous cyanobacterium CCP2 | reverse complement strand
GACATAATGTTTCTGCCAGCGATTGCACCACTGCATTTTTATCAATTTCATTCAGCAAGACATTTCTGCCAATAATGCGATCGAACCTGACATCAGGCGGAATTTTGGGAATGGACTCTGAGAATTTTTCCTGAAAGTTTTTCTGAATCACCACCGGACGGTTCAGTTCTGGCAAAAAAACAGCTTGTTCCTGCAACGCCTTTTCATCCGTAGCCCCATACACCCATGCATAAACGCCGCCCTCTGGAACCCGACGAACTGCTTCCCAGGTGAGTAAACCACTGCCCGCATTCACATCCAAAATTAAATGATGCCGCTGTGGGTTTGCCAACGTAAATACCCGATCGCGGATTGTTGCCAATCTTTCTCCAGTTTGGCTGAGGGTGCGCTGAAGCCAGCGATCGGTGACGGAATTTGCCGGACTAAAGGTTAGAATTTCGGGTAAAGCAACCCCCGTTCCTTCCACCATTGCTGCAAGCTGGGCTTCCCGATGACGGGCCACCTGCTGCCGCACCTGATCTTCATACCCGCGATCGGACGGTTGGTAAAACACTTGTCCTTGCAGGCTTCCTGGCAAATACTGCTGTGCCACCCAATGCTCCCGGTAGGAATGGGGATACAAGTAACCCGCCCCATGCCCAAAGCCGTGCTTGTCTCGTTTGGCATCCCGCAGGTGATTCGGCACTTCCCCTTCCTGAGCCTGCTCCACTGCTGAGAGGGCATCAAAGAAACCCATCACGCTATTCGACTTGGGAGCCGTTGCCAGATAAAGGGCAGCCTGGGCTAAAGGATACCGTCCTTCGGGCATTCCCACCCGATCGAACGACTCCGCACAAGCATGGACGATCGCCACCGCCGACGGGTCTGCCAATCCCACATCTTCGCTCGCCAAAATCAGCATTCGCCGAAAAATAAAGCGCGGATCTTCCCCGGCATACACCATGCGGGCCAGCCAATACAGGGTTGCATCAGGATCAGAGCCTCGGATACTTTTAATAAACGCACTAATCGTATCAAAGTGAGCATCTCCTTCCTTGTCGTATAGCACAGCGCGTTGTTGAATCGATTCTTCAGCGACGGTTAAGGAGATAAAAATTGTTCCGTCTTCGTTCGCAGAAGTGGTTTCAACGGCGAGTTCCAAGGCGTTTAATAATGCGCGTGCATCTCCGTTAGCGACATTCACTAAATGAGATAATGCCTCTGCTTCAAGCTGTACGTTTAACCGTCCGTATCCTCGTTCTTGATCGGATAAAGCCTGTTCTGCAACGCGGTATAAATCATTTTCTTCTAACGGCTTTAATTGAAAAATCCGCGATCGGCTCACCAGGGCCTTATTCACTTCAAAATACGGATTTTCAGTGGTGGCTCCAATCAAAATCACGGTGCCATTTTCCACCCAGGGCAGCAGTGCATCCTGCTGGGCCTTGTTAAACCGATGCACCTCATCCACAAACAAAATCGTTTTTTGGCTGTGCATTCCCCGCTTTTCCTGGGCAGTGCTGATGGCCTCCCGAATTTCTTTAACCCCCGACAACACCGCATTAATCGAAATAAAGTGAGCGCGGGTTGCATTGGCAATGATCCGGGCAAGGGTGGTTTTTCCGGTTCCGGGCGGCCCGTAGAAAATCAGTGAGGAGAGTTGATCGGCTTGAATGGCGCGTCTGAGCAGCCTACCTGGGCCCACGATCGCATCTTGCCCAATAAATTCATCCAATGTCCGAGGTCGCATGCGGGCTGCCAATGGAGCTTCTGTCTCGGTAAGGTGTTGCCGGTGCTGTTCAAACAGGCTCATTCTGCCTCCCACAACCGCTCCAACTGATATCGCCACGCCCCCAACACTTTTTCTCGCTGTTCTGCCCCCAAACTCATATCCCCCATCACCCCCTCTTCGTATAGCCGATCGAGGGTTTGCAGCGTTGCCTCCAGGGTTTGACCCTGCTGTTTTGCCACCTGAACAATTTGCCGAATTTGGGTTTCCGCCAGAATGCTAAACACGCCGGATAAACCTTGCTGTTGCAGCGTCACCAACCGGACGATCGCACTGCGAAAATCTTCTGGAGTCAGGGTTTCACGGTTATGTTGATACACCCCCCAAAGCAAGCCCTGAAAAAAGGCATAGCGGGTTTCCTGGGTTTCATCAAAATTTGCTTCTAGAAATTGCTGCATGAAGGGCAACGCATCTTGCATTGGGGCAATGGTGACAAGCGATCGGAGCCATGATTTGTCATCTGAGAGCAGCACTAGCAGCCGCAAATTGTCAATTTCGACCTGCCACGCCTCCTCTTTCATCTGTACCGACTCTTTGAACAAATCAGACAGCACATTTGTAATCTCTTGGGCAATCATGGGACGTTCACCGTACTGGGGTTTATTTCCAATGCTTTCAGCCTAGCGCACGACTGATTGGGTCAACCCAGAAGCCAGCTTCTCCCTTCAACCAGGCAGCTCCATGCAAAAAGAGGCACAGCAGCCCATGCCTCTTAGGAAAATTAAAAATGATATTCATCCTCTGACTGGGCGGGCAAGATGCCCACCCCACAAGACCATTACCCGATGATTTTCTGAACTTTCACTAATGGGTTTTTGCTTTCAGCTGGTTCGCGGAGCATCTCCATCGGAGAAAATTTATCTCAAGGCAACTGCGCCAGTCCGATGAAAGTTCTACGCCCTCTTTGTCTACTTGTTGGGCTGAGGAGTCATCCGTAGGTAAGGCTTCAGTTCCGTAACGCCTTTAGGGAATTTCTGTTTGGCTTCCTCGGTGGGAATGGCGGGGGAAACCACCACATCTTCGCCATCCTTCCAGTTGACGGGAGTTGCAACGCTGTAGTTGTCAGTCAGTTGCAGTGAATCAATCACCCGCAGGATTTCTTCAAAGTTCCGGCCGGTGCTGGGGGGATAGGTGATGGTCAGGCGCAATTTTTTGTTTGGATCAATCACAAACACAGTGCGAACCGTCACCTTGGCGTTGGCATTGGGATGAATCATGCCGTACAGATCAGACACCGACTTATCTGAATCCGCAATGATCGGATAGTTGACATTGGTGCTTTGGGTTTCGTTGATGTCGCTGATCCAACCCTGGTGAGAATCGGCATCATCCACGCTGAGGGCAATAACCTTCGCATTACGCTTTTCAAATTCGGGCTTCAGTTTCGCGACTTCACCCAGTTCAGTGGTGCAAACGGGGGTGTAGTCTGCTGGATGGGAGAAAAAGACGACCCAGCTATCACCAGCCCAGTCATAAAAATTAATCTCCCCCTCGCTGGATTGCTGAGTAAAGTTAGGAACGGTGTCACCAAGTTGCAGTACCATAGCTGAGCTTCCTGTCTGTCAATTTAAGAACAAATTTCAGAGTATACCTGAATAATACTCTCACAAAACTCCGGTAAGCCTCTAGGAGTTTAGATCTTTTTTACGATTTCTATTTTAGATCTCATTGAGATCTCAAAGCTGAGAAGCAGGGAAGGATCAAGTTAGGAATCCCTGAGTTTTGCCTCGTGTCCTCCGATCGCCCATCCAAGGTCAAAGTCTCGTCCCTCTTTACTTACGCACGATTTGCCGATCGCCTTCCCAAGGCAATACTGGCTGAGCCAATCACAACCCCGATCGCCCCTAAAACTCCCAGCGTGGTCATGGTGTCTGGGTTAATGAGGCTGGGCAACAGGGATGAAACCGCAAAGACAGAAGTAAGAGTAATCACAGGGGTTAATGCTAGGACGGCACTCACCCGCGAGGCTTCCCAATGGTCTAACGATTCCGCAAATGCACCGTAGGCCAACAGCGTATTAAACCCGCTAAAAAGCAACATGCCCCACTGCACAGGGGTTAGGGTGAGCAAATCCTGAGGTGAGGCCATTGGCGTAAACAGCAGCGTACTGCCGCCGTAGATCAGCCACATGATTACCGGAGAGGAAAGTTGCTGTAAAAGCTGCTTTTGAGCCAGGGCATAAACCGCCCAAATTGCGGCGGCCAAAACCACCCAGAAACTTCCAAGCAAGTATTGCCCCGAAGCAGCCGTTAACAGTTGAAGCTGATCTTGAAAGAAAAGCACCATGCCACAGGTCAAAACGCCTAACCCTGCCCACTGCCGGAGGGTGTATCGTTCTTTAAAAATAAATAAACCCCCCAACCCCATCAGAACGGGAGCAATTTGAATGATCACCTGAGCGTTGCTGGGGGAAGTGGCGTATAGCCCTTTTAGGTAAAACAGATAATTGGCAGCAAGGGAACCTGTTGCAATGGCTAGAAGGCTGAGCCGTGACGTTTGGAGCTTGTGCAGACTGGGCAGTTGTTTCCGTTGCTTGAGCCAAAGGGTGAGCAACCCAAAGGACATTAAAAAGCGAAACCAGGTGACTGTGTAAACATCGGCGGCTTGCAGGGCCACTTTAAGGGCGATCGGCAATACGCCCCAGAGCAAAGCAGTTGACAGGGCCAGAGACAACCCTAAACGCCACCGCCCCGAACTTTGATGCAATCCCATTCAAACCCCTGAGCATTCATTCAACGTGATATCAATGTGACGCGATGTGATGCGATATTGTGAAGCGATCGACCCATCTACCCTAGTTTGAGCCGTTAGAAAGGTACTTCCTGCAAATGGTTCACCAATTTGGGGGAAGACAGCGATCGGGATATCCCGTGCCATATCTCTACTTCTTCACAAAAATCAACAAAAAATAGCCAAGTTCAACGCTTACATTTGATGATGAGATTGGAAAATTTGCCATCATTTCTCTTTACCCTGCTTCCATGTTTCATTTAGCACATCTATCGCTATATTGGCTCATTCAAGCTCTTCGTCCTCTGTTTGGGCCAGTTTGTTTTGTTTCGGCTTGGGGCATTGTTCTGCTGATTAGCTGGAACATTTGGGCAGCCCTGCGAGATGGCATTCGCAACGCTAAAAAAATGCATCAAATTCCTTGCGCCAACTGCCGTTTTTTTACCAAAAACTATCACTTGAAATGTCCGGTGCATCCTCAGGAAGCCCTCTCCCAGGAGGCAATTCATTGCCTGGACTATGAACCGATCGGATACTTTACTTCTTCCAATCAAGAATAAATTCGCTGGAAATTAAGCTTGTGTTCATTCAAAAACTCAATGATTGTTCAGAGTTTATTGCAGGTGACGGAACTCAGCTGCGGGAACTGCTACACCCCGACAAGCAACCCCTCCAACTGCGGTATAGCCTTGCCCATGCGATCGTCCCACCGGGGCAAACGTCTCTTCCCCACTCCCTCAAAACCTCCGAAGTTTACTACATTTTGGCAGGAAGCGGCGAAATGCATATTGACGACGAAAGCCAGCCCGTAGAACCAGGGGATGCCGTCTACATTCCCCCCAACGCCAGACAATTTATTCGCAATAATGGCTCCGTTCCGCTAGTTTTTATTTGCATTGTTGACCCGGCATGGCGAAAAGAAGATGAAACAGTGTATCAATAGATACTCTTTGCGGCATTAAAAATAATCAAAAACTCAAATATATTTTTTTGTGCCTTAGCAACCGACAAATCCATAGCTACTCCAGCGTTCAGGGAGTATTGGAGTTACTTAACAATTGAGAAAAGAAGCCAATTGTATAACAGAATACAGAACTGTATTATTATGAATTGATGAAATTTCTATGATACATACCTTACTTTCGTAGGTGCTTGAGTCTTCTGTCGAAGCGTTCCTCCGATGAATGGGGCAAGTGAATGTGATAAGTACAGATCGACTTTAGCTCCCTAAGTGGTTTATTTTTCCCTCATGACCCTAAAATTTAGGGATTACTGAAAGGCCACGATAAGGTATCGGTTGCTCCTCCTATCCGAACGGGAAAAACTCTGCTGTTCTTCGTAGAGTGTTGGCTAACTGCAACGATTAAGGAACATCTGACGATGTCTAAAAACCTGGTTCTCAAGACAAAGAGGAAGCTGGGAAGCAAGTCGGCACGGCAAGCTTCCTGGGGATCTGCCTCCTTACCAAACGCCTCTGGGGCGTTTAGAAGGTTGAAGCGCATATTTCCACAAGTTTCGATCGGTTGGTTGGCGTGTGTTCCGCTCACTGCCCTAATCGTTGGATTGTGGAGTGTTGCTGCCTCGGCTCAAGTTGAAGAAATCACGGCTGAAAGTGTTCAGGCAACCCTGGATAATATTTGGATTCTGATTGCTGCGATTCTGGTGATTTTCATGAATGCGGGTTTCGCTATGCTAGAAACCGGCTTCTGTCGCCAGAAGAATGCCGTTAACGTTTTGGCTAAAAACCTGATTGTGTTTGCTCTGGCAACACTTGCATTCTGGGCGATCGGTTTCTCCCTGACCTTTGGTGCTGGGGGTGGCTTTGCTGGCGGCGGCGGTTGGTTTTTGACTAGCCAAGACCCTGCAACCTACGGTCTAGATGAAAGCACCTTAACGATTCCTGTCTTCTTCCTGTTCCAGGCTGCTTTTGCTGGAACGGCTGCGACGATCGTTTCGGGTGCTGTCGCAGAACGCATCAAGTTTGTAGACTTCCTGATCTTCAGCCTATTGCTGACAGGAATTGCATACCCCATTAGTGCCCACTGGACATGGGGCGGCGGTATGCTCTCTGAGATTGGCTTTCTGGGTGGAACTGGCTTCAGCGACTTTGCTGGGTCAACGGTTGTTCACTCGGTTGGCGGCTGGGCTGCTTTGATGGGTGCAGCCATTCTTGGCCCCCGGATTGGCAAATACCAAAACGGTCAGCTTTCTGCTCTGCCGGGTCACAACATGAGCATTGCCACACTGGGATGCCTGATTCTGTGGATCGGCTGGTTTGGGTTTAACCCTGGTTCGGAATTGGCAGCAAGTGATGCCGTTCCTTACATTGCCGTAACGACTAACTTGGCAGCCGCAGCAGGGGGAATTGCCGCAACGATTACTTCCTGGATTGCATCCGGCAAGCCCGACCTGTCCATGATCATCAACGGGATTCTGGCTGGCTTGGTTGCGATTACGGCCGGTTGTGCTGGTGTTACTTATCTGGGAGCAATCATCATTGGTTTGATTGGTGGCATCCTGGTTGTATTCGCGGTTTACTTCTTTGACAGCATCCGCATTGATGACCCTGTAGGGGCAGTCTCGGTTCACCTTGTAAACGGAATCTGGGGAACTCTGGCGGTCGGTCTATTTGACCAAGAAGCTGGCTTGTTCTTTGGCGGTGGTGCGAACCAGTTAATTGCTCAAATCCTAGGCGTTTTAACCTATGGGCTTTGGACAGTTGTTCTCAGTTCTATTTTCTGGTATGCCCTCAAGTCCATCTTTGGCTTACGGGTGACAGAAGAAGAGGAATTGATGGGGCTGGACATTGGCGAACACGGCATGGAAGCCTACAGCGGTTTCCTCAAAGAAGCAGGTGGCGTTTCTGGTGCATCCGTGACAACACCTACGGGTTCCACAGGTGCAGCAAGCAACTACTAGTTCGTCTCATTCATCAACTAGATTCATCCCCTAGAAGCGGTTTAATCGTCTAGTGGTGGATGTTAATCTTTGGGGCATCGCGTGCGGTGCCCTTTTTCTTGGTGAGGATGCTGTTGGGCAGGAAATGAAGACAAGATCACAAAGAAAAATTGGGTTAGATTAGCGGAGGGCAGAATTCTTTGATAGCCTAATCAAACAGACAGTTGCTAGCTTGAATGGGTTCACCTTTGTTACGGAATAAGCCTTCAAGATATATGAACGATCGCCGCCTCCAGGCTGCGAGTAACTTCGTTAAATTTTCTCCTACCCTTCTGCGGCTTCGGCTATTACCAAGATGGGTATTTTTGTCTCTGGCTGCCAACGGGTTTTTGCTGGCAGTTGTGATGGTACTTGGCTTGCGGTACTTTGGTGCCGACACGGTTTCGCCTGCTGCTGCCTCAACGGAACCAGTCGATGCTTCTCCCTCTCCCCAAGCTGAACTTTTTCCCACACCTTCAGAAACGCCTGATATAGGGCAACGACACCAGCTAACCTATGAGCAATGGAAAGAGTTGTTGGCCCAAGAAGCAAGCGTTGCCGCAGAACAACAACCCAACCGGCTGACCATCCTGGCTGGAGATTCCATTAGCTTGTGGTTTCCAGAAGAGTTTTTACCCAGTGAGCGAACCTGGCTCAATCAGGGGGTTTCAGGAGAAACATCCTATGGGCTGCTGGAGCGGCTAGATTTGTTTGATCAAACTCGGCCGGAAACGATCTTTGTCATGATTGGCATCAATGACCTGATGCGGGGTATTGACGAACTCACCGTATTGGAAAATCAACGGCTGATTGTTGACTACCTTAAAGATGTCCATCCACAGGCTCAAATTGTGATTCAGTCAATTCTGCCCCACGCGGCTGAACAAGCAACCTGGGAAGGGCGCGATCGGCTGCTGGCGTTGCCAAACTCTGAAATTCAGGAGTTTAACCGTCGGCTTAAGCAGGTTGCTACGGAAGAAGGGGTTTACTTCCTGGATTTGTATCCGCTTTTTGCTGATGAGAGTGGGCGTTTAAAGATGGACTTCAGTACGGATGGGTTGCACCTGAATTCCCAAGGGTTTTACCTGTGGTCGGTTGCTCTGAAAGTGTATGGGCAGGAGGTGCTGGAGCCGGAATTATTTTTGGAATAACGGAATAAAAAGTGTGGCAACGGATGAGCTTGGGGCACAATTGCTGTTCTGATCGTTTTTGTGGTGCTGTAGAAAACAGGTAAAAATTTCAAAAAAATAAAAATAGGCATTCTTTGGTTCGTTTGAGAACTAGAAAATGCCTAAATAAAAATGAATTTTTTGGTCAGCAAACTGTTAATATCACAACTTGCTGACCAGAGCGTAATGCTAACGAGAAGTTTACCTTCACGCTTAGCAAAACCGCTTTTTCTTAATAAATTCTGCGATCGTCTGTTTATTATTCTTATTATTCTTTTGTTTGGCGGCATTTGCTGTCATGCCTGACGGTTGCTCAACACGGAAATCTTGAGATTCTGGCGCAGAAAGTGCAGCTTCTGGAGAAGCACTCGAAACGTTGCTTCGCTCGTCATTTTCGACAGGATTTTCGACAGATGACTGATTTAGCAACATCCAACGATCGCGAATCAAATTTTTAATCAGTTCGTCCGTTGTTGTTTCTTCTCGCGCTAGAATGTCGGCTAAAAATTTTTCCGTCTCTTTATCAAGCCCCTTAGTCAACATCAGATCTTAAACCCTCAGATCAGCATAGACCTTCATCCTAACGATTAAAAGTTCCCATTGCTTCTAACTTTTTGGATAATTTTTAGATTCTGTTGTCATTTTTTACAAAAGCAACACAAAGTTGGCGCGGGCAATCCAAAGATTTAGAAAAATGTGCTTAAAATCTGAGGGTGTCTACGTAGTATCCCGGTGATTCATTGAATCGTCCCCCTAAATTTCCAGATTGGGGTTACGCTATAAAATGTTTTGGTCGTGTGTATTCCTTTTCGATATTTCAATCGTCAATTCGATACTAGAGTACATATGACTGATACAAGTCGTTCTGATGATGCTTTGTCTGGAGCAAAGGCACTTAATTTATCCTCTGGAAGAACCGTATTTCGCGATCGAGTTGGAGGAAATGATCCAAGGGATTTTCTGCAAGTTCAACTCAGCCAGCGCAGCCAATTAACCCTTTCTGCCCGCAGCCAGCGATCGAATGCTCGATTTGTTTTATTAGACAGTGTGGGTCGTGTTTTGAGACGGCTACCTCGCCCTAAAAAAGGGGCCGTTACCATTCAGGAAACCCTTGACCCAGGAACCTATCACATTCGGGTTGCCCCTCGACAGCGCAACCGTGATACAAAATATCGACTGGTGCTGAGTGCAAACCCTCTACCTGACCCAGCCGCATCCTTACCCGGTCGTCCTGCTACCAGTACATCGACTGCTTCATCTTCCAATAGCAACAACTCCAGATTCAACATTCGCTTTGATTACCGCTTTGATACGATCGGCTGGTTTACGCCAGAAAAACGGGCTGCATTAGAGGCAGCGGCTCGCGTTTGGGAGAACATTATCCTGGACGATTTTCCTGACACTCCGGCGGGAACCCGTACCTATGGCTTGATTAATCCCAGCACGGGACAGTTAATCCGTGGAGGGTTTGTCAATGATTCTGTGATTGATGATCTGGTCATCTTCGTGGGGGCAAGGGATTTAGGATTTAGCAGCTTTGGCTTCAACCGTAGCCCCATTTTGGCGCAGGCGGCTCCTGCTGGTACCCTTGAAGCCCGGATTACTGGAAACCAGTTTCGCCCCTGGATGGGTTCTGTTGCTTTTGATTTGGATAGCGGCAGTTCACCCACCAGTTGGTTCTTTGACCCTACCCCTGACACAGCGAATGATATTCCCATTAACCAAGTTGACTTTATTTCCACTGCGGTACACGAAATCGGGCATGTGTTAGGGTTTGGGACGAGTCGGGCGTTCGATCGGCTGACGGCATCCATCAACCCAGCAAGAAGCTCTGAAAAGGGATTTGTTGGCATTAATGCCAGGACAGTGAACGGCGGTAATCCGATTCCTTTAGACGGGGGGCATATCCGGGATAGCTATGAATTTGCTGGATCGGGTGAAGCGGTGATGGATGTTCGTATTGCATCTGGTATTCGCACATTACCCAACCGTCTAGATATTGCCATCTTGAACGATATTGGTTACACCGTGAACTATGCTGCTGCGGTTCAGAATCCTTCAGTGCGATCGAGCCAACGCACGGCTAGCCGTCTTCAAGGTTCAGGACTGAATCGGTTAATGGAGTCGGGGGAGTTAGGTTATCAGTGCGGCTGTGCAGGATGTTTGATGGGGAAAGCGGCTTAGACGATCGACTACGAAAGCGATCGATTACAACTCGTTGACAATTGGGCAGCAGACGAATCACCGCCCAATGATTCAGGCGTTCTCGATAGGTCATAATTAAATTGTCTCCATAAATAATGTGGAACCAGAGCCAGTCCCCCGGAGCCTGAGAAACTTGGGAGGGCTGGCTTTTGGTTTTTGTGTATTTTCAATTTAATACCAAGAAAGCACTAATATGTTACTCGTAAAGCACTTTTGCTTACTTTGAGGCACGGAAATGTACGATGGAGGCGGAAAACAAGCAGACGCGATCGTGAGTAAGCGAGTTAATTTAACATTGCCGGACTCTGTTTTTTATGCCCTGGAGCGATGGGCGGAGGCGGAGGGTAGACCCACTGCAAATTTAGCGGCATTTGTGGTTGAGCTTGCCGTGAAGGAAGCAGAAGCCCAAAATAAGATCCCTCCTCCAAGCGACAAGAAGTAGTGATGAGTGTTGCAGTTCCGTTGTGGTAAGGCGATCGAAGCGACTAATACGCGCAGCTAGTTTTACTCGATATGATGATGGGGATTTCCCTTGTCTATCCACTTCCCATGTCCGATCGCTTTGCCCTGTTTCAAGAAGCCTATCGCAACCTGGATTTGTTGCCCCTGCTCGATCGCCAGGATTTGGAGCGGTTTCGGGTGAAGTATCGAGAGGATGTGATTGAAGAGTTGCAGCAGTTGGTGGAGGATGATGATACCCAGAGCGGTAAAACGATTTTTTCAGGACATCGGGGGTGTGGAAAGTCTACCTTGCTGGCGGAGTTTGGGCGGCAGTGTCGGGAACGCAACTTTTTTGTGGTGTTTTTCTCGATCGCGGATTTGTTTGAATCGCCAGATGTGACTCATACCAATATTTTGTATGCGATCGCGGTGAGTCTCATCGCCGAGGCAGAGCGGGAAGGAGTGGAATTGTCTAAGCAACTGAAGGAACCGCTTTACAGGTGGTTTACGACACGCACCCGGATTGAAACCGATACGCCAATCAATGCCAGCCTTTCCGCCGGGTTTGATTTCAAATTTATTCAGGGCATTCTCAAGAGCGAAGCCAATATTCGGGAGGAGATCCGGCAGGAGTTTGAACCAAAAATTTCCGATCTGGTTGCCAGGATTAACATCATTGCAGCTCAGATTCAGGTTTCGACTAAAAAGCGAGTGCTGGTGATTATTGATGACCTGGATAAGATTGATCTGGGTGATGTGGAGAAAATCTTCAAAAACCATATCAAAGCTCTGTTTCTGCCTGGTTTTCGGATTATTTACACCATTCCCGTTTCGTCGCTGCGGGAAGCCTCTCTGCGAGCAGTATTGGTGAGTGAATCGAATGATCAGATTGTGGTGATGCCGGTAAGCAAGCTGTTTTCTAGGGGCGAACGCCGCAAGGATCATCCTGTGCCAATTGATGAAGCGGTTCATACGCTGTGCGAAATTCTTCAAAAGCGAATCTCTGCCGAACTGATTGAGCCTGATTTGGTGACTCAAATTGTGCTTTACAGTGGCGGAGTTTTGCGGGAGTTAATTCGGATTTCTAATATTTGCTGTCGGCTGTGTCTGCGGGAAATTCGGCGCAACCCGAATCAAACTGTGATGATTGATCAGACAATTTTGGTAGAAGCGATCAAGAAAATGCGCCTGGATTTTGAGCAATCCCTGAGTAAGGCAGATTACGAGATTTTAAAGAATACCTACGATCGCTTCATGCCAGATGATCCAAAAGCGCAGGAGTTTTTAGACTTATTACATGGGCTGCATGTGCTGGAGTATCGCAATGGTGATATCTGGTATGACCTGCACCCGATCGTGATTGATCTACTCAAGCTGAAGGGATTAGTCAATGCCACCTGATGAATCGGACAACCCGGATCGGCAAAATCAGGATACCTATGAGGAATTGCTGACGGCGATCGAGTCTGGTCAGGGCAGCTTGAGTTTGCTGATTGCGGTGTGTGATGATCCGGTGTTGCGAGAGGAGATGATTCGGCGGTACGAGTCGGATCTGGCTCCTGAAATTCAATCCTATCGGCTGACGTTGACACGGGGAGAACCCAGCCTGAGTGCGGCGGTTCGCCAAACCATTGAGGAAAATGAATATCTTCAGCAGAGTAAGCCTGCGGTGTTGACCCTAACCGGAATTGAGCTACTGCATTTCCTAAAGTTGGGCAAAGAAAAGTCGGAACAGGAGACGTTCTTTGGCTACCTGCAATGGACGCGGGAGGCACTGCGGGAATTTCCTTACCCGATCGTGATTTGGCTAACGTATCAAAACCTGACGCTCCTCAGCCGCAAGTCGCCTGACTTCTGGAGTTGGCGAAAAGGCGTGTTTAGATTCATGTCTCGCCGATCGATCGGTGTGCCTGCCCAAGAGTTTGAGGGGCTACAAATTCCAGACTTCTCTAGTATTGATGAAGAGACACTGATTCCCCTGGAAGACCTGAAAGCCTTAATTCAGCAGACAGAACGGACGAATCCTAAAGATTCGATTCTCGCCACGTTGTGTGTTCAAATGGGACGAGTCTACAAAAAGCGATTAGAACACGGAAAATCATTAAATTATCAGACTGAATGTACTCAAGCGATCGAATATCTGCAAAAGGCGATCGGACTTCAGGAAGGACAAGAGCAGATCCTTGCAATTGCAGAAACTTCAGCTGAGTTAGCGTACTTATATCAACTGGTGGGACGCTACAGTGAAGCCGAACCGCTCTTGATTCGATCGCTTGCTATTAAAGAGCAGCAGTTGGGAGCAGACTATCCTGCTACCGCCGTCAGTCTGAACAATCTGGCAGGACTGTACTACTCGATAGGACGCTACAGTGAAGCCGAGCCGCTCTTGATTCGATCGCTTGCTATCAAAGAGCAGCAGTTGGGGACTGAACATCTTGATACCGCAGCGACTCTCAACAACTTGGCAAACCTATATCGAGCAATGGGACGCTACGGAGAAGCCGAACCGCTCTATGTCCGATCGCTTGCTATCTGTGAGCAGCAGTTAGGCATTGACCATCCGAATACAGTGGTAGTACGAGAAAACCTTGGAGCACTCCGATCAGCTATGGCAAAGCCCGATCGCCTCAATCCAAATAAATTTGGGAAATGGTTGCTCGATCGATTTCGGAAATTTTGGAAGAGGTAAAACCGATCTTCAAGAACCCAATCGCCCTTGCAATGGGAACCCTGGATCGTGAAACGCGATCGGAACTCATCCCATGCCATACAACTCCAATCTTCACCACAGACGATCGATTCGCCCCACAACCATTGGCAACCGCCCCTACCCTGGAAACCACAACAGGCATTAGAAACCTTCAATCACCGATCGCAAAAACACGTGTCTGCGTTGAAAACCCGGCTCCGCTGTGCTAAGTGTATGTGAGGAATTTTTATTAATTAGGGGAGCATTGCCCAGTGAAGCGTCGGAAATTTCTGAAGTACACCGCAACCACAGGGGCAGCCTTCACGATCGCTGCCTGTACGGATCGGCAAGCCACAAGCTCATCCCCCTCTGGAGAATCAGGGGCATTAGAAGACATTAAAATTGCTATTTTAACTTGGGTCGGCTACGGCCCTTTTTTCATTGCGAAAGAGCAAGGATTTTTTGAAAAATATGGACTCAATGCCGAAATCTTAACGATTGAAGATGCTGCCTCTCGTCGGACGGCCTTAGCCAACCAGACAGTGCAATTTTCGATTTCCACCTTAGATATGTTTGCGATCGAGGCAGCCCAAGGGATTCCGGCTACCTGCATTATGAAGCTGAATGACTCCTACGGTGCGGATGGCATCATTACCACGCAGGACGTTTCAAGCATTGCCGATTTGCGCGGCAAGTCGATCGCCGTGGAACAAGGATCACCCTCTCACTTCTTTTTGCTTTACCTCCTGGAACGAGAGGGGCTAACCTCAGAGGATGTCGAAGTTAAATATGTCCCAACGGCGGGCGATGCAGCCGTGACGTTTGCCGGTAATCAGGCAGATGCAGCCGTCACCTGGGAACCGTATGTGAGTCAAACCGTAGACCAAAAAGAAGACGGGAAGATTTTGCTGACTAGCCGAGAGCAGTTGGGATTGTTGCTAGACTTGCTGACGGTGAACTCGGAGTATGCCCAGTCCAACCCGGAAGCGGTGAAAGGGGTATTAAAAGCCTGGTTTGATGCGGTGGCATACTGGAGGGAAAATCCAGAGCCGTCCAATGCAGTGATGGCAAGAGGGTTAGGCGTTGATGAGCAAGAGCTAGCTGCAATGCTGGAAGGAACGAAATTTTCCGACTATGACGAAAATGCGTCTTACTTTGGCTTGAATGGAGAAGCTGGCCAATACTTTGAGGTGTTTCCGGCAGCTCAAGACATTTGGCTCAGTCAAGATTTAATTGAGCAAACCGTATCCACTGAGGCAGTGACCGATACGTCTTTCTTGGAAGATCTTTACTCATAACTCCCACGGAATCGGTCATCAAGGGTGGGGGCGATCGGCGGTTTGCCCCCATCGAAAACACTGATCCAAGTTTCGTATTGTAGTCCAGGTAAATTTATCATCCTATGCCCACACCTACCTTAGACTCAGTTCATTGCGATCGGCTGAGCCAGATTCAGCAAAGCATTCTTGAGGTTGCAGAGCGGCCTTTTGAGCAGGCGATCGCCCTTCCGGCAGCAGCGTATCTTGATTCTGACTTTTATAACTGGGAAGTTGAACACATCTTTAAGCAGCAGTGGCTCTGTGTTGGGCATGTGTCGCAGATTCCCAAACCAGGCGATTATGTGAATTTCGATTTGTTCAACGAACCCATGACGGTGGTTCGCGGACAGGATGGCGTGAATGTCCTTTCGCGGGTGTGTGTGCATCGAGCGATGGATATGATGCCTGCCGAGTATGGTCATCCGCCTAAGGGAAATCGGCGCAGTTTTCTTTGCCCCTATCACCACTGGAGTTATGGGTTGGATGGGCAACTGCTGGGAGCACCCCATATGCAGCAAAATGAAGGATTCAATGCTAAAGAAATCTGCCTCCATCGCTTTCGGACAGAAATTTGGCAAGGATTTATTTTCATCACCTTTGATCCAACTTTAGAACCCGTCAGCCAACACTATGCGGGTCTACTGCCCTACGTGGAACGCTGGAATCTGGCGGAAATGGAGATGGTGGCAAATTTGCAGTGGGAGTGTGACTTCAACTGGAAGCTGCTGGTGGAAAACTTTATGGAACCATACCACCACATGGGGGCCCACCATAAAACGTTTGAGCCACTCATGCCTGCAACTGGCACCTGGACTGAATCTGAAACGCTCAACCATGTAGTTTGTCATCTTCCCTTGGCAAAGCATCTGGTAGAAAAAATTAAGGCAGGACAGTCGATCGAAACCTTTAGTTCGCCCCGCACGTTGAGTTCGGAAGATCATTATGAATATGCGGTGTACTTAGGAAATCCGGACTTTCTCCTATTTATTGGGCCCGATCAGGTTTACTGGTATTTTTTGATTCCTCAAGGCCCAGACAAAATGATTTTGCACACGACGCTGCTCGTCACCCCCGAAAGCAAGCAACTAGATGACTATGAGCAAAAGCTGAAACAAACGATCGAAGGATTACAGCGATTTCATATGGAGGATATGGAAGTTTGTACCGCCATGCAGCGGGGACTAAATTCTGCTTTCTATGCTCCTGGCCCACTCAGTCATCTGGAAATGCCGATTTGGTTGTTCCAGCGTTATCTAGCCCGACAAATTCGAGCAGTTACTTAAGAAAAGTGCTTTAAACCCTTTGCTCCTCCCTAACCCTCCTTTTATGGAAGTTAAGCAAATCATCGGGGAATCCGTAGCGCAGGCATCTTGCCTGCCAGAGTACGATCGACCGATCGCAATGACCCAATTTAATTTTTAACCTCCATTTAAGGAGGGAACTAAACCGCTCAAAGTCCCTTTTTTCAAGGGGGATCTAGGGGGATCATCACAGGTTAGCGAAGTAACCGTAAGGTTCTAAAACACGTCCTAACTTTTTCATCTGTTGCCACAGCTCATCATCCTCAGGGAAAATCAAGTCCTGTTACTCAGCGCTTGCACGAATTTTGGTTCGATTAAGTCTGGTAAATCTGAAATGGAACCGCTGAGATTTTGATCTTCTAAAAGTTCAGCAAAAGTCGTTAATGTATTCAATAGATAGCGATCGCTTTGAGGGTTCGTTAACATATCCACATTCATTTGCAGGGTGGGAAAGCGAATCACCTGGAGTTGTTCTCTAACCTCTTGGGGACGCATCCCAAGTCTAGTGGCGGTGATGGCGATCGCTTCATCTGGGTTGGTGTTATAAAACTCTACCCCTTTGAAAATCCCCGCCAGAAATGCCTCTACGGTTTGTGGCTCATTTTCAATTAACTCAGTACTGACAAAGTAGGTATCTGCCAACACAACTGAGCTGGTCGATGAGTCATGAATAATGCGTCCATCGGTTTGAGAAGCGAGGGCCTCACTGGAGAACGGCGGATAGGAGTAGGCAATTTCGACACTTCCTGCCTGATAAGCTGTTGCTGCTGTGGCAGGGTCTACATCTAAAATTGTGACATCGGTTTCAGATAAACCCGCTTCTGCCAGGGCTTGCAGCACGAAAAAGTGGCCAATTCCTCCCTTTTGCACTGCGATTCGCTTACCCTTAAAATCAGCAATGCTGGCAACGCTATTTCGCGCCATGATGACATCTGCCCCCACGGAAATTCCCATAACCGTCACTAATCGGCCAGGTGACCCTTCTGCAAATAGGGAAACCGCCTCTGAGGTTGCCGGAGCGATCGCCTGAATTTGTCTTGCATTGAATGCTGGAAAGGCTTCTGCCATTGCATCAAAATCTCTGGCATTGACTGACAATCCAACTTCATCAAAAAAACCTTTTTCTCTTGCCACAAAAAACGGCAAATTACCCGTCCATAACGGGAATCCAAAGGAAAAAGTAGAGAGATTATTGGATGCGTTTGGGTTGGCAGAGATGCGAGAAGGACGAGCGCAAGCCTGTAGCATGAGGCTACCAGCAGTTCCAGTGATAAATCGAAGCACCTGGCGGCGTGTGCGGTTTGTGGAAATGTTCATGGATGAAGCTCATTGAGGATCTACTCTTCTTATCCAGATTTGTCGTCCAATCACGGAAGTTTTTTTTGAAAAAAATCAATATTTTCCGTTTTGGGCGATATCTTCACCAAGAAGCCAGAAAAGAGGCAGAAATTTCATCGAATGAACAAACAAGTCTGGAAGAAACCGCAGCCGACCTTTGGCATCACCCCCAACCCGCTAAAAATTTGGCGGCAAACGAACCGCTACCCAATGATTCAGACGTTTTCGATCGGTTAAATCGAATGTTTAAGATTCATTCAACCGCTGTTTTGCCTCTGCCAGTGCCCGTCTCACCTGCTCAAACCCCGTACCGCCATAGCTGTTGCGGGCAGCCACCACTTGATGGGGGGTAATTGCCTGATAGATATCGGCTTCAAACGCAGGATGCAACGCCTTCCATTCCTCCAGGGTCAGGTCTTTGAGCAGTTTATTTGCCGCCAGCGAGGTTTTCACTACTTTGCCCACGAGATTATATGCTTCGCGGAAGGGAACCCCCTTGGCTGCCAAGTAGTCTGCCACATCGGTAGCGTTAGAAAAGTCTTCGTTGACGGCTTCGTTGAGCCGAACCGTACGGAATTCTAGCCCTTCCTGCATCAGGATGGTCATTGCCTCCAGACAGCCTTGCACGGTCTTCACGCCATCAAACAGGGCTTCTTTGTCGTCTTGCAGGTCTTTGTTATACGCCAACGGTAAACCCTTCATGAGCACCAGCAGGGCTTGTAAATGCCCAAACACCCGCCCGGTTTTGCCCCGCACTAACTCTGGCACATCAGGATTTTTCTTTTGCGGCATGATGCTAGACCCCGTAGAGCAACTGTCCTTAAGCGTGACAAAGCGAAACTCTTCCGATGCCCATAGAATCACCTCTTCTGCCAACCGCGACAAATGAACCATGATCAGGCTCGCAGCACAGAGAAATTCGATCGCAAAATCTCGATCGCTCACCCCATCCAGGCTGTTGGAATAGACTCGATCGAATTGAAGCAGTTCTGCCGCATAGTGGCGATCGATGGGGAAGGTGGTTCCTGCCAGTGCTCCACAGCCTAAGGGCGAAATATTCACCCGCTTGTACACATCACCTAACCGCTCCCAATCTCGCTGGGTCATTTCCACATATGCCAGTAGATGATGCGCCAAACTGAGCGGTTGGGCCCGCTGAAGGTGAGTGTAGCCTGGAATCAGGGTTTCAATGTGTCGCTCTGCCAACTCAACCATAACGGCTTGAAACGATCGCAATTGCTGCCGCAAGTGGGTGATTTGATCCCGCAAATATAGCCGCGTGTCTGTGCCAACCTGGTCATTGCGCGATCGGGCGGTGTGCAGCTTTTTCCCGGTATCTCCAATTAACTCAGTGAGGCGGCGTTCCACCGCAAAGTGAACATCTTCCGCATCAATGCCGGGATGAAACTGCCCCTGACGATATTCCTGCCGAATTTGTTCAAGCCCTTCAACAAGCTGTTTGCCTTCCTCAGAGGAAATGATGCCAGTGTGGGACAGCATTTGGGCATGGGCTTGGGAACCAGTAATGTCGTATTCAATCAGTTCAATATCAAACCCAATGCTGGCGTTAAAACGGGCGATCGCTGGGTGCAACGCTGATTCAAACCGTTGGCTCCAAGTTTGTTGGGACTGGGAAGATGTGTCAACCATGCGTGGGTATGCTGTGGGTGATGAATAGGAAGTTTTGAGTTTTAAGTTTCAAGCTTTCGGGCTGAAATTGCAAGTCTCTTCAGCCATTAACCGTAGGAAGTTAAACTCCGAAACAGATAGCCCAAAACCAGCCCAATCAGAAATGCCCAGATCTGCCCTGATTCAATGAAGTTCTCAAAAAATTCCCGCACTGGGCGAAACACATCCGTTTCAAACTGAGCGAATAGGCTCCAGTCGATAGTTTGCCAAACTAAATTATGCTGGCTAATATCCGACCAGATTGTAAAATCTGCAACGCCAGGAAGCTGCTGAATCAGGTGATACACCACCATTATGATTACCCCTCACACAAAAGCATTTAAGAGCTGAACGAACCTAGTTTGCCACAGTTCAGCGGCGCAAAGATCAGGAGAACTGGATTATGGGGTGGGCAATTGATCTGCCGTGACCCGCCACTCTTGCGCTGCCAGCATTGACCACAGGATAAAGCCAATTAACAGCGTTCCTGAAATGGCATCTAGCCAAATTAAGCTGTGCATTTTTACCGACATAGGCACGACGATCGGAAAGAGATAGTGACCTGGACTGGAAATACTTGTGATGGAATACAAACCAAGACAGCCATACGCCAGCCAAAACATCCTTTTCGTATAGAGCCAATAACCCAATAAACCGATCGGAGTCATGACCATCACAGTCGCAAAAATCCCAGCGGTTGTGAACCATTCTGGGCCAGGATACTGTTTCACAAATAAGGCATTATCTGTGTAGTGAAGCCAGGTCGAAATCCCATTCAGCAGGAGCAAGGCGAGTAGAACTTTTTGAGCGCGATTGGCAGAATTCATCAGGCTTTCCTCATTCGCTTTTACAACAATGTACGCTGCTACAACTAAGTCGAAACTAATGCAAGAAATCGCGTACCAACTAGGAGCAAACGTTTTGGCAGGACTTAAAAGATGAAATCCAATGTCCCAAACTGGATGAATTGCCCAGCCGAGTGCAAGCCACCCCAGAGCGTAGCGTAATCCTAGCAGTGCGATCGACCCATAAAGTCCCACGCCGGAAGCTTCTATGAGTAGCCACGGCAAGCTTGCATGGGCAGCAAAACCAAAACCCAAATAAGCCAAGGCCGCAACAATTAAACCGATGGCAAGAACCCGTTCTCGTTCCTTGCCAAATTGAACAAAGAGCAAAAAAACGGCTCCCAACAAAAAGCCAAACAATAACCAGAATGCTACATTCATCGTACTGTCCCCTCGTTTGATGGCGTTATTTCATCCCTTTGTAGCAGTTGGCGATCGGTGTTAACACCCTTTTCGTAGCGGGAATGCTGGAGGTATTGCGGTGCGGTGCCAAGATGCCTTTACACGATCGAGCTTCATCTGGGTCAGGTTGGGATTCAAGTTGGGATTCTGTTTTGTCGAAGTTTCAGGCGATTTGGGGATATGCGAATTTTCGATCGCCGCAAGGGGAGATTATTCAGTGTTTATTAAACCAGCAGGATGCGTTGGTCGTCATGCCGACAGGAGGAGGAAAGTCCATTTGCTTTCAGTTGCCTGCCTTGCTGAGTGAAGGCGTAACGCTGGTGGTTTCGCCGCTCGTGGCATTAATGGAAAACCAGGTGCAGGAACTTCGGCAAAAACGCTTACCTGCCGCACTGCTTCACAGTGAACTGCCTGCCCATCAACGAAAGCAGACCCTTTGGGCACTGGAAAACAATCGGCTAAGATTACTCTACCTCTCGCCTGAAACCCTCTTTAGTCCCGCAGTCTGGAATCGTTTATGTCTGCCTCATGTGAACATTAACGGCATAATTTTGGATGAAGCGCATTGCCTTGTTCAGTGGGGAGATACGTTTCGTCCTGCCTACCAACGGTTGGGAGCCGTCCGACCTGCCCTGCTGAAAACCAAACCAACGGGAACACAAATGACGATCGCCGCCTTCACTGCAACGGCAGATCCTCAGGCACAGCAGACCATCCAGCACATTCTCCAACTCAATAATCCTAAAATTATCTTGCAAAGCCCATATCGTCATAATTTGCATCTATCTGTCCGCATTGCCTGGACTCCGAGAGGACGACGGCAGCAGATGTTGCAATTTATCCGAGCAAGATCCCAACAAGCCGGACTGGTCTATGTCCGCACTCGTCGGGATGGTGAAGCATTGGCGCAATGGCTGACTCAGCAAGGTTTTTCGACGGTTGCCTACCATGCCGGACTGAGTCCAGAAGAACGACGGGCGATCGAATCTTCCTGGTTAAAGGGAGATATTCCCTTTGTGATTTGCACTTCCGCGTTTGGGATGGGAATTAATCATCCGCATGTGCGTTTTGTAGTTCACTTTCACGTTCCAATTTTGCTCAGTGAATATGTACAGGAAGTGGGACGAGCCGGACGGGATGGGGAACCTGCCCAAGCTCTGAGTTTGATCAGCGAACCCACTGGATGGATCGATTCAGACGATCGCCAGCGGCAGCAATATTTTCAACAGCAGCGCAACAAGCAGTTTCAAACAGCACAGCAATTACGACACAAAATTCCTAAACAGGGAGATGTGAATACCATCAGCCGACAGTTTCCCAATGGCGCGATTGCCCTTGCACTCCTACACAGCAAAGGCCAGTTACAGTGGCACGATCCATTTCACTATGAGATTTGCAGTGTCAAAACCGATCGCCTTTCCGACTCCAAAAACCTAGCCAAACCAATGATGCAATATCTGAACACTCGCCATTGTCGCTGGCAGGTTTTACTGAATTCCTTCGGTTTTTCTGAAGCGGTAAACCCATTCGGCAACGGCTGCGGACATTGCGACATCTGCGATCGAGGCTTGATGGATTCTCTGGGAAGTTTACGATCGCCCAACGGGTGGAAAAATATTCACTAAATCAATCACCAGATCAGGAAAATTGGGAAGGGCGATCGTTTCATTGGGTAATACAATTCTTTTCAACCGATAGCCGAATTCTTCATCATTATTCTGGTAAGGTTCGCAGTAGGTTTCTAAGATGTTTTGTTGTAGGTTAAAAATCCAATAATCGTAAATTCCGGCTTCTGCGTAGAGCGGTATTTTTGTGACGCGATCGTAATCCAAAGAGGAGTCTGAGATTTCAATCACTAACATGACATCAGTCGCCGCAGGATGAGCCGCTAAATATTCATCTTCTCGATACTGCACAATGGAAAAATCGGGTTCAGGTTCACTGTTATCAAATAAGACAATTGGAGATTGACACCGTACAATTGCCCGATCGTCTGCAAATCCTTTGATTAAGACTTTCAGCAATCGATTCAGACAAACCTCATGCGCCGTTCCCTTTGCTGCCATTTGCACCACCTGTCCCCGAATCAACTCCACCCGATCGTCTTCTGCAAAGAATCCCTTGTCGGTCAACCAGTGGTAGTCTTCTACGGTAAAGCGTCGAATGTTGGCACTCAGCATTGCCCTTTCTTCCCCCAGTCAAGCTAGTTAAACCAGTCAAACCAGTCAAGCCAGTGCTTTGATTATAGGCTGCAAACTACATCACCCTGCCCGAAGCCGATCGCTTCTGAAACTGCCCCATGCCCGGACTGCCCAACCACCGATCGCCATCCACGATCAACGCTCCTCGCAGGAAGACTTTTTCGACTTTGCCTGTAACCGAATGCCCTTCGTAGAGGGTGTAATCGACGTTGGAATGGTGGGTGCTGGCACTGAGGATGTGGGATTTGAGCGGATCGAACAGGACAATATCGGCATCGCTGCCCACGGCGATCGTGCCTTTGCGGGGGAAGAGTCCAAACATTTTGGCGGGAGCGGTGGAGGTGAGTTGGACAAAGCGATTCAGGGTGAGCCTGCCTGCGTTGACTCCACCTTCAAACAATAGGGGAATGCGGAATTCGACTCCGGGGGCACCGTTGGGAATTTGCTCAAAATTGTCTCGTCCCAACTGCTTCGATCGCTGGATGCCGTAGGGGTTTTCGTTAAAGCAAAAGGGGCAATGATCGGTGGAAACAATTTGCAGATCGTCAAACCGCAATCCGCGCCAGAGGGCGTGCTGGCACTCATGTTCTCGCAATGGCGGAGTCATGACATATTTGGCGGCTTCAAAACCGGGGCGATCGTATTCTTCAATGGTGAGAAACAAGTAGTGGGGGCAGGTTTCTGCAAACGCCGGAATGCCTCGATCGCGGGCTTCCACCACAGAATCCAGAGCCTCTTTCGCAGACAAATGCACCATGTAAACGGGAACCTCTGCCAGTTCTGCTAACCGAATGGCGCGGTGAGTGGCTTCTGCTTCCATGATGCGGGGACGGGTCAGGGCATGGAATTTGGGCGATGTGTTGCCTTGTGCCAGGGCTTCCTCAATCAACACCTGAATCACCTCACCGTTCTCGGCATGAACCGTGACCATACCCCCATGGGTTCCCACCTTTCGCATCGATCGAAAAATATCGGCATCGCTGACCATCAGCACGCCTGGATACGCCATGAACATTTTGAAGCTGGAAATGCCGTCGTTGTTGATTAAATCGGGTAGTTCAGTCAGGGTTTCCGGGGTAATGTCTGTCAGGATAATGTGAAAGCTGAAATCGACGCAGGCTTGGGGTTCTGCCAGTGCCAACCGTCGGTCGAGGGCATGTTTCGGAGTTTCCCCTTTCTTTTGCAGGGCAAAGTCAACAATGGTCGTGGTTCCGCCAAAGGCAGCCGATCGCGTTCCGGTTTCGTAGGTGTCACAGGTTTGCGCCGCTCCTAAGTCAAATTCCATGTGGGTATGGACATCAATTCCACCGGGCATGACCAATAATCCGGCTGCATTGTGAACCTCTGCGGTGTCTGAGGAGATTTGGCGGGCGATCGATTCGATTTGTCCATCCCGAATCAGAATATCCGCCACGTAATCATCAACGGCTGTAACAATGCGCCCACTTTTGATCAGCACTTCGGACATGGTGACACTCCCGGTAGAATTTTGGATTTTAGATTTTAGATTGAGGCGAGAATTTATTTCGTTCGGTTGGGACAGTTTTGGGAGGGAGTAGGGAGTAGGGAGTGGGGAGTAGGGAGTAGGGAGTGGGGAATGAATACAAAGGTTAGAACAGTCTTTTCTATCCCAAGGGTTTCCCACCCCGATCGCAATGGCTGATGGATTTGCCTTCATAATGCACGGTGAATTGGGCGTTGGGGCTAATCTTTTTGAGTTGCACAATGATCCGGTCGGCTTCGGCGCGAGTGGTCGATCGGGCACATTCTTTGCCGTTTTTGCGAATGCTCCAGGTGTATTGTTTCGGGTCGTCATTCATGACAATTCTGCTCCTTGGCAGGGGAAGAAGGGGGCGATCGGCTGTCGCCCCGATGTTTGTTTGAACGCTTGTGATCTGTTGGAGAATTGCGGCTTTACACCGCTAGCTTCTGGCTGGTTTGCGCTGGCTGGTCTAATCAGGCATTCCCTCCGCGCATTCTCCGAGTGAGCAATCGGGATGAAGTGTAATGGGTATAAGAATTTATCCAGTTACATCTTCATTTGTTTTTGCGGCAACGTTGCGGCAATTTTGCCGTAAATTGATTAAACTATAGGCTATCAAGGTTGTCAATTCCTAAAACTGCGGCAACCTTGCTGCAAACTGCCAAAATAGAGAGGTATGTTATGAGGATTGCTACGATCGTGTCAGATACAAGAGTCTCCACGGGAGAGATGGGAGAGTATCACTATCAGCGGTTTCTGCAATGGGCGTTTGTGCAACGGCAGAGCAAAGCGGCATTCGCCCGGAATATCCTTGTTGCTCGGACGGATACCAATAGTGAGGGAATCGATCAGGGGCTGGAGTTCTATGCAGCCCGATACAAGATCTCGATCGATGAGCTTTGTGAACTGATTGCCCAATTGGATAATGAGAAGAAATCAATTTCTCAAATCCATGCAGCCCTTGAGGAGCGTTTCGGGCACTCGTCGGAGTAAATCTGTACTGAAACTTTTAGAACGGTTTTGGGGCGGTGGGGCGATCGGTTAGGATGTTGGTAGAAATTTTGTCTAATGCTCCCTAGCGAGGAAACAAGCAGAAGAATTATGCCCGATCTTTTGCTCAAGGCTCTTGTGTAGACAAAACTCCGTGGTGCTTTTCGAGGGTTAATGGACAATGCATAATCCATCAAATACTTTCGAGGAATTAAATGGACGAAAATAAAAGGATTCAATCTGTTCCTCTTGTTTACAATCAAGCATCAATTAGCTTGCCTCTAGATGAGAACGCTTTCAAGGAGTTCATGGTTTCTCTGCTGGGGCAACCAGAGTCAATTGAGGGATATGTAGAAGGCGCGTTTGAGATTGACATTGGAAGTTTTGAGTATCTTAACAACCTTATTGATGATCGAATTGCGAAGCAAAATCTGTCATCACTGCTTGAATTTAGAGCCAAATTGTTTTTTAATGACGGCTCTTCAATTTCATTCAACGGGGTTCAAAATTTTATAAACTACAAAGAATTGCGACCATTAATTTGCGAAGGGTTTATTTTTACTTGGAGCTACTTGGTTAAATTTCACAATAGGCAAGCTTCTGAGAAGCAAGAGATATCTATTTCATCAGTAGATGATTCTAAAACTCGAAGAAACAAAAGTAATAGGAGGAACAGATCACTCTTTTCAGGATTTGATTTAAGTTCTTCTCATAAACCTCCTAAAATTAGCTATTCTATTAGATGCACTGACAAGGGATGGGGGATCGAAATTACTGAACTTGTCCGTAGATTCCTTTCAAGCCTTACAAAAGCAAGTCCCTCGCTTGGAAATGCCTTGAGGCAAAAAATCGTGGAAAGATTTAAGTTAGTTGAGTTCTCTTGCTTAGGTTTGGCTTATGTTACCTTCTTTATATTGGTATTTCAAGTATCAGAAGTGCCTATGCAAGAGTGTCGAAATTTATCTGGGCAGGGAATTCAATACATAGAGAATAATCTGTCCATTGATCAAAAAATAGATTTCCTAATTCAGATTGTTAGTGCTTGCAATGCTCGAAGTCTATCTTTTGCATCATTTATTATTCCAATGCTTTCTTTAGCTGCTGGTTCCCTCTTATTGCCACCACTTATTTATAATCTAGTTAAGCTTCCTGATTATCGCTTCCTGCTTTTTACAGAGACATCAAAAAAAGAGAGAGATGAATTCTTTCACAAAATGAAAGATAGGAAGACATTCTGGATAATCACTGTATTAATGGCACTAATTATTGGAATTCTTGGAAACTATATTTTTACATGGTTGACTACTATTTTGCGTTAACGTCCCACGCATCTCCATGTTATTTTTCGGGTGTGAACGCGATCGCTAAACCCCAATCCGATCGCCCTCACTCCTCCCCCTCTCCAAACCTCAAACCACTGAACTCTGCGGATGGAGAATCGATGCCAAATTCCAGACTGATTGAGTTCTTTCATTCACTACTAAGGCTGCTGAACGTTGCACCCACCCAGTCCCTTCGCTCGATTTACAAATTGCCTATCGAACGTGTACATTGCAGCGCAGTGCTGGCTTTGGGCTAAGTGAAGAGCATCCGCAAAATCCAAACCATTCTCATGCCACTGCAAAGCCTTTGCAATCAAACCACCATTTGCAGGTTGCACATTTGGCAAACCCAACAGGTTCCTTAATGCTTCACAAATCTCCTTCGGATTGAAACGGTAAGCAAAACGCAAGACCCATTCCGTTTCAAGAATCACCGTATCTGGAATAAAAATCTCATGTTCCTGAAAAAGCTTCAGGCTTTGGTTGTACTGCTGTTCATCATCTTGTGTTAAAAGCCGGACAACCACATTCGTATCAACCGCGATCATGCCATTGCTCCATCACTCCTTGGCAAATCGCATTCTCTAACTCATCCAAACTTTTAGGTGTTCCTTGATATTTCAAGCACCCTGCAACCTGTGCCAGCGTTGTCTCTGGAAAAGGTTTTTTTGGCTTTAGCAAAATTCCATCACCCACATCAATTGCAACGAGTTCCTGCCCTGCTTCCCAATGGTGAACTGCACGGAGGGCAGCAGGAATAACAACTTGTCCTTGGCTCGACAACCGGGTGACTTCCATTCAACTCAGCATCACAAACAGCAAGAAAACTGTGCAAATTCTAGCATTGTCATCTTGAAAGGGGTTACAACAGCAAAACATTACGTTAAAGTAAACTCCCAATCCGATCGCCCTTCCCCCTCAACCAACCCCAAAAACTCCATCCGATCGCCCTCACTCCCCCCACTCTCCAAACCCCAAACCACTGAACTCTGCGGATGGAGAGCCGATCGCCCAAAACCGTGTAGTAAAGTTCGATCGAGTTTCTCGAACTCGTAACCTGATATTCAGTCGTAGCAAAATTTATGGGAACATAATTTCTGTGCAATCCATTTTGCTTTCATACCAACCAACGACTTTGGACTGCAACAAGCGCAGAGAATTATAGACGCGATCGCTTTCACCTCCTTAGATATCCGAGATATGGGTTTGTTAGAATCAGCGATCGCCCAACCTCGAATGACTTTTGGTGGAGAAGATCTGTACCCAAGATCGCCCTCATCTTTCCCCTATCCAGTTAGCTGTAAAGCGATCGAGCAACCAGTGTGTTTAGTTAATCTGGAGATCTCGCTATAATGCTTCCAGAACCAATGTGACACACCTTTCTATGACTTCCCAACCGAGTGGCGATCGTTCCCAACCCCTTGAGGCACGAGTCACTATTTTGGAGACAGAACTGACACAAGTTAAACAAACCCTGTCTCAAGTTCTCCCTCAAAAAGAGCCTTGGTGGCTAAAAATAGCAGGTAGCTTTGAAGATGACCCCACCTTCGATGAAGCAGTTCGCTTAGGGCAGGAATGGCGTAAATCCGCTGAGTAGGTCGTCAACACTTCGCAATGTATATTCTTGACACCGATCATCTCAGCCTGATCCAGCGCAATGGACAACAAGGAAAAAGAATTCTGTTCAAGCTCTCAGCAATTGAAGCAACTGAAGTTGCAGTAACAGTCATTACCTACGAAGAGCAAATCAGAGGATGGTTGAGTGTTTTATCCAAAGCAAAAACACTAGATAAGCAAGTTTTGGCATACCAAGGATTACAGCAACTAACAACCGATTACCAATCGATCGTGATAATTCCCTTTAGCCGCATCGCTGCTTTAGAGCATCAACGCCTGCGGAAAGCCTATCCTCGTTTGGGAAATATGGATCTGAAAATTGCTGCGATCGCCTTAACCAACAATGCGACTTTACTCACTCGTAATCAGTCAGATTTTGGACAAATTGCAGACTTGCAAACAGAAGATTGGACAATATTGTAACCATCCCAAGCCTCAAGCCACTGAATTCTGCTAATGGAGAGTCGATCGCCCTTATCCTCAACTCCTGTACGGGCGAATCGTGAT
>PVWD01000295.1 GCA_003003615.1 filamentous cyanobacterium CCP2 | reverse complement strand
CTACTCCCTACTCCCCAACCCATGCCCACCTTCCTTCTAAACGCCCTCCTCAGCTTCATCGCCACTTTTGGGTTTGCCGTCCTATACAACGTGCCGCGTAAAGCCTTATTTCCCTGTTCCGCGATCGGCATGGGCGGTTATTTGTTAAAAACGAGCCTCCAAGAATTTGGCATGACGGATGCCGCCGCTATCTTCTTTGGTGCGCTTTTTCTGGGAATTGTCGGAGCGATTCCGGCAAAACGCATGCAGTTGCCGATGGTTTTGTTTGTCATTACAGGCATTATTCCGATCGTCCCTGGAACTGCCGTTTACCAGACGGTTGTGTTTTTTAACCAGGGTGATGTTCTGGGCGGATTACAAAATGCGATCGATGCTGCATTTGGGATTGGGGCGATCGCTGCTGGTGTAGGAGCCGGACGCATTATCACTGATCCAGAGTGGGGTTTTGAGCGAAACTAAAGGAGTCTGCTAAGGTGGAGTTGCTTTATTTAGCGAAGTTTCTGCTATGGGTGCGGCGTTTCTGAGTGCAGCTCGTCAAGGCAAAAACCAGTGGTGGCGGTATGTTCTAGGGATTCTTGTGACTGGCTTTTTTTGGGTTTTCCTTGGCTCAATTCCCTTAGTCATTTGGGCCTTATTTGATCCGCAAATAATCACTCAGCCTACAACACCCATCGCTCAGGTTTGGCAATATACAGCAGTTTCCCTGTCATTTGTTTTCTTTCTGCTGGGTTTGTTCATTACCGTTAAAACGATTCACCAACGCCGGTTTTTGACCCTCATTCAAGCAAATGCCGCCGTTTCCCCCAAACGAATCTTTCAAGGGGCAAGTGTTTGGGCTGTCTTAATGGCAATTTCCTACGGCATAGAAGCCATCTTTTTTCCCGCTCACTTTACCTTTACGTTTAATGCGACTGCTTGGCTTTTATTGGTGCCGATCGCTCTTGTTCTCACTTCTATTCAGTCTGCAACAGAAGAACTGTTTTTTCGAGGATATCTACTGCAAGGGTTAGGCTTACTCAGCCAGCACCGTTGGCTTTTGATTTTAGTCACCAGTGCAATTTTTGCGGTGTTACATTTTGGAAATCCAGAGGTTTCAGCTAGTAATAGTTTTTTGTGGATTGCCTTACATTACTTCGCCATTGGGCTATTTTTTGCCCTGATTACCCTAAAAGATAATTCGTTGGAATTGGCGATCGGGGCCCATGCTGCAAACAATTTGTTTTTGGGAATGCTCATCAGCCCAAATGTTTCAGTGTTAAACACGCCTGCTGTTGTTACTCATACTGTGAATGCAGATGCCCAGATCGATTTCTTTTTGTTTTTGCTACAAGCCTCTGTCTTTTACTTTTTTATCTTCAGCAGAAATCGCAATAAAATAGGCAGACCCAAACGCCTGCCCCAATGAAAAAGCTGATCTATTTTGCATGTTTAGTGAAATTTTTCCCCTTCACCCGTTCTTAATAGGGAAACGGATAGGAAGTTTCTCCATCGTTAAATAAATCAGACGGTGTTAGTCCATAATTCTGTTGCGCTTCCAAAATTGCCGATTGGGTATCAGAGGAAAAAACGCCAGTGACATCCCCCGGATAGAAACCCTGGTTTTGCAATTGCCGCTGTAAAGCTGAAACGCTGTACCGTCCCTCATCAACGTTTTGATAGAGCACCATCCGGGCTTGTTCTGCCTCTAGCCGTGCCTGTTCTGCCTCCAAGCGGGCTTGTTCTGCTTCTGCTTGGGCCTGTTCTAGCTGCTGCAAGGTTTGAGGAGGAATGTTCTGCGGCTCGATCGCCTGCGGTGCCCCTTCTTGGGGGTTATTCACCTGAGGGTTATTCACCTGAGGGTTAGGAGTTTCAGCCGTTGCAGGGTTCATCTCAGTACCACTAGGTGCTGCATTCGGTGCAGTCGGTACACTGCTACTCGTTCCACCGATATTGCTGGTCGTGCTGTTATCAGTGCTAGGACTATTGCTTGCTGTGGAGCCACCAAAACTGTATAAAGCTGAGCTCACCTGCGGCCCAACAACACCATCAGCCAAAAGCCCCTGCGACTGCTGGAAGGCGAGCACTGCCGCCTCTGTCTCTGGCCCATACACACCTGTAACTTCACCCTGGTAGAAGCCTAACTCTTTCAACCGAAGCTGAAGATCGCTCACAATCTGCCCATTGTCCCCAAGGCGCAATAAACCATCCGATCGATCGGACTCTGTTGGAGAAGGATTGGCAGGTGTAGCAGGGGCATCGGGGCGAGCAATTTCTGAAGAGGGACGACGCAGGGCTTCTTCGGTGCTGGAGCCGACAATGCCATCGGCTGTCAACGCATTATCTCGCTGAAACTGCATCACCGCCGCTTCAGTTGAATAGTCAAAATTTCCAGTAATGCTACCGCTGTAGTATCCCAAATCCGACAGCCGCCGTTGTAATTCGGCAACCTGCTCACCACTTTGGTTAAGCTGAATCGTGGGTAAGCTTGCCCCTGCAGATTGGGGCTGTCTTGCTCCCCCTGATGAAGATCCGTATTGATAAAGAGCTTGAGACGTTGCTGGCCCTACAATGCCGTCAGGAGCTAGCCCCATGTCCTGCTGAAACCGAATCACTGCGTCTTGGGTTTGGGGGCCGTAGTAGCCTGTAATTTCGCCGTTGTAATACCCCAGGTTGGCAAGCTGCCGTTGGAGGGCTGCGATAGATTCGCCTCTTTCCTCGCCTTGCATTCCGAAACCATCTCGCTGGGCAGAAGGTGGAACTTGGGCAATAGCCACGTCTGCCAATGTGATCCCAGCAATTCCAGACAGGGCGATCGAGGTAGATAACCAGGCAAAATGCTTTTGAGCGTTACTGGCGTTACTTTGATTAGGGGAATAAAGGCGATGCTCAATCCGTCGTTGATGACGTAAATACGCAAACACTTTTTTCATTACTGCACTGCTCCTTAGATTCGGCTAATGTGGAACCTCTGACACCGGATGGAGAAAACGATTTCACAAAATTTTGCAGAGCGATCCATATAAATAGAGTCTAAATTTTTAAAAAAGTTTCATTTGCGCCAAATATAGCGTCTCTAACCTGTTATACAACTAAACTCATTTTTTGGCCAGACGTTTTTTAATTTGCTCAGTTTAATTTCGATCGAGCTTTTTCAGATGAGCTGCCATCAGGTTTGCTTGAAAATCTGTCACACTTCTTGCCCCAAGATTTGCTAAATGTATTCCAATGAATATGCATGGGCACTTATTGAACTCTGCATGCGTCATTCTGGGATGAGAAAGCGGGATCTTCATCTCTTTCAGTGCAGATGCCCCATTTTTTGTAAAGATTGATCACGTATTTAGTTGACCAACCCCGGAGGAGTAGAGCCGATGTCATACCGCAAGCTTGCAACCCTTTCGATCGCATCTCTTTTAGCCGTCACCACTGGTTTGGTGAGCAGCTTCCGTTTACCTGGTTTTGCCCAAGGTGGCTTGACCATCTTTAGTGGGGTTGAGTCAGGGTATGAACTGGGCTACAGCATGGACTTCTTGGGCAGACCGGGGGCCCGCGATCGGTATCGCTTGAGCATCCCTCGTGACAAGATGCAAGTTGCAGCATCAGAACTCTTCATCAGCTACCCCGAAACCTACCGAGGCAGATTTGATGCTGATTCCATTCGTCTGGAGGTGAATGGTGATGTTGTTGAATTAGAAGATGTTGTCTGGGATCGAGACAATCGGGTCATCAGCATTTTTCCAGCAGAACCCGTTCCAGCCAACACTCGCGTTCAAATTGTCATGTCTAACGTGCGGAACCCTAATCGGGTTGGAACTCACTACTTCAACGCTTCCGTAATCTCTCCAGGAGATATTCCCCTGAGGCGTTATGTTGGCACCTGGATTGTCTCGATCGGAAGTTACTAAGTCAGGCGATCGGTTTCATCTCCAAGACCAGCCTGAACTGTAGGGTAGTCTGCAATGCAAAATTTGGGAAACTTTTTCCACAGAGTGGACTATCTACCATTTAGAGTGCAGGATGGTATCATAGTAGACTGTGAATTTTTAAGACGATTCAGAGGACTGGAGGGATAGTTTATGACCAAGCGCACACTAGGGGGAACAAGCCGCAAGCGTAAGCGGGTGTCTGGGTTTCGTGTTCGGATGCGGACTAAAAACGGGAGACGAGTAATCAAAGCTCGTCGCAGTCGCGGGCGGGTACGGCTTGCGGTTTAGGGGTGTCTTGCGGTTAATGCAGACCCTCTGCATTGAACTGCGGCCCCACCTGCCTTGTCTACTGCCTTCATTTAGGCTCAAACAGGCTCAAATTTTGCCCTACGCGGCTGAATACAGGGTGATAATAAATTCTGACAACTTGCTCTAACATTCATCGTGTCTCTGCCTAAGCTCCATCGACTTAGACATCGGCAGGATTTTAGCACCGTTCATCACCTGGGGATTAAACGCACAACTCCCCATCTCATTTTGAGAGCATTAGCCCTTAGCCCGTCAAAGCAAAACGGACTGGTGGCGGGAACGATTCCCCCGACTCGGCTAGGCATCTCGGTGAGCCAAAAGGTCAGTAAGCGGGCTATCGTCCGAAATCGCATTAAGCGGCAAATTCAGGCTGCTTTTCGTCAACTTTTGCCAGAAGTGGCGGCGGGTTGGCAGCTTGTAGTTGTGGTCAAGCCAAATGCGATCGAGTGCGATTATGAAGAATTTCTGCGAGAATTAAAACAGTTATTGGTGAATGCTGAGGTGCTGAATGGGCATTAAGGAAGAAGTTTATTATGAAGGCGGCCCTCATGTTGGGGATCTAATCATTAATTTATTGTTGGGGTTAACCATTATTGCCCTGCCTCTGACGATCGGAGCAGTTGTTCGGGCCCTTTGGCTGCGCTACCGCATTACAGACCGCCGAATTTCGGTGACGGGCGGTTGGATGGGACGCGATCGGACGGATCTAATTTATCCAGAGATTGTTAAGGTGGTAACTGTTCCTCGTGGTCTTGGGCTTTGGGGCGACATGGTTATCTCCCTGAGGGATGGCAGCCGCTTAGAGTTAAGAGCCGTACCCAACTTTCGAGATATTTATAGCTATATCAACGGGAAACTGTCTGACAAGGCACAAAAGGCAAGCGGCTCGATCGGCAGTTAGAATCCAATAAGCGGCTTCAAAACCTTGAGGATTCAACAATTTTAGTCAGGCAAACTTTCAGAGTACGTAGGTAGACACAGCGCATGGATTTTGGTGTCGGTTTTCTTTCTAACAATGTAATGCTGCCAATCCTGGATTTTTTCTATGGGATTGTGCCTAGCTACGGTCTTGCTATTGTCGCGCTGACCTTAGTGATCCGCTTCGCACTCTATCCGTTGAGTGCAGGTTCGATCCGCAGTATGCGGCGGATGAAGGTTGCACAGCCTGTGATGCAAAAGCGCATGAAGCAGGTTCAGGAAACATACAAGGATGATGCCGCCAAGCAGCAGGAGGAAATCAGCAAGCTCTACAAGGAATTTGGTAATCCTTTGGCTGGATGCTTTCCTGTTCTGCTGCAAATGCCAATTCTGTTTGCACTGTTTGCTACCTTGCGGGGATCGCCGTTTGCAGATGTGAACTACAGCGTCAATCTGCAAATCCTTCCCCGTGAGCAGATCGAGCAAATTCAACCTCAGGCCTTTGTCAGTAAGCCCCAAAATATTTACATCTCTGATGGTATTCATGCTCCTGTTGCTGCGGTGCTTCCAGGTGGCAACCGACTGGCAGTTGGTGAGAAAACGCCGGTTTTGTTTCAATCCACTGACGGACAACCCCTAACGGAACTGTTGGATCAATATCCTGAAACGGATATCATTCCTGCCTGGACGATCGCGAAAGGTGAAGACCTTATCCGCTTTGATGAGAATGGCAATATCGAAGCATTGGCTCCGGGAGATGTCACCCTTCAGGGCAAGGTTCCTGGCCTAGCCGCCAATAAGGGCTTTCTGTTCATCAAGGCTCTGGGAAGAGTGGGTGCGTTTGGCGAGGATGGCAACATCAATTGGGACATTCTAGGGATGGTGCTGTTCTTCGGGGTCAGCCTTTACATTAACCAATTGCTTTCTGGTCAGGGTCCAAGTGCAAATCCTCAGCAAGCTGCTGTCAATCGCTACACGCCAATTCTGTTCTCTGGGATGTTTCTTTTCTTCCCTCTGCCTGCTGGGGTATTGATGTACATGGTCATCGCCAACATCTTCCAGACCCTTCAAACCTACATTCTTTCCAGAGAACCGCTACCTGAAAACCTTCAGAAGTTGGTGGAAGAAGAGGAGAAAACAAACGAGGAGCGACCTGCCTTACCGTTTGAGCCAGGACGGAAGAAGGAGGCGGAGGAATCAAAGAAACCCCAGGCAAACTCTAAGTCTGCTGCAAAGTCAACTCCAGCAAAATCGCCCTCTAATGCGAAAACAACCTCAACGGCATCGAAGCGAGAGGCGAAGAAAGATTCTGGACGTGCAAAGAAGAAAGGCTAGAGGCAAGCAATGGACGATCGCCAGATTCAGTATGGACGAGAATGGTTAGAAGGGCTGTTGAGGCTTTCGGGTATTCCTGCACAGGTCGCGGTTGATCCAGACAAGCTTTTGACTGAAGGTAGCTGCTGGTTGACGATTGATGAAGCTCTCCTTTCACCGACCCAGGTGGAAGCGTTGATTGGTGTGGGTGGATCTGCCCTAGATGCGATCCAATATCTGGCAAATACGACGCTGAATTTGGGTCAGCCCGAAGATCAACAAACTGCCTATACGATTGAACTGGCAGGCTATCGAGTCCGACGGCAGGCAGAGTTGCAGAGTCTGGCTGAGCAAGCCGTTCAGCAAGTTCGAGATACAGGTGAGGAGTATGAAATGGCTGCCCTGTCTGCGGCAGAACGTCGCCAAGTCCATACTTACCTCAAGGCGTATGAGGATCTGGAAACCTACAGCAGAGGTAAGGAACCCGATCGCCGCTTAGTGGTTCGTCTGGCTCAGCCCTAACTGATTTAACGCTCTATACCCGCTTAAAGCGACGGGGATGGATCATGGATGCAATTTATATTCCTCAACTGCTTAAGGCTCCTGAACAGACCGAAGAGGTTCCAGTGCGGGAGTACTTACCTGACTTAAAAACCTTAACCCCAGTACAAGGGCTAATTCGAGTCACGCATCGAGGCAACTACCTGGAGGTGGCTGCAACCGCAGAAGCAATTATGACCTTGACCTGCGATCGGTGTTTACAGCAGTATAACCATCGCGTCACGGTGGATACCTCCGAGTTAATTTGGCTCCAGGAATCGCCAACCTATAGCCCAACCGATTTAGAGCAGGAAATTGCTCTGGATGACCTGGTTGAAACGCTGCCTCCAACTGGACACTTTCAACCGGGTGAATGGCTTTATGAACAGCTTTGTCTGGCAATGCCTCAACGCCAACTTTGTGACCAAGACTGTCAGGGAATTCAGGTTGAAACTCAGCTTGAAGGGAGTTCACCTGTAGATCAACGATGGGCTTCGCTGAAAAACCTGCGAAACCACCTGAATTGATGCTCTGCTTGAACTTGAGTTATTCCGCCCAAGGTGCATCTCCCACATATTCCCATTTCGCTTCCTATACTGGAAAAGAAGCTCTCATACTCAACTGGAGCGAGGTATGATTCCCAACCCCTCCGTGATGGAAGCGGTGGAAAAACTGAATTACCGAGTGACGATCGGTGATGTTGCAGCGCAATCTGGTCTTGATATTAAAGTTGCTGAGCGTGATTTGTTAGAACTGGCTTCAGAAGCTGGTGGACATTTGCAAGTTGCTGAATCAGGTGATATTGCTTACCTATTCCCGCGTAACTTTCGGGGTGTCCTCCGAAACAAATATTTGCGCCTGCGAATCCAGGATTGGTGGAATAAAGTCTGGGAGGCTTTGTTTTACATTATTCGGGTTTCCTTTGGTATTTTGCTAATCGTTTCGATCGTCCTGATTTTTGTGACAATTCTCGTCATTTTAATGTCGATGAATTCGCGTAACGATAGTGGCGGACGAGGCTCCTATGGCGGTGGGCGTAGTGGAGGGATTTTTGTCCCTTGGTATTGGATCAGTCCCAACTGGTTTTACGTCTTCCGTCCTGACTACTACCGTCGCAGAAGCTATTATCACCAGCAGAACCGTCGTCGTTCCTACAACACCCGTTCTTCGTCTGGCAGCGAATCGGACATGAACTTTCTGGAGGCGGCTTTTTCCTTCCT
>PVWD01000055.1 GCA_003003615.1 filamentous cyanobacterium CCP2 | reverse complement strand
CACATAGACAAGGGTATTCGCGGTACCGAGGTCAATACCCATGTCGCGTGAAAAGGAGAAGCGATTGAAGAATCCCACTAACTTCCTAAGCTCCCAAAACTAGATGCCTTGGCTAATAATTGCATAAACTGCAAAACTACATGCAGGATTTTATTACTTTTTTTACTTGTAGTCTAGTGAGTTCAAAAAACTCGTCCGTTCCTTTACGGTAAAAAAATGTATTTAATGACTTGGTGCGTTTTGCCAAAAACAGACCCGCAATTGACGAAATGTGTTGGTGAACAGGGACAACCAAAGCTGAGAAGATTCAATTCACCACAACCGAATGGAAAGCCTGATTATACAGAACTTATTTAAAGTATGCTGCCTGCTGCTATGTTCCCAGGAGATAACACAGGGAATTTTGGATAAAAACATTCTAGAAGGATTTATGAGTTTTGCGATAAAAATCTAGGTTTTGATTAAAATAGAGAGAAACAGTTCAGTACCAATGTACTAGCTTGCGATCGCTTTTTACGATTTATTTTTCCAGTTTGAGGAGCATCATGAGTCTTAATATTGTTACTTTGGTTGGGCGAGCAGGGCGTGATCCCGATGTTCGTTATTTTGAGTCTGGCAGTGTGGTTTGCAATCTTCCTTTAGCGGTCGATCGCGCTCGGCGAAACAGCGATGAACCAGACTGGTTTAATTTGGAAATTTGGGGGAAGACCGCAGAAGTGGCGGCAAACTATGTCCGTAAGGGCAGCTTGATTGGCATTACGGGGGCTTTGAAGCTCGATCGCTGGCAAGACCGCGCTACAGGGGCCGATCGCTCTAAGCCAGTGATTCGGGTGGATCAACTCCGGCTGCTGGGTTCCAAGCGAGATAACGAGTCAGAAATGGGCGGTTATGGAGAGGATGAGTTTTAACCAGAGGTTTCAAAGGCTCAGGAGCGTAAATTAAATAACCTGTCAATCATTCTGCCTTTTTGACTGGGCGGGCAAGACTTCGGCTTGAGATCAGTCGAAACGCTGCCCACCCCACAAGAATTTCAGGTTATTTAATTTATATTCCTTAGAAAAAGTTGAGGCATTGCTCCGGCACCAACCGCAACTCGCCCGGCTTAAACCGATCGCCTTCTACCCGATTTAATTGTGATCACCATCTAAACTGCCATCCACCACATCCGATCGCCGTTTGCCTGGGATTTTCCAGTCTGAATTTTCCCCACCGATGATGAGGCGTTCGATCGTGACATAATCCTTACTGAGTTGTTCTAGGGCGTTGATTAAAACATCCAGTGCCAGTGCATCACTCGTTCCCATGTCAAACCAGCAGCGGCCCCAGTTGCCTTGATATTCCAGTTCGCTCATGTTGTGCATGAGGGCCATGAAGCTGCTTTCTGCTGAGTTTTGGTCGTAGTCCATGTAGCTGATGTCGAGTCCGGTATCTTGAACCTGCAAATTTTCAGCATTAAAACCGCCTAATTTGCCAAGCAAGAACCAGGAACTAAAAACCTCTTCTACATACTGTTGTTCCATCATGGAGGGATTGGTGCTGAACTCTAGCCAAATCCAGAGGTCGAAGAAATCACATTCGCGGAATTCTACTTGCATAGGGAATGGGGGAAATGGGGATAGGGAGAGACGCGAGATTTCACGTCTGTACGGGGAATGGGGATGAGACGTAAAATTTTACGTCTGTACGGTGCTTTGAATTATCTCAACAAACGGTTGGATCTTAACAAATGGTTCGTGACTGAATTCTTTAGAGAGGGACATCGCAATGCCACGTCCCTGTGATGATGTGAATAAAGATTCTGGAGAAACAACTTCCCAAACTTCTTCATGCATCAGCGAAGTTATCGATCGCAGAGATGATCTACAATCAAACAGCCTTGCCCTCTGCCTGTTTCAGAGAGTCAGGTTAGCTGGTTAGGATTGTTTGCGGCTTCCCTAATCAGCGTTACATCTCACCTTAAGCCGATTTTTGGGTTGACTGGCTCTTCCTGGGTAGAAAAAATCAGCATCGCATTAGCATAAAGGATACGCCTAAAGAAGATCAAGCGTATTCAGCCATTTTTCGCCTATTTTTCCGAGCCGTTGCCAAGGAGAACACCATGCCGCAATACATCCTCGCCCTTGATCAGGGAACGACTAGCTCCCGCGCCATTGTGTTTAACCATCAAGGGGAGCAATTGTCGATCGCCCAGAAAGAATTTACCCAGATTTTTCCGCAGCCCGGCTGGGTGGAACATGACCCAGACGAAATTTGGTCATCGCAAATTAGCGTTGCCAATGAGGCCCTGGCCCGCATTAATCTACGCACTCGTGACATTGCGGCGATCGGCATTACGAATCAGCGAGAAACGACGATCGTTTGGGATCGGGTGACGGGAAAGCCAATTCACAACGCGATCGTGTGGCAAGATCGGCGGACGGCTGCTTATTGTGATCAATTGAAGGCGTTGGGGCATGAATCGCTTTTTCAAGATAAAACTGGCTTGATCATTGACCCTTACTTTAGTGGTACAAAGCTGAAGTGGTTGCTGGATCAGATGCCCGAAGCCAGGGAGAAAGCCGATCGGGGCGAACTGGCCTTTGGCACAGTGGATAGCTGGCTGATTTGGAAACTCACTGATGGAGAACTGCATATTACCGATGCGACGAATGCTAGCCGAACCTTACTTTTCAATATTCACACGCAGGAATGGGATGAAGAATTGCTGAATGTGCTGAATGTGCCGCGATCGGTTTTGCCAGAAGTACGGAGTTCTTCAGAAGTGTATGGCTACACGGCAGAAGGATTATTTGGTACACAGATTCCGATCGCCGGAATTGCTGGAGATCAACAGGCAGCATCCTTTGGGCAAGCTTCGCTTCAGCCTGGTATGGCCAAAAATACTTACGGCACGGGCTGCTTCATTGTCCTGAATACGGGCAACAAACCCACTCCTTCCCATCACAAACTTTTAACGACGATCGCCTGGCGACTAAACAATCGTACAGACTATGCTCTGGAAGGCAGCGTATTTATCGCAGGGGCGGCAGTGCAATGGCTGCGGGATGGGTTGGGGGTGATTCGCTATAGCCATGAAGTAGAGCCGCTGGCCCGGAGCGTACCTGACAATGGCGGCGTTTATTTTGTGCCTGCTTTTGTCGGATTAGGGGCACCCTACTGGGATAGCTATGCCAGAGGGGCGATCGTGGGGCTAACGCGCGGTTCCACTAGTGCCCACATTGCCCGTGCTGCCCTAGAAAGTATTGCTCACCAAAGTGCAGATGTGATTGATGCAATGCACCAGGATGCTAACTTGCAACTGTCTGAACTACGGGTGGATGGAGGGGCATCCAGTAACGATTTGCTCATGCAGTTTCAGGCGGATCTTTTAGGGGTTCCGGTGGTGCGTCCAAAAGTGACAGAAACAACGGCTTTAGGAGCAGCTTATCTGGCAGGGTTAGCGATCGGTTATTGGCAGAGTGAAGCAGAAATTGTGCAACTGTGGCAGGCAGACCAACGATTTGAACCAACCATCACAACGGAACAACGAAATGAATGGCGATCGGCATGGCAACAAGCCGTTGCTCAAGTACGGCATCAGGAAGAGCAACGGATAGAAAATTAGGATAGTTGGGGTGAACGCAGGGCAAAAAGTAGGACAACAGATTAGGTAAGGGCATTTCGCGAAATGCCCTTACAGGAGTGTTTATCGGTAGTCCAATTTTGGAGAATTGATATCCATTGTTGCAAGTCGGTGTTGCAGAGGAAGGATGGATACGGTAGGCTGCTGGGCAGGAAGTTAGAAAATTTCCACCGATCGCATTCCCTTAGAAAGTTTGAGTTTCACTGTGTCGTCTCTTTCCCTTTCCCCTTCATCCTCCTCCAACTGGTGCGGACATCTCCATCTAGAATTTCTGCATCGATCGTCGAAAACGATTCTGAGCCACAGTCACGCCCAGGCTCCACTCAAAATCCAGCGGCCGTTTTATCCTGAAGGGGATGCGGTTTGTCATAGCGTCATGCTGCACACGGCAGGGGGGATTGCGGGAAGCGATCGGCTCTCTAACCAAATCATTCTCCATCCTCATGCCCAAGCCTTAGTCACAACGGCCGCCGCCGCCAAGGTGTATGGCAGGAGTGGGAAAGACGCGCAGCAAATCACCCAGATTTCGATTGCTGAAGGAGCCTGTTTAGAGTGGTTTCCCCAGGAGACGATCGTGTTTGATGGGGCGATTTATCAGCAGGAGATGCGGGTGGAATTGGCTGCCAATGCCATGTGGTTTGGGTGGGAGGTGACGCGGTTAGGGCGGAGTGCCAGAGGGGAACGGTTTGCCAGCGGTATCTGGCGATCGAAGGTGGAAGTGTGGCAGGGCGATCAGCTGCTGTGGGTTGATCCGCAGGGAATTCAAGGGGGCAGTGAGATGTTGGACAGTTTGCATGGATTGGCGGGATGTCCGGTTGTTGCCAGTTTTGTCATGCTGGGACGATCGGTTGTTCCTGAGGATGTGGAGAAGGCGCGATCGGTTTGGCAGGGATCGGGGGAAGTCGGGGTGACTCGGTTAATGGAGGGAATGCTTTGCCGCTATCGGGGGCATTCCACTACTGAAGCCCGCCACTGGTTTATTCAAGTTTGGCAAATTTTGCGATCGGCTTACCTGAACCGGGCTGCCTGTCCCCCTAGAGTTTGGCAGTTATAGTTCCACTGAGCCAACGTAATTTTGCCACGCCTGAACGAAAATATACACCGACAGCAACGCCAGCATCGCCCGAAACGCAAAGCTAACCACTGAGTCAGGCAGCTTAGGCAGAAAGCGAGTACTGAATTGTACCCCAATCAATCCGCCAAAGCCCAAAATTAATCCAGGCGCAAACAAAACATTCCCTGCGATCGTGTGTCCTAAACAGGAGGAAATCGCTGTAATTACAATGACCCCCAAACTGGTTTGAATCGCGGTTTTAATTGGCTCTCCCAACAGCAAAATTTGTAGGGGAACCATAATTACGCCACCCCCCACACCAAATAGTCCTGCCAAAAATCCGGCTAACCCTCCGGTAATCAGTCGGGCCAACAGGGGATTGAATATTTTGGTGGAGTCTCTTCCCTTGGCGATAATTCGCTTTCGCATCTCCACTAAATAGATATTCAGGAGCAACAAGACTCCAAAGGCCGCAAGGAGCAAATAGGGCACAAACAAACCTGCCAAGTACGCCCCAATTTGCGCTGTGATCACCGCTGGAAAACCCAACAGCAAAACACGACGGGTATCAAAAAAGCCCATGCGCCAGTTCTGAATGCTACCGGCGATCGAGGTGACTAAAATCGCCAGACTGCTTGTGGCGACTGCCTGAACGGGAATAAATCCCAAAGCCACCATGATCGGAACCAGGACAACCCCTCCCCCAATACCCAAAAATCCGGCTAACACCCCTGAAAAGATGCCGCCTAACGCTAAAAGAATTCCGTTCGCTTCCATTCCTGCCCCACATTCCTGTAATTGGTTTAGTTTGAATCTGCTCCGTTGGAAAGAACGGGCAAGATGCCCATCCCACAAGAGAATCGCTGGAGGGCAAGTATGATACTCATCCTAGAATCTTCAAAGCAGGACAGGCAAGATGCTCATCCCACAGGAGAAAGTCGAAGGAGAGTGTCTTGCTCATCCCATCAGTTTAGAGGGGAAGTGAAATAAATTGGGAGTATCCCATTGATGCAAGTTGATTGATTGCCGTAGCGCAGGTATCTTGCCTGCCAGTCAGATATTTGTCATGTAAATGCAAAATTAGGATACACCCAATAAATTCGATCGTTGCGATCGGGCGATCGTCCACAAACAGGCAAGATGCTGGTGCTATGGGTTGTTCGATCGAATTTTCCCCAATTCACCGGGCAGAATTTCACCGCTCAAAATCGTTGCCCATAGGGCTTCATAGGTCTTTTCATACAGTGGTTTGGTGCGCTTAGAATCCCGTTGTTGCGGCATATCTTCAAAACTTAAAGCGAGGAACCTAAAACGAATATTGATTAAACATAGCCGTATTTCCTACCTGATCAAAGGAAAACACGGTAAAGGAATCTCGTCGATCGCCATCTTCCATTCCTGGTGTTCCCACGGGCATCCCTGGAACTGCAATTCCTGCGACATCAGGACGCTCTGCCAATAGGCGTTGAATGTCGGCTGCCGGAACATGACCCTCAATCACATAGCCCTGCACGATCGCGGTATGGCAAGAGGTAAAGTTTTCGGGTACATGGTGCTGTTGCTTGATGGTTTCGACATCGGCCGTTGAAATTTCAGTTGGCTGGAATCCCTCCTCTACCAAATGCTCAATCCAACCGCCACAGCAATTGCAAGAGGGATCACGATAAACCGTGATATCAGATGAGTCTGCAACACTCGGAGATACCACCAGCATTAACACCGCAACCAGCGTGATAAACCCGATCGCCAACCGTTTAATCCACCTATTCATCCACCTATTCAAAATGAAATCACCCATTCTCTTTCAAAGATGTAGTTGTAAATTTAGCTTCAATTCTATCGTTCTCTGTATTTATCTTGTGGGCTACCTATCTCGCGGGATGGGAGCTTGCACGCCTTCTCATAACCAAGTGGCTGTCATTTCCATACTGGTTACACGATCGAGGGGGTGAAATTTACGCTGGCTGAGGGAGGGGAATGATCGCGGGTTAAACTAAATACATAACTAAACGGTTTGGCAATGCCTACAGTGCTTCAGGTTGGCCCTTACAGCTTTATTTTCTTTAGCTCTGATAGAGGCGAGCCTGCCTATGTTCATGTCAAACGCGATCGACAAATGGTTAAGTTTTGGTTGAATCCGGTTACTTTAGCCAAAAACCGGGGCTTTAGAGATCCTGAAACTAACGATATTGCTCGGCTTGTGAAGGAACACCAACAAACTTTGCTGGAGGCTTAGCATGAGTACTTTGACGCTTGAGTATAGAACCGCTTGCAGCCCAAGTTAGAGTGACCGATGAACAATTCATCGTAGACTTGGTTGACGGACGGAGTTTAGTCATTCCGTTGTCCTAGTATCCTCGCCTGTTAAATGCTTCTCCAGAAGAACGGCAAAACTGGCAGCTTTTAGGGGAGGGTTACGCGATCGAATGGATAGATTTAGACGAGCATATTGGGGTTGAAGGGCTGCTCACAGGGAGGCAAAGCGGTGAGAGCGATCGTTCTTTTGCACGCTGGCTAGCATCACGGAATGGCGCAAAATAGCAGGCAAGTTGCTGACTTGAGGAGAATATTGTGCTGCTCCCTAAGCCAATCACTCTAACCCTCCCCAATTCGGCAAAATCGATCGCCCCCATCCCCTCAACGTTTGATTCACACTGCGGGCAACCTGGATGTGCGGTTCATCCGGTTCGACGGGAAGAATCATTGCGGGTTGACCGATGCCAAACTGGGTAATGACTCGATTTGCCGCTTCCAGCCCCGTTACATAAGCTTTTTCCTGCGACCAAGACCCATGCCGATTCACAATCCAATCGCCGCTCATCAGCAGGTTTTCAACGCGGGTTGTGCCAGACAGCATTGAGGGATAACTACCTGGGGAAAAGTGCGTCACGGCTCTGGGCAGGCGGACAACGCTGTAATCAATCACCTTGGCCGATCGAAATTCGGGAACGCAGACAGCTAAATCGTGATGTACCTTCGCCACAATCTGGTCATCGGTCATGGGCAAGAGTTGGTTGGCATGATAAAAGTCAGCTTCAATCACACTTGCCGGTTCTTGCTGCCATTCATCGTGAAGCGCGTTCAGGTCAAAAAACGTCCATCCGGTGGTTGGGTCAAACCCAAAGCAAGCATTAGACGGCAAGGGAACCGACACCTTGCGATCGAACCATAGCCGTGTAGCCAGGACATCGATCGCCCCCAGGTTCATCACATTGCGAAACTCTGGAAACTGTCGTAGGGCACTGCTATTGGTGATGATTTTTTGCATTCCGGTTACGCCTACCGCAAAGATCACCGCATCTGCATCAAAGGATTCATCACCGCAGACTACTCCTGTGACCCGTGGTTTTGCATTCTGGGTATCAACCACTAAATCAGTGACTCGGCGATGGGTGAATATTCGTCCTCCCATTTTTTCAATCTGCTCTACCCAGGGCCGAAAAATCATCTCACCCACCGTGCCCCGACACCAGACCACATCAAAATTCGGCTGATGCGCCAGGATGAAGTAGTAGAGCATTCCCAGGGCTGCTGCTGCGGAACATTGCTCCCCAGGGGCAAACAATCCGACCAACAACATTGGCTCAAAGGATTCTTTGTACAATCGGGCAGACACACCAAACTGCTTAAATAATTCCCTTGCTGTTACCGAGTCGTAGCGTCGCCAGGCTTGATCAGAGTTATCAAAGTCAATTAGCGCGTACAGTAGAGGCAGGGCAGAAAGCCGATCGCCCAGGGGTATTCGCTTGAAGCGAGTGTATAGGAATGTTCCTAAGGGGGTGGGTAAAAGGGGTTCCGTCTGGAAAATAGGAGATTCTACTTCTAATCCGGCTGGCGAGTATTGAGACGATCGCGTCCATGCGGTAAAGGGTTGCAGTCCCAGTTCATTTACCAGGGAAAAAATATTGCGATAGGGATACCAGAACCCATGTATTCCCGCTTCGATCGATCGTCCTTTTGCCGTCTTCCAGCCTGCCACTAAGCCACCCGGATAGGCTCCTGCCTCCAGTAAGGTGACATCATATCCTTGCTGCGCCAAATGGTAGCTTGCCCCTAGTCCTGCCCATCCAGCACCGACAACCACCACCGACGGACGCTTTAACACCTGAGACATGAACTGTACTGCATGAAGGTCAATTTATACAGTAACGGGTAAATCGCTCTTTTGTTTGGCAAATTTAGGTTCTCGTTATCGATTTTGTTTCACTACGATTCTGAGCGATCGTCGCAAATCCCAATTCGATCGCGCCCCTGGCTTTTGGCATCGTAAAGGGCGGCATCGGCTCTGGCAATCAGATCATCAGGGGATTGCTCCGGCGTGGGGATGAGGCTGGCAACGCCCAAGCTGAGGGTGACTGTATCGCTGATTTTAGACTGGGCGTGGGAAATTTTTAACTGTTGGATGGCTCGCTGAATGGTCTGGGCAACAGCGATCGCCCCGTTGGTGTGGGTGTTAGGCAAAAGAACAACAAATTCTTCGCCACCGTACCGGGCCAGCAGGTCTGTAGGACGTTTAATGGTGTGCGATACGGCCTGGGTAATGTGTTGTAAGCACTCATCGCCTTGCAAGTGCCCATAGCAATCGTTGTAAGCTTTGAAGTAATCTACGTCAAACAAGATTAGGGCAAGATTCGTTTGTTCTCGGAGCGATCGGCTCCACTCTTGGGCAAGGTATGCATCAAACCGGCGCCGGTTTGCCACTTGCGTCAGTCCATCCAGGTTGGCGAGGCGTTCTAAGGCTTGGTTGGCCTCTCGTAGGGCTGCTTCAGCTTCTTTGCGTCGAATCATTGTTCCTAGCTGCGTTGCGACCGCTTTAACCAATTCAAGAGATTGAGAATCAACCGTGACATGCTTTCGGCAAAAGAAAATGAGGACAGCTAACATCTGCTCTTCCAACTGAATGGGAATGCCAAACGCCACCTTTAGCCCCAGTGTTTCTATCCAACTTGGCTGAACCATTGGCTGTCCATCTTGTGCAACATCATCAATCCAAATGAGTTGGCGGGAAGCCCAAATTTGTTCAGGTAAATCGCTGGAACCCAAGCCACATCGCTGATCCTCTCCAAGCTGCTGCAATGTTGCTAATTCAGAATACCAATAGCCACAACATTGTAAAGCTGAACTGTCAGACGATCGCATCCAGGCTTCACCAAAGTCTAAACCGATCGTTTGACAAATTTTTTCTAGCACCACTCTTAACGCTGCATTAACATCGGTTGCTTCTGCGATCGCCTGTGTCGTTGTTAACAGCAGTTGGAGTTGAGCATTTTGCGTTTGTAGCTGTTGTTGAAATTGGCGTAAACGCAGTTGGTTTTGAATCCGAGCTAGCACTTCAACCAGTTCAAATGGTTTTGTAATGTAATCTAAACCACCCACAGTGAAAGCATTGACTTTGTTAAAAACAGAGTCGAACGCACTGATAAAAATGACTGGAATATTACGGGTTTGCTCATTCTTTTTAAGCTGTTGACAAACGGTGTAACCGTCCATATCAGGCATACTGACATCAAGTAAAATTAAATCCGGCGGGTTAGATTGTACTGATGCTAGTGCTAGCTTGCCATTTGGAGCAACCCGAACCTTGTAACCCTGCCCAGATAGCATTTGTACAAGAAGCGTTAAGTTGGTTGGTGTATCATCCACTACCAAAATACTTGCCTTCGATGGATTAAATTGCCCTCGATCTTTAATATCCATTGTTAAATACTTATGGTCAAATATGAAGTCCTGGGTGATGTGCTGTAAGAACAGGATAATTGTTTTAAAAGACGAGTATCTCTAAAAAGATAAAGTTCAATTTAATAATGATAAAAATTCTGTTTGTTAAATCACCTGAGATCGATTATTGGTAGATTTTATGTTTATTGGTAGATTTTGTATAGATGAGCAAAAACGATCGCGTCTATAAAGAATTTAGTAACTAGACGATAAAATTTGATATAAGCTGCAAGATTTGCTCAAACCGATACTGGTTCACAAGTGACTTTAGTATCACCGCTAATTGCTCATGGGAAGAAGCTAATCGTGCAACTAATTCATTGGTATATTCTAAGTCTCCTTCCAAAATTGCTAAACGGAACTGTATCAGCCAATCCTGAGATATATTTTCAAAAGATATATTTTCAAGAGACACATTTTCAAAGCTGGTTCGGTTCAAGGCATCGGTAGGGTTAAAAGGTTTGAAGTTTGGGCCACGGAAAGAGCAATTTGTGGAGTTTGTCCCTTTCGTTTCAGCGATCGAACTAACGTCTGCGATAGTAACAGGAATTGCAAAGCAAAATACTGTCCCTTCAGATGGTAAATCTGTCATGATGTCACTACATAAAAATGTGATCACTTCTGGTGCGAAGGTGCAACCTTGACTGCTGACCAACATTTCCCCCGCCATCAGCCGAACAAACTGATAGCTAATGCTCAATCCTAAGCCTGTCCCCTCGTGAAACTGCTGACCTGATGAGGTTTGTACAAAAGGTTTGAATAATAGCTCCAGTTCATGAACAGCAATTCCAATGCCTGTATCAATTACATCAAATATTAATATACAGCGTGCAGGTTGCTCTCCAGGCTCCATGGGTTGGTGCTTTGACATAAGAAATAGAGCTGAATCAGCATAACTTCTGACTCGCACTGATACAGATCCTACAAATGTGAACTTAATTGCATTACTAATCAAATTAATCAATACTTGACGCAGTTTTACATTATCGGTGCGAATAAACTGAGGAACATTATTCTCGTAGTGAATGTTCAACTGCAATCCTTTCTCGTGGGCTTTTAACGAAAACATTCGCTGCACGTCGATTAGCAATTGGTGTAAGTCAAAAGTTTTTTCGTGTAGCGTCATGCTACCCGCTTCAATTTTGGATAAATCTAGAACTTGATTAATAAGTATAAGCAAGTGTTCACCACTGCGATAAATAACTTCTAGAGTTTCTTGTTGTTCTAAAGAAAGATTCGTGTCATCGCTCATCAGTTGGGAAAAACCAAGAATAGCATTCAGCGGTGTTCGCAACTCATGGCTCATATTAGCTAGGAAAGTGCTTTTTGCTCGATTTGCTGATTCTGCGGCTTCTTTCGCTTGGCGCAGTTCTTCTTCTACCTGTTTCAGGTCTGTAATATCTGTTGCCGCTCCGACAATGCCCTGCACCTGCTCCTGGGCATCAATGAGTGGATTAATAATTGTTTGATACCATCGCAGTTCACCTTGACACGTTAGGACAGCTTCAGCAGAAATAAACTTAGGCTGCCGCGTTGTCATCACCTGCTGATTATTTGCCAGAAATTTCTGAACCTGTTCTGGCTCAACGCTGAAATTAAAATCACTCTTGCCAATCATTGTGTCAACTGAAGCTCCATACATTGCAGCAGCAGCTTGATTCACACATAAAAATCGACCTTGCTGATCTTTGACAAAGATGGCACTCGGAGCAACATCAATTACTTGGCGTAAAAATGCTTGCTGTTCTCGCAGTTCAGATTCAACCCGCTCTCGTTCATAAATCTCTTGCTGTAAAGCGATCGTACGTTCATACACCTGATGTTCTAAATTAGAGCTGTATTCAGCTAAAAGGTATTCAGCTTGTTTTCGATCGCTAATATCAATTAATAATCCATCCCAGACAATATCACCATTCGGCTGCCGTTCTGGTCTGGAAATTCCTTTTACCCACTTTTGTTCTCCTGACAGTGAAATGACTCGTCCTTCCCATTGCCAGGGTTGCATCGTTTTGGCGGAAATTTGAATTGCAGAATTCAGTGGCTCTATATCATCAGGATGGGTTTGTTGCCATGCTAACTGCGGGTTTTGCATCACTGCTTCTGGCGTGTAACCATACAGGTCGATCGTTCCAGGGCTAGTATAGGTAAATTCGTGATTACCGTCGGGATGCAGCACATAGCGATAAATGACTCCAGGAATATTTTCAGCCAGTCGGCGGAACTGCGCTTCACTTTGACGAAGAGCTTCCTCTACTTGCTTTTGAGCAGATATGTCAGTAATCGTGTCAACATATTCGGTGATGTCACCATCCATATCTTTTTCGGGTAAAGCCTGCCCATACCCCCATCGCACCGTGCCACCCGACAATACAAAACGATACGCGCTATTTGCCAGTGCCTTCGCTGCATTGTTCAAACGAAGAATAGGTAAGCTGACCCACCGGACTGTAAAAATGCCAGTGAACATCGCTACACCGAGAGCCGCCAAACACAGTAGGGTGGTTGTGCGCGTGTTGTGATAAATCTGTTCCATAAAGTCTGCTTCAGGAACCGTAACAACGATTAACCAATCCAGCCCGTTTGGGTCTTTCCAAGGGCTAACGTAAACAAATTGGCGTTGGTTGTTCATCCGAAAGTGCAGGTTTTGTGCAGTAGAAATTTCTTTAAAACTGCCAAAGTGCTGAATCAGATAGGTTGCTGTTGCTTGAATGAAAGGATCGCTCACGATCGATGCCATCAGCCTTTGTGCGGTATTGTCTTCAACCTGATAATTCGCAAGATTTTCGGAGTTCGCAACGATGAGACCATTCCGCTCAACAATAAACGTTCGGCTGGCAGAACTAATGCTAACTTGCTGTAAAAAATCGTTAATTTGAGACAAAACTAGATCAGTACTTAGAACGCCAATGATCTGTCCAGAAGTATCATAAATAGGATGGGTTGCTGTAAGTGGCATTACATTCGGTTTGTCCGTCCACTGGAAGGTAGAACTCCAGATCGGACGATCGGACTGCACCGTTTGGGTGTAAAAGGGTTCAGATAAAGGATTCCAATCTTTGACCGTCACTAATTGGGCGCGATGGCCTAATGCATCGGTATTGTAAACATGAAGTTTGCCTAATCCGGTTTCCTTTGTGACAACGTTGATCAGGAAATTGCCATCATTGAGCCGCTCAACACCAATAAATTCTCCATCTGCGGTTGTATAAGACAGTTGGCTTACCTGAAACACCTGCATTTGTCGTTGAAAGTATTTTTCAACCCGATCGAAGTCGGATATTTCCAAAAGACCAACCTCGATCGCGTCGGCATTTATCTGGTTAATTTGCTGGGGAGTTACCAGATAGGTATTTAGATGTTCCGTTACTCGCTCACTCGCTTTAACCTGTAGCTGATTGACGAACGTATTGACCGATCGCTGCCCGCTTTTAAAGGAAAAATAGCCAACTAAGCTAACCGTAACCAAAATTTGGATGGTAAAGGGAAAAATGAGAATCATTCTTAGTGGAATCCGCCGTATGGATTGAATGATTCCTGCGTACAGCAATCTCACCATATTTCATGACCTGCACTCTGCCAACGCCACTAGCTGATATTGTCCTTCAAGATGCAAGATTTGATCTCCGTATCGCGTCAAAAATGGGATTTTCTTGCACTAAAACAGCATTTGGGCCGCAATTTTAATTTGGTTCTGCGGGTCGATCGCTCTGGGCAACTCTGGCAACCGCACTACAATTTGCTCTGGAAACCGATGACTTTCTGTATTTTGGTCTACACAATATCGATTTTGCACCACATACCGTTCTGAAACATGCATCTGAGATAGGGTGTGCGTTAACCGTTCAGCTTCCGCCACAATGGCAGACTGAGCCTGGAAAACGCCAATAAATTCTGTGTGGTTGGGGTTGATGAGTTTTTTCTGTGCCTGTACCACTCGCTGCCGTAGCGATCGGAGTCGCCCCATGAAGGCTGTTCGTCCCACAACGTCCTGATATTTAATCCATAGCTTAAAAATCCAGGCGAGCCAATCTGCCAGGGCAGTAGGCATTTCCAAAAAGCGAAGCAAATGCCCCGTGGGAGCCGTGTCCAGAATAATTAAATCCTGTTCTCCTTGCTCCAATAGCTCCATTACCGTCAGCAACGACAGCATTTCGTCAATTCCGGGTAATGCCTGCGCCACAATTTGCCGCCATGCTTCCGGAGCATAGGCAATTTGCAATGCATCATCATCAGTCGCGCCGCTCATCATTTCTGCCAATTCCCACAGGTAATCGGCCCGAAACTGCTCAAGGACTTGCTTTGCATCCACTTCCTGTCCACTTAGATTCGCTGTTAATGCCACGGGCTTATGGGACAGCGTTATGCCAAATGCATCTCCCAATGAATGGGCTGGATCAATCGAAATCACTCGAATTTTGCAATCGGGATGCCGTTCCGCCAGACCCCAGCCGATCGCTGCTGATACTGTTGTTTTACCAACTCCGCCCTTGCCCCCCACCAATAGCAAACGTCGATTTTCTACAATAAAATCGCTGAATCCCGGTGAATATTTGGTTGGCAAAGTGATTGGCAAAGTAATTGGTAAAGCTTTTGGCAAAATCAAGGGAAGCAGCCCGGTCGGAGGGACGATCGAATCTGCTTGGACAGGTTGAAGGTGGGTGAAGCAGTGATCTAAGGCGATCGCGCCGATGGGTTCGCGGGGCTGAAGCGGTAAGGTAAAAACGGGGTTTGGGGCGGCAAGCGTGATAAATTTGGCTAAAAGCTCCTGTTGTTCAGACTGGCGTTGGGGCAGGAAGGCTGACAATGGGGAAGAATTCTCTACTTCAGGCAACGCAATTGGAATCAGCCGATTGACCACCAATCCACCTAACGGAATGTGTAGTTGGTGCAACGCTTTTAGAAATCGACAAGTTTCTAAATAGCTCATGGATTCAGCAATGGCGATGACAAAGCACGCTGTTTGTTCGGCGTTTTGCAATAAACTTCGCCCGTTTGCCAAATCGGTTTTCATCTCAGCCAGGAACCGATCGGCACTGTCTGGAGCATATTGTCCTGTCAGAGATTGGTGAATCGTGCGATGGTTTTCCTGAAATAGGTTCAACGCATTCAGCAACTGATCCAAGAAATCCATTAATCCAAACAAACTCAGTGTATGCCCAGAAGGAGCCATATCCACCACCACGCGATCGGCTTTTTGTTCATGGAGGATACGCTGAATTTCCAAAATTCCCATGAGTTCATCCACGCCGGGCCATGCCAAATCCCACACGGGCGATAAATCTTCTCCCTGCACAAAGCTGCCTCGCTCCACAAGAAGCTGCAACACTTCACCATACTGGCTTCTGAAGGATTCCAACAGCGTTTCTGCATCCAGCGATCGAACAAACAGATTTGATAAATCCTCGACTGGACGGGGCATATCTTCCACCTCCATCAGCAGCACATCTCCAAGCGAATGAGCCGGATCAGTTGAAAGCAGCAAAATTTGCTCATCGGGAAACTCTCTAGCCCACTGGCGGGCCAACCCGCAAGCAAAAGTGGTTTTACCAACGCCCCCCTTACCGCTAACGAAGACAAGGCGCACCAAGTTCAGGCAATTCATGGCAGACACAGGAGGAAGTACGAGAACAGAAATTCATTAGTCTTAGGGTTCCCGATTATACAGAGTTACGATCGTTGTCCTGCCATTCTCAGCCTTCAATCAAGTTCAAAATGAAGAGCAAGTTCAAAATGAAGAGAATGAATGGCCAAAAAGTATACCCTTGTTAATTCATAAAGACGTGTAACAAAAGGGCAGACGATCGTTACATTCCTGAGCAAAGGGGGATGAATAAACGGGTAGCTCTGGTGGAAACCCGCATGAGTGAAATATTCAAAGGACTTGAGCAATTACTTGAGCTTGCGAAAGCCTTGGAAGAAAAAGCAGAGAAGGGAGAATTAAAAGCCGATGTGCAGTTTCACTCCCGCCCGTTGAGCAGTATTCCCCGTCAAGGAAACATGCCGCCTAGCGGAATTGGCACTAGCCGCATTCGCCCGAATCCAACCTCTTCGTCTACCTCGCCGGAATCATCTCCTCCTTCAACCAGTGAAGCCATCATCACGCCACCCCCTGCCGAGCCTGCTGTAACCGCTTCCCTTAACGCAGTAGGCGGACTGGGCGACGTTTTAAGCGAACTTCGGGAACTGGTGGAAATTCCCCTAAAACGACCTGATTTGTTAAATAAATTGGGGTTGGAACCTACTCGTGGTGTCCTATTAGTTGGCCCACCGGGAACCGGAAAGACGCTAACTGCCCGTGCCCTGGCCGAAGACTTGAATGTGAACTACATTGCGATCGTGGGGCCGGAAGTAATGGGCAAATATTACGGTGAGGCAGAAGCTCGGCTGCGCGGCGTTTTTGAAAAAGCAGCAAAAGCGGCTCCCTGCATTGTGTTCATTGATGAAATTGACAGCCTGGCTCCCGATCGGGCGAAGGTGGAAGGAGAAGTCGAAAAACGGCTGGTTGCACAACTCCTTAGCCTCATGGATGGATTTTCCCAAACCAAAGGCGTAATTGTCGTGGCGGCTACTAACCGTCCAAATCATCTTGATCCGGCTCTCCGTCGTCCTGGACGGTTCGATCGCGAAGTCCAGTTTCGGGTTCCTGACCGCAACGGACGCTTGGAAATTTTGACCATTCAAACTCGTGCGATGCCGCTTGATGCATCTGTTAATTTAGCAACGATCGCTGATTTATGTGTTGGCATGGTCGGAGCTGACCTCAAAGCCCTCTGTCAGAACGCTGCTTATACTGCACTTCGTCGCCAAGTACCAAATTTACAGGCAACAATCCCCGAAACCTTAAGCGTGACTCAGTTAGACTTTCAGGCTGCCCTCAAGGAAGTTAAGCCTTCTGTTTTGCGGTCAGTGGAGGTGGAAACCCCGAATGTTAGGTGGGAGGCGATCGGCGGACTGGATTCCATTAAGCAAACGCTGCAAGAGTCGGTGGAGGGGGCATTACTTTATCCAGATTTGTATCAACAAACGGGAGCCAAAGCCCCTCGTGGCATTTTGTTGTGGGGGCCACCTGGCACGGGCAAAACGCTTTTAGCCAAGGCGGTCGCTTCCCAGGCACGGGCAAACTTTATTGCAGTGAACGGGCCCGAACTCCTGAGCAAATGGGTAGGGGCAGCAGAACAGGCTGTACGCGAACTGTTTACGAGAGCGCGGCAGGCAGCTCCCTGTGTGATTTTTGTCGATGAACTAGATACGTTGGCTCCGGTTCGAGGCAGCTTTCAAGGGGATTCGGGGGTCAGCGATCGGGTGGTGGGTCAACTCCTGACTGAACTAGATGGGTTGCAAGGCTGCTTGAATGTGTTGCTCATTGGTGCCACAAACCGTCCCGATGCGATCGACCCTGCCCTTCTTAGAGCAGGACGGCTAGACCTACAGCTAAAAGTCGATCTTCCCGATGAAATGAGCCGTTTGGCAATTCTGCATGTGCATAATAGCGATCGTCCTCTTGATGCGATTGATCTTTCTTACTGGGCCAGCCAAACAGAAGGTTGGAACGGTGCTGATTTAGCCCTACTCAGCAACCAAGCTGCCCTCGAAGCTGTTCGCCGCTTCCGTGCTCAAGGGCAAGCTGACCCCACCACAATTCGCATTACCACCGCAGACTTTACCACTGCTCATCAACTGATTACTATCCAAAAAACTGCACAATAATTTCTCCTATTCTCCTAATTGTTAGGATGAAGCAGTGGCTGCTGTTGAATCAAATTGTGAGCAGTTGGAGCGATATGGCAACGGATGGAAAGGTTAGGACAATCTCAGGTGACTGAAACCCCAAACGGATAGGTCTAGCATTACGGAACTGTCTTAACGTGCTTGCATAAGGCTATAAACCTAATTGCATTGTTGGGAAAACGATCGCAACAGCAATAGAAAAGTGCTAGGTAGAAAAGTGCTGTCTATTTTCATTCTTTCCATCAAAGATTTTGAGCTTTACTGTTCCTAAAAATTCAGAAAAATCGCTTATTTTTACTTTTGTAAATTTAGTTAGATAAAAGCCAACAAAGGGAATGATTAAATTAACTCCATCTAAACTGTTATTCAAATTCAGGAATGAAAATGAATAGCAAATTCATGGACAGATGCCGATCGCTGAATAGAAACTAAAACCTTAAAACAAACCGTAGTTTCTCGCAGGTAAACTTTTCACATTCATAAATTTCAGCATTTTTGCTCAAACACTTGAATTTGAAAGCCCCTATGCTGATTGATAAAGGTTACTCCTTAATATCACTCATTGCCAGGGTAGGCATCCATTTTCTAACAAACTATTTCACTTAAATCTGTTCAACTGAGGTGATTCATTATGGCTGTTGAAAAAGTAAACTCCTCCTCTAGCTTGGCTGAAGTAGTCGATCGCATCCTTGACAAAGGAATTGTTGTAGACGCTTGGGTTCGCGTTTCCTTGGTGGGAATTGAACTGTTGGCAATAGAAGCGCGTGTAGTGATTGCATCGGTGGAAACTTACCTGAAGTATGCTGAAGCAGTTGGTTTGACTACTCAAGCCGCCGTTCCAGCAGCATAGTTGAAACTGAAGACTGAGTGCTGAGAACTGAGAAATTTGATTGGTTCTTAGCACTTATGTTTGATTGCACTGGACTGAATGAATAAGGAGGTTTCTGTGGTTTCCCTTCAAGATTCTTGGCAAGCCGGACGTAAACAGCGACAGCAGGAAGTTGTCGATCGGCGGCAACACGTCCGTAACACGTTAGACTGCTTTCAGCAAGAGCGACAGGTGAAAACGGCTGAAATGCGGGAAGCATTGCGTTTATTTCAGATCGGGCTTCAGTTAGAAACGCAAGACTTTTTGACCAATGCATCTGTCCAGCGTCAAGCCCAAGCAACACATCTGATTCAGCATTTACAAGCATTTGTTCAAACCCTACGAGAACAAACCGCAGAGGTTATTTCCCTTAATGCTGCTGAACGTTCTATGCTGGCGCAACAACTTGCTCAAGACTTAAGTGAATTTCATGGAAATCTGTCAACATCGGTAGCCTTGCTTCGCCAAACCTTACACCAACAGATGCAAGACATTCGGCAAGAAGTGCAAACTTTACAAGCGGAAACCCAAACTTTACTGGAAGCCCACCAGCAGGAACGAATTCGCAATCAGATTCAACTGATGCAAGTGTTAGATGAATGGACAAACACCCTGCGATCGTCTGTCCAAATGTATCTCGCTGAATTAGGTTTGGTTCGTCAAGATCGGGCACAGCAAGTGCAATCGATGCTTCAGCAAGAGCGCAATCGACGGAAAGATGAAGTGAATGATTTATTTCAAGAATTTGCTCAGTTTCGAGAAGAGCTTGTACAATACTGTACGGATCTCAAAAAAACAGTTTGGGGAAATGATCCAGCTCAGCCAACAACTCAGCTAAAAACCCATCTTAAAACTCAACTATTAACCGTTAAACCGACAAAATCTATACCTAGGGGTTTTGCACAACCGATTGAAAAGCAACCTGTTTCAGCAGCACCTAGAAAATTAGCGGTAAACACTACAAAAAATGCAGCTAGACCCGTTGCAGTACGCGCTCTGAAACGTCAAAAAACTCCGCCTATTCCATCATCTTTCTCTCCGACTTCAAAATCTACGGTGTCCACCCCTGCACCTCAAGTAGAAAGAAATGAGAATCAAATTGAAAAAGATATTTACACTCACATTCACCGATCGCAAGGTGCAAGACTTACCGAACTAGAAGCAGCCCTTGGAATTAATCGATTTCAGGCTGTAGATGCGCTTCGTTCACTGATTAAGAAGGGATTCGTGACACAACGCGATCGGATGTATTTAATTCAAGAGGATATTAACCCGTGACGACTGTACTGAAAGCTAGCCCCCGGCGATTTGTCAGCACCCCTGCTATTGAGCGTGTTGCAGCACGAGCACTCCGCTACCTCCAATCAGGATTTTCAGTACATTTGCGTGGCCCTGCTGGAACTGGCAAAACCACAATGGCACTCCATCTTGCTGATTTGCTGGGTCGCCCAATGATGCTGCTGTTTGGGGATGATGAGTTCAAAACTTCTGATTTGATTGGAAATCAGTCTGGTTATACCCGTAAGAAAGTTGTGGATAACTACATTCACAGCGTGGTTAAGGTGGAAGACGAACTGCGGCAAAACTGGGTTGATTCACGGTTGACGTTGGCCTGCCGGGAAGGATTTACGCTGATCTATGACGAATTTAACCGATCGCGTCCAGAGGTCAACAATGTTTTACTGTCAGCATTAGAAGAAAAGCTGCTCGTATTACCACCTAACAACAACCGCAGTGAATATATTCGAGTGAATCCTCACTTTCGGGCGATTTTTACTTCTAATCCAGAAGAATATTGCGGTGTGCATGATACCCAAGACGCGCTGATGGATCGCCTCATTACCATCAATATGCCGGAACCGGATGAGCTAACTCAGCAGGAAATTGCCATTCAAAAAACCGGGATCGATCGCGAAAGCGCACTCCTAATTGTGAACCTTGTGCGATCGTTCCGCAGCCGCACGGGAGCCGAAAAAACATCTGGTTTGCGGTCTTGTTTAATGCTGGCAAAAATTTGTCATGAGCATGAAATTTTGGCACTGCCTGAGAATCCTGAGTTTCGTGATGTTTGCCAAGATGTGTTGCTCTCGCGGACTGGACTGGTGTTTGAAGAAGCCACTCGGATTTTATGGGAAGTTTTTAACGAAATGATTGCCGTACATGCGGTGCAGTTAGAATCGGCAAAATATGCTCCCCAATCAAGGGTGATTCCCAAAACCAATACTTCTAAATCATCTGCATCGTCTGTGGTTGCTCCCCTAGATGAATTCGATTTAGAGGACGAAGAAAATGCTGCTCTTCCCACTTTGCCAACTGAAGGTGACATCCTATGACGAGCGCTCCTTCCTCTTCAATCCGTCCTGTTCCTACTGCCACCCAAGGTTCCACGCTTGCCGATGTGTTGGAACGAGTGTTAGACAAGGGAATCGTCATTGCCGGAGACATTTCTGTTTCGGTTGGCTCCACCGAACTGCTGAGCATTCGCATTCGCCTGCTCATTTCTTCTGTTGATAAAGCGAAAGAAATTGGAATTAACTGGTGGGAAAGTGATCCTTACCTGAGCAGCCGATCGCAGCAACTTTTGGAAGAAAACCGTCAGCTTCAAGTGCGGTTAGAACATTTGGAACAAGAGTTGCAGCTTTTGAAGGGGAGTAAAGAGTAAGAAATTAGCATTAGCATTAGAAAGAATCCACTCTTTCCCATTTTTCATGCCTCCTTCTGATTTCCCACTTCGCGTGACTCCTGCTGAGAGTACAGATCTTCAGCCCGTTCAGTCTCAGAAAAAACAAGCTGGGTTGGCTCCGCTCCTGCTAACAGTGGTGGAGCTGGTGCGTCAATTGATGGAAGCACAGGTCATTCGGCGGATGGAAAGTGGCGAACTGGACGATAATGACCTCGATCGCGCTTCAGAAAGTTTGCAGAAATTGGCAGAACAGGTTGTTCAACTCTGCGAAATTTTTGAAATTGATCCGGCAGAGTTAAATGTTGATTTGGGTGAAATTGGCACGCTTCTTCCCAAGCAAGGTGGTTACTATCCGGGGGAGCATTCGGTTAATCCAACTATTTTAGAATTGCTCGATCGCCTGCTGAATACGGGAGTTGTTGTGGATGGGGAACTCGATTTGGGTTTGGCAAATTTGAACTTAATTCATGCCAAACTGCGATTAGTTCTCACCTCGAAACCCATTCAGTAATTTCTTTGATCAGGAGCAAGTTGACTACAGCAGCTTCTCCAATCCATAGACCAACGATTTGAGGGAAATCACTTTGCGAATGGTCAACAACACGCCAGGCATATAGCATGCCCGATCGCTAGTATCATGCCTCAGGGTATAAATTTGTCCTGGAGCACCAAAGATCACTTCCTGGTGGGCAATCAGTCCGGGTAAGCGGACACTGTGAATCCGAATGCCTTCATCAGTGCGTGAACCTCTGGCTCCGGTTAGCTTTTCGGTTTCCTCAACAGTGGGTGGGTTGTAAAGTTTACCCATTTCCGCTAAAAGCTGAGCCGTTTGAATGGCTGTACCGCTTGGCGCATCGGCTTTTTGGTTGTGGTGGAGTTCAATGATTTCCACATGCTCAAAATATTGCGAGGCGCGAATGGCTGCTTGCTGTAATAGCACGATGCCGATCGAAAAGTTAGGAATAATTGCACCGCCCATGCTGGCTTTATCAGCAAAATCGATCAAATCATCAATTTGTTCTTTGCTAAGTCCAGTTGTACCCACGACAGGGCACACTCCGTAAGCGATCGCCGTTCGCACATTTTCATAGACAAAATCAGGATGGGTGAAGTCCACCATGACTGGAAGTTGCCGCTCTTGGGTTGCCATGACCAAACTCGCCTGCAAATCATTCACAACAGGCACTTCTAATGCACCGCAACCCGCAACTTCCCCAATATCTTGGCCCTGAATCTCAGGATTCCGCTCAACGGCTGCCACAAGCACCATGTCCTCCGCTGCGGCAACTGCTTTGACGACTTCCCGACCCATTTTACCTGCCGCGCCGTTTACTACTACCGGAATTGGAGCTTGAACCATGATTATCCTCTGTCTTTCATAAGGGCAATTGTAATACGGGAGTGGAGGAAGAGGGAGGCGGGAGGAAGGAAGAGCGGGAAGAGAAGAGCCGGAGGAGATAGAACTGTGGCTTGGAGGGGATGTTAATTAGGAATGGGTTGAGGAAGAATATGAGACATTGGTTTAACGGCATTTTGAGTACGCATCGCGGATTTTTATTGTAGAGATTGTGAAACAATTTGATGCATTTTAGTTTTTACGATCGCACCGTCTCGCTATCGATTTTACTGAATGGTTAGCAGGAATTATCTTACTCATATTTAAGAAAAACCTGTTGGGAGCGATCGTGGTTTTGGTGTCAATATGGAATAGAATTTCTGAGGTTGGATAAAGTCTGCTCCACTACTTTCCATTCCTGTATTACGATAATCTCCATAGATTGGTGGTGTTAGGAGTATATAGGGTTCATGGTTCATCTACGAAGCTCCCCCAAATGCTCGATCGTAATTCGATGCTACAACGAGGAACAACACATTGGTCGGTTGCTCAGTGGGCTAATGCAGCAAACGGTTAAAGACATTGAAATCATTGTGGTCGATTCTGGCTCCACCGATGCGACCGTGTCGATCGCCGCTCAATACCCCATTAAGCTGGTTTCCATTCGTCCTGAAGACTTTTCCTTTGGTCGATCGCTCAACCTGGGGTGTGAAGCTGCAACCGGGGAAGTTATTGTCATTGCCAGTGCCCATGTGTATCCGGTTTACAAAGACTGGTTAGAACAACTCCTCAAACCGTTTGCCAATCCTGACGTTGCGCTAGTTTATGGTAAACAGCGAGGCAATGATATCACCAAGTATTCTGAGCATCAAATTTTTGCAACCTGGTTCCCAGAGGTTTCAAACCCAAATCAGGTACACCCGTTTTGTAATAATGCAAACGCTGCGATTCGTCGATCGCTCTGGGGACAGTTTCCCTACAATGAATCGCTGACAGGCTTAGAAGATTTGGACTGGGCAAAACAGGTCATGCAGCAAGGCTACCAAATTGCATACAGTGCCGAAGCTGAAATTGTTCATGTCCACAACGAAACCCCCAAGCGTATCTATAATCGCTACCGACGGGAGGCGATCGCCCTGAAGCAAATTCTTCCCCGGGAACACTTCACCCTCTGGGATTTTGTCCGTCTGTTTGTGAGTAATACCATCAGCGACTATTATCACGCTGCCCACGACAAAGCTCTATGGTCTAACCTGCTTTCCATTCCCGTATTCCGCCTCATGCAATTTTGGGGAACCTACCAGGGCTTTACCCGTCGAGAACCCCTCACCAGCCAGCTAAAGCAAACGTTTTACTATCCCAGAGGATTGAGGCGATCGGAGTCCACCTTGTCTCCTTCAGAGCGAGAACGGCTGATTGACTATGAACGATCGGTTATGCCTGTGCCGGAACCCATCCAGGTACCGCGATCGTTGTCGAGAGAATGCTAAGTCTTCAGAGAATGCTAACCCTAGAGAATGCTGAATCCTGCAAACTGGGGGCTACTTTTGTGCTAAGGTGCCATCTTGGGCCAGATTCGCTCAAAGTTCTGGTTGACATTTGGCATGAAGGAATGCGCCTGTAGTATTTGTGAACTTTGGGCAGGTTTAAGACAAGAAGGAGTGAACAGGTTTAGGTATGAGTACACCCAGCATCGTTGCCTTCGTTCCCATGCGGCATTCCAGTGAGCGAGTGCCCGGAAAAAACTACCGTCCCTTCGCCGGACGACCGCTCTATCATCACATCGTAGAATCTCTGCTGGGCTGCCCTCAAATCAGCCTTGTCTGCATTGACACTGATAGCCCTACCATCATGGAAGACGCTGCTAAGGTGTTCCCGGCTGTCAAAGTGCTGATTCGTCCAGAACATTTGCGAGATGGAGCCACTCCAATGAACGATGTGCTACTCAACTCGGTGGCTCAAATCCAGGCTGACTATTATCTGCAAACCCACAGTACTAATCCTCTGCTCAAATCTGAAACCATTTCCAGGGCGATCGACCAATTCCTTTCCCAAACTGACTATGACAGCCTCTTCGGAGTCACCCGCCTGCAAACCCGCCTCTATGATGCCAACGGGCAGGCCATGAACCACGACCCCAACGTGCTGCTCAGAACCCAGGATCTTCCCCCAGTCTATGAAGAAAACTCCAACCTTTACATCTTCACAAAAAAGATCCTGGAAGAACGCCGCAACCGCATCGGTCATCAGCCAATGATGTTTTCGATCGATCGAGAAGAAGCCTGGGACATTGATGAGGAAATTGATTTTCGCGTTGCCGAGTTTTTCTATAAAGAGCGATCGATCGGGGGGCATAAATAAAAACAAGCTAGACGGGCAAGATGCCCATCCTACAAAAGTATTGGTTTCCCGACTCCCGACTCCCCACTCAATCCTCAGCCTAAAACTTCTATGACCTGGAATATTCTTCTTACTTGCCCTCCCATGATCATGACCCTGGAGCAATGCCAGGAACGGTTTGCCGCAGAAAATCTGAATGTGTTTGTCCCTGACTTTCAGCAGCAGATGAGTGAGGCGGCTCTTTGTGAGATCATTGCTGACTTTGATGGAGTGATTGCTGGAGATGACCCCTTCACTGCTAAAGTGCTGAAAATTGGTCGGCAAGGACGGTTGCGAGTGCTGGCAAAGTGGGGCATTGGGGTGGATGCGATCGATCTGAAGATGGCTCGTCAGTTGGGTATTTTCACCTCGAATACGCCGAATGTCTTTGGAGATGAAGTGGCAGATGTTGCGGTGGGTTATACCATTCTGCTAGCGCGACAGTTGCACAAGATGGATGCGGCGGTGCGGCGAGGCGAATGGCTAAAAATTCAGGGAACATCGCTGCGGGGCAAGGTGGCTGGAATTATTGGAGTCGGCAGCATTGGGCAGGCGATCGCCCGTCGGTTACGAGCAATGGGAATGGAAATCCTGGGATATGATGTGCAGCCGATCGATCCCGCGTTTTGCCAGGAAACCCAACTTCGCTCTGTGAGCCTCAATCAGCTTTTTCAGCAGTCTGACTGCATCCTGCTCGCCTGCAACCTCACTCCCCAAAACCACCATTTGCTGAACCAAGCTGCCTTTGCCCAAATGAAGGATGGAGTCTGGATTGTGAATGTGGCACGGGGGGGCTTAATTGATGAATCTGCCTTGATTCCGGCTTTGCAAAGTGGCAGAGTCGGCGCGGCGGCCCTGGATGTTTTTGAAGCTGAACCCCTAATGGCAACCCATCCCTTAACGCAGTTTGATCAAGTCATCTGCGGCAGCCACAACAGTTCCAACACCCGTGAAGCTGTATTGCGAGTAAACCAAATTGCGATCGATCATGTTGTGCGAGATTTGAAGCGATCGGCGGCAGGGGAATTGCCGGAGTAGAGGGAATGGGGAGCCGGGAGGACATGAGTAAAGTTGGATTAATTACTGGGGTGGCGGGTGGAATTGGCGATGCGACGGCGGAACGGCTGAAGCAGGCAGGTTGGTTGGTTGTGGGGGTGGACTGCAAAGAGGACGTTTCTTTGCCCGCAGTCGATTGCTACATTCAGGCAGATTTGGCGGATACAGGGGCCATTCAGGCGATCGTGGCTCAGGTGCAGCGAGATTTTGGGCAACTTGATAGCCTGATTAATAATGCGGCAGTCCAAATCTGCAAGCCAGCCCTGGAAATGAGTGTTCCTGAATGGGAAACTATAATGGCGGTCAACGTGCGAGCTGCATTCTTCCTGGCTCAGTCTACTTATCCACTCCTGAAGGCAACCAAGGGCAGTATTATCAACGTCAGTTCTGTTCATGCGATCGCGACTTCTACCAATATTGTGGCCTATGCAGCGAGTAAGGGGGCGTTAGTGGCTCTGACTCGTGCTTTGGCGATCGAGTTTGCGCCAGAGATTCGGGTTAATGCGCTGCTGCCAGGAGCGGTGAATACGGGAATGCTGCAATCTGGGCTGCAACGGGGACACTTGAACGGAGAACGTCTTGAAGACTTGCTGGCAGATTTGGGCAATAAAACGGTGATGGGACGGGTGGGTGAGCCATCCGAAATTGCTGAAGCCATTCTATTTTTAGCGGATAATCGGCGATCGGCGTTTATGACGGGGCAGGCTCTTGTCATTGATGGGGGTGCCACGGCTCGGTTGAGTACGGAGTAGAGGTGAGGACGATCGAAGTTGTGACCCAATTCAATGAAGCCGCCTAGGCAGGAACTGTAAATTTCACTGTGTCGGCTCATCTGCTAGACTACCTGCGAATGAATTGCAGGCTATACGATAAAGTCCATTCAAATGGACTCAACCTGTTTTCTAGTCTGATTCATCAGACTTTTTCAGGTAGCCCGCGATGTATCTGCGGGAGATGGGAATAATGAAGCCGATCGGAGCCTGACACAAAAATCTGGACATACCCCCCTGGGGCAGGCAAGATGCCCACCCCGCAAGAGATTTCTCCACTCCCGACTCCCGACTCCCGACTCAACCTTTCTGAATCAACTGACTCAGCACATAGGGCAAAATTCCGCCGTGCAGGTAGTACTCCACCTCCGTTGCTGTGTCAATGCGGAGAATGAGCGGTACGGTTTGGGTTTCACCATTGGTACGGTGAATGACCAGGCTCACTTCCTGCTTAGGTTTGAGTCCCTGCTCTAAGCCCTGTAGGTCAAATTGTTCTGTCCCGTCTAAGTCAAGAGAGGCTACTGAAACATCTGATGGAAACTGACAGGGTAAAACGCCCATTCCCACTAAGTTCGATCGATGGATGCGTTCAAAACTTTGGGCAATTACGGCTTTGACCCCCAGCAGTAAGGCTCCTTTGGCGGCCCAATCTCGGCTGCTGCCCGTGCCGTATTCCTGCCCTGCTAATACGATCAGGGGTACACCTTCCTGCTGATAGCGCATGGCTGCATCGTAGATCGACATCTGCTCACCACTGGGTTGATGGATCGTGACACCGCCCTCAATACCCGGAACCATCCGGTTTTTAATTCGCACATTGGCAAACGTACCGCGCATCATCACTTCATGGTTGCCCCGTCGGGAGCCGTAGGAGTTGAAATCGACAGGTTTGACTCCCTTAGATTGCAGGTACAACCCAGCAGGAGAGTCAGACTTGATGGCTCCGGCAGGGCTGATGTGGTCGGTGGTGACGGAATCTCCGAACAGGGCGATCGGTCTTGCTCCTTGAATATTCTGGGCGGTTCTGGGCTGCATGGAAAAGTTCTCGAAGTAGGGCGGCTCCTGAATGTAGGTGGAACTGGCATCCCATTCGTAGACTAATCCCGTACTGCTGGGAATTTGGGCCCAGAGCGGATTTTGTTCGGCAAAGTCTCGATACAGTCGGCGGTAGGTTTCGGGATCAAAGGCATTCTGCAATAGCTGCCGCAGTTCCTCTGGAGAGGCCCACACATCGCGTAGATAGACTGGATTGCCATCGCGATCGTTGCCAATCGGTTCCTGGCTCAGATCAATATCCACCCGTCCTGCCAGCGCAAAGGCAATCACCAAGGGCGGACTCATCAAGAAATTTGCCTTCACACTCTGGTGAACCCGCGCTTCAAAGTTGCGGTTGCCGCTCAGGACGCTGGCCACGACCAGATCATTCCCAGTAATCGCTGCATCCAGATGGGGTTCGAGGGGGCCACTGTTGCCGATGCAGGTCGTGCAGCCATAGCCCACCGTTTGGAATCCGATCGCATCCAGGTAGGGCTGGAGTCCGGTTTGGGTTAGGTAATCTGTCACCACGCGAGAACCAGGAGCCAGGGAAGTTTTGACGTAGGGAGGAACCGCCATGCCCCGTTCGGCTGCTTTTTTAGCCAACAGTCCAGCGGCCAGCATCACAGAAGGGTTAGAGGTATTGGTGCAGGAGGTGATCGCAGCAATGACCACATTGCCATGTCCCAAGGTGACTTCCGTAGGCGATTTTTCTGACTCTGGCACGCAGTCTGGAGTCGGGCGATTCTGGATCATTTCCAGTTCCGTTAGAACGGAGGTATTGCTGTCTCTTATACACATCT
>PVWD01000294.1 GCA_003003615.1 filamentous cyanobacterium CCP2 | reverse complement strand
AACCGTCGTTGGATTTGGAGGTTAAAGGCTTACCTGCTCTGCCTTCTGTCCTACTTTGATTTCATCGAACTGACGTTAAATTTGTGATTTGCTATGGGGTAGTCATCTTGGCTACTATCTGGCAACGCTTTCAGGAGAACTATTCTTTCAGCAACAAGTAATAGAGTTCTCCGGGTGTATTAATCAGCCCCGCCCGATCGCCTGCCAACTCACCTGTTCCCATAAAAATGTCAACGCGACCAGCCCCACGAATCGCTCCGCCTGTATCCTGGTCTAACACATAGCGGCTGACGAGTCTGGGGATGAGGGTTCCACTGGCATCTGGGTAAGGAATTTGGGTGTGAATCAGGGCTAAGGCTCCAGGGGGCAGCAGGGTTTTGTCAGTGGCGATCGATCGTTCTGCTGTCACCGGAACGCTGAGGCTGCCCGTTGCAGGGGTTCCCGTAGTTTCTCGGAAAAAGACAAAGCGATCGTTTCGGGGTAAATAGGTATTAAGGGCGGCAGGATTTGCCTGGAAGTACTCAATCACCATTGGCAAGGTCAGTTCCTCTTCCCGAAACTTACCGTCGTTCACCAACTCTCGCCCAATGCTGACATAGGGATAATCGGTTCGTCCGGCATAGCCAATTGACATCATGCTGCCATCGGTTAGCTGTAGACGAGCAGACCCCTGCACCTGAACTAAATAGGCTTCCAATCGATCGCGCAGCCACACTAGCTCCAATCCTTGTAGCCGTCCCTGAGTTCCTCGCAAACCGTCTTCACCTTCTAGCTGCCTGCGGCTGGGATGAGGACGGGCCCACTGTTCTAAATCTGGCGGTATCCGATAAAGGGGATAACGATATTCTGCGGTGGGAGTCCGGCTGGCTTGATACACCGGCTCGAAGTATCCCGTAAAGTCTACCGTTCCCTGTCCGTCAGATCCAACAGACTGATAAAGCTCAAATTCTTGCAGAACGGCTGTCCGTAACTCTGCTGCCGATCGACAGTCCACCAAAAGCTGCCGAAACCGCTCCAACGATCGCCGGACTCGCCCACGAGTGATTCCTGACACTGGATATTGCTCATAGGCCGCTGCCGCCTCAGCTGTTTGCAAATATGCCAGTGAATGCTCGATCGCGGTTAAAAGGGCTGCCCGATCGCCGTTAGCCTCCCAAAGTTGGTCATCCAACCCCAACAGCGTTGAGAAATCTGATACCTCAGATGCTTCGACCCGTCGGAGCGGCACTGTCACTGCATTGGCCCAAGCTGGCAACGGCAAAGCCATCAAACTCAAGGCAATAGCCGTACAAAAAGCGATCGGTTTCATTCAAAAATCTCGTTCCACACTGCCATAAAACACTGGTTCTACGCGCAACGCAATGACTCGCGAGGGGCGTACCACCATGTATTCACCCTGAATATTCTTAATCGGGACACTAATAAAATCATCAGAACTGGCTTTGGGCATTAGCTCACCGCTATACCACTTTTGAAAATCTTGAATTGTGGGAAAACGGACTTCTTCACGGTGTCCGCCCTCCATCATGATATGCACCGAAAATTCGCTGGGAGTTCTAGGCATAATAGGTGATGATTTTAAGCACCGAACAACTTTAAGAGTAGTCTCGCACAGGAACTACGACGTAAATATTCCCAAAACTATGACGAAATCCATCGATTCGCAAGATTTCTCAAATTCCTGATTCTCAATACAGCCGCAAAACAGTACAAACACAAAATTTCGCGTCTCTTACTCCCCCAACCTTTCTCCCACCGCCAACCGCATCCCATTCACAAAATCCCAGCCAAATTGGGCCCGCTTTCCAGCCAACTGCACTTCCCTCAGCAGCAGCACCCCGGCTCCCGTTTGCACCACTGCCCCCTGATTTTTTAGCAATCCTACGATCGCCCCAGGGCTGGCATCAGGTAAAGGATTGGTTGCATCCCAGGCTTGGGCGATCGGTTGTAGATCATCAGGTAAAGGAATAGGGCTGCCGAGGGGGAGGGTAGCAGTAATTTTGAGGGGAGTGTTGCGAAAGGTGGTGAAGCAGTTGGGATAAAAGCCGCGAATTTGATTATGCAGGTCGATCGCCGGACGTGACCAGTCCAGGGCATAGTCCTCTTTTTGGATCAGGGGGGCATAGGTTGCCTGGTCGTTGTCTTGCGGAATGGGCTGGATGCTGCCTTGCTCTAAGTCAATCAATGTGTCAACTAGCAAATCTGCCGTTTGAACAGAGAGCGTTTTGGCTAAGTCCATGGCATTATCCAGGAGGGCGATCGGCGTAGTGGCTTTAAGCAGCATTGCTCCAGTATCCATGCCTGCATCCATCAGCATCGTTGTGATGCCCGTTTCAGATTCACCGTGGTAAATACTCCACTGGATGGGAGCCGCCCCCCGATACTTCGGCAAGAGTGAGCCATGCCCGTTAATGCAGCCGAGCCGAGGCATATCCAGGATTTCCTGCGACAAAATTTGCCCGTAGGCCACCACCACAAAAGCATCTGCTTGAGCCGATCGCAGCTTTTCCAACGTTTCCGCATCCTTTTTCACCCGTCTCGGCTGCCAAACGGGAACCTGATGCTCCAGGGCAACTGCTTTTACAGGCGAAGGGGATAACGTATTGCCGCGGCCGCGTCGTTTGTCTGGCTGAGTCACAACCGCCATTACATTGAATGCATCATCAGTCAGCAACCGCTCCAAACTAGGCACCGCAAATTGAGGTGTACCAAAAAAAATCAGGTTCATTCGTTAGGGTGAGCCGGGATCAATTAACTGGGATCAATAACAATTTCAACGCGGCGATTGCGCTGCCGATTGATCGGGGTCGTGTTTTCAGCCAGGGGACGCGAACTGCCCGCCCCAACCACAATCCAGCGATAATCTTCGCCCAATGCCTCGGAGAGATACTGGGAAACCGCAGAGGCTTGCTCAAAGGAACGAGTCCGATCGCTCTCAGATGACCCTTGACTATCAGTGTGGCCGACCACGCGGATAGTGGCTCCAGGATATTGCTGTAGGTCAGCCGTGATGCTATCGAGAATGGCAGGCGTTTCTGAGCGGAGCGTTGTTTGCTCGGCATCGGCATCAAACAGGGCATCACTGGGCAGGGTGATGCTCAGGGTTTCGCCGCCATTAGAGAGGATTGTTGTGGCACGGGCAATGAAGTTGCGGTTTTCTGCTGGTGCCGGGGAGGGGCTTGGCGATGGGGGAGCCGCATCAGGGTCAAGCCGTTGTTCGATCGTCTGGAGGCGTTCTTCCAGGGGATTACCTGCATTGGCAGTTCCCACGCGAGATTCTAATTCAGCCGCCCGACTGTTCAACTGCTGTAACTCGGTTTGAATTTGGGTTAACTCTGTCTGCACCTGCTGGCGATCGGCTTCTGTGAGATCGACTGGGGCAGGCTGGGCGGGTGAGGGATCTGGGGGAGCAGGCAAGGAAGTTGGAGCATCAGATGAAACGGTTGGGGCTAATACGGGAGCCGTTGATGTGGGAGAAGGAGCGGGCTGCCACGACTGCGGCAAACGGGTAATTCCTTGCCACAACGCCTGGGAACCTTGAAGCAGCTTTTCGGCAAACGGAGGCTCCTGGATATTGCCTGGACGCAGATTGGCGATCGCAATGCCAATCAGGGCCGCCAAGCTACCCGAAACGCCCAACATCAGCAACCGAAAAATAAAAACCAAAATGGCTCGTCCAGGGCCATAGGAGGGTGGTCGTTGGCGGACGGGCTTTCGTCGGTTTTTCGGTACCTCTGTCACTGGAGGAGTTGAGGATTCAGTCATACACTTACCTCACGCACATTCCTGATGATGCTATCTCAACTTATTACAAATCCAGCGTCTTTTAAGGATAGATTGCAGAATTCTGTCTAGCGACCCGTCGTATGTCCCTGTATCACAACATTAAGCCGTTTGAAAACTTTCATGATTTCAGCTTGCAGTCGTCCTTGGGCTTGCTATACATAAGGTAGCTAAAGCTGTAAGTCTAGCTTGGGCATCGCTTCTCACACTTAAACCGTTGTCCTTAGGCTTCTTTACAATGTATCAAACCAGATGGAGTTCCGGGCGATCGTTGCATCGATTGATCCCTTTCTTTGTATTTGCATTTTCGCTCTCTTTTCTAAAGTTACTCATATTCAGTTCGCTAAGTCCTAGCCCTGCTTTTGCCCAATCTCACCCTGTTGATCAAGTTAACCAGAACGATGGAAACCACAGCGAATCTGAGCTAGAATCTGCTCCCCAAGTGGAACCGCAGCCCACTGTTGCCCCCCCCGTAGAGCCTACTATGTCTTCTCAACCCGTGCTTGACCCCCTAAACAGCCCCTATCCTGTTCCCTGGAACTGGGTTTTGGCCATGCTGTCGGAGCGGGGAACCGTGCCCAATTCTAAGTTTCGCTACTATCGCAGCCAGTCGCTCATTTCCCCCGATGGTCAATATGCTGCTTACAGTCGGATTCAGATGCAGCTATCGGCAGACTTTACCCAAAGCCGGGTTGCCAGTGTGTTGTTTTTAGAAAACCTACGTACAGGGGAGCTGCAAACCATTACAGCATCATCTCCGTTTGCAGATAATCCTTTTCTGTCAGGCGAACCCAATTCCACCGGGACGATCGCCATTTTGATTCCCATTGCCTGGTCGGAAACCAGCGATCGAGTGCTTGCCCGTGAATTTGAATCGATTTTTGGCAGCGATTTGGCTTCTGATTTTGCTGTCGTTTGGGATCGCCAAACCAACCGTACTCATACGATCGCCCCCACCATTGTTCGGTATAGCAACGCGGTTTTACTTGGCTGGAGCCAAAGCAATCCAGAGCAGGTGCTGTTCCGGGCAGGCATGATCGGTGAGGAAAACTGGTCACTGTATGCAGTGGATGTCCAGGGGCAAACGGCCTACGCCAGCAACGATCAGCCCGTTACCTTTGGACGGATGGTGAATAGCATCTGGTCGGGGCCGCAAGCGCATATGCAACCGTGAGGGGACAGGAGGGCAGGCAGTCGGGTTAGAAAGTGCAGTGAGCGGGCTGATTTTCCAGTGGCTTGTAATGCCTTTCTGACCTTCCTTCCTTGCCCAACCTGTCAACAAAAGAGCGTAACGGTGTAGCTCTTAGCGATCGTTTACTCAATCATCATTTATCATTGTCCTGCTCAACGAGAAGGCGTGAGGATGGATTGAGATCCCTTGGCGAATACTGGGCCCCGATCAAACGTTGCAGCGGCAATCCGGATATAAGCAGAAATCCATTTGAATAGGCCTGCTGTTTCTGAGGGAATTGCAACTTTGCTAAAGAGAATAATGGCAAACAAATTTCCAGAAGGTAACATTCCGCCAAACCCTAAAACAGACTGCACTTTATAGGGAAACACAAACTCTTTCTGAGCTGGAATATAGGGGCTGTCAATCGCTTTGGGAACGTAAAAAACGTTGAAGTTCATGCGGGCTGTATCTTCAATCAACGTTGGAGATGGATCAATAACAGCACTAACCTCTAACCCAAACTGTTGAATCAGTTGCAAAATCATTGGCGCACGGTACACAAAGTCTTCATCTACCAACGGAATCGCCTGATGCCCCTTTGATTCTTGGCGAATATTCCAATAGGGTTCGTCTCCTGCGGTTGCCAGGAGGGTAAGGCATTTGGTGGCTCGTAGGAGCGTTCGACCTTTCAAAATGGCTTGAGCCGCGTCTTGAAGGTCAGTACTGAGTTCCCCATAGGCATGGGTCTTAAAAAACCGGACAAGGGCGCAAGCTGGCTTACCTGTTTTGGGATCGATTAGATTTTGGTAAAGGTAACGAACAATCCGATCGGCGGTTTCCTCCATACTCTTGGACTCTGCATCCATATTGCGAACAGCGATCGCGCAACGGTACATATCACTTTGGGAAAATTTTTCTAAATCAAACATCTGAGCGACCTGCCCTTGAATAACCTTAGTTTTGGCTAGCGGGAATTATCTAGAAAACGAAAATAGTGCAGAAAGTGTGCAGAATATGACTGCTTCATGTTTCAGCCTGTTGCGATCGATTCAGGACAGCTTTAAGAAATATTAAGGAAATGTATAAAAAGTGGAGCTTGCAGTTGAAAAAATGCGGTTTTAAGCCGACATTCCCGTTCAAAGGCAGGTTTAGCTGAAATATTTCTATAAAAGAATTGCTGAGTTGCTAAATCTTCTAATTTCTCCCCTGGAAGCCACTAGGAGCCAGTTCGCATCTTTTTGCGTTCCTTGAAACAACGTTGGGGGAGGTTTGAAAAGTATTAACCAACGCAATGGGCAACTTAAAGCCTGAAATTTCTGATTTTCCGTATCGCAGGCATCTTGCCTGCTGAGTCTGGACGGGTAAGCTGCCCATCCCACAAGACATTGGAACAAGTTACCCAATGTGTAACTATGCTGCATTCGTCCCTTCAATTCCTAATTTTGATGAATTGTTTCAGCATTCGATCGGCATGAATTCCACTAACATGGATTTTTTTTATCTCAAATAGCCGGTTACAACTCTAAACAAAACGCAAACAAAAATCAAATAAAATACGCTTCTTTTGAATAAAGCTCAAAGAAGTCAAGGAAGCTTGAATTACCGTATTTTTATTAAATTAATAGTGGTATTAAGTGAATCTATAAGACAAGCTAAAAATAGGGCTGACTTAGATCGAGATCGCTTTACGATGCAGAATGATTCTTGCGCTGACCTGCAACAAAAAGGGCTTGCAGAGAAGAATCATCTTCACTAAAGGTTCACGAAATACCTGGCTGAAGGGATGGCAAATCGGGGCGATCGTTTATTTATTCCTCAACAAAACGATATGGCATTCTATGCTTTAGTTCAGATAAATTGGACACATCGAATTGAAGTTGAGTTAAACAGTCAATTAAAACGATCGCCTTCGGATTAACTTTGATTGCTGCCCTTTTCCTAATACATTCTGGTGAACCAAATTCAAAGCGGGCTAATCTCAAATCCTGGCTTTGACTTCTCACCTAAACGGATAACCTAAACAGACAACCAGCGCGAAATCGATCGAATTTAAGGAGCTTCCATGACAATAGCAGTTGAATCCGCAACGAATACAACCCCATCGGCTGATGCAGAGCAAAAAACAGGATTAACGGTCGGAATTCCCAAAGAAATTTATCCTGGTGAATGCCGCGTGGCAGCAACCCCTGATACTGCCAAAATTCTCCAAAAAATGGGATTTCGTGTTTTGGTGGAAGCTGGAGCCGGAAAAGCAGCAAATTTTCCAGACAATGCATATGGAGAGGTAGGATGCGAGCTAATTTCGGATACGTCTACGCTCTGGGAATCAGCCGACATTATTCTGAAGGTGCGATCACCAGAATTTCATTCCACCTTGGGCAAACACGAAGCCGAACTGCTTCACGACGGGCAAACGCTAATAAGCTTTATTTATCCGGCACAAAATCCCGATCTCTTAGCAAAATTGGCAGCCCAAAAGGCGACCGTCCTGGCAATGGACAGCGTGCCCCGCATTAGCCGGGCCCAAAAAATGGACGCGCTTAGCTCAATGGCAAACATTGCCGGATATCGAGCGGTGATAGAAGCTGCTAATTGCTTTGGACGCTTCTTTACGGGGCAAATCACAGCAGCCGGAAAGGTTCCACCCTGCAAAGTGTTGGTGATCGGGGCTGGCGTGGCTGGATTAGCGGCGATCGGCACTGCGAAAGGCTTAGGAGCCGTGGTGCGCGCGTTTGATACTCGGTTGGTGGTGAAAGAGCAGGTACAAAGCCTGGGGGCAGAATTCCTGGAGTTACAGTTTAAGGAAGACGGCTCTGGGGAAGGCGGCTATGCCAAAGTCATGAGTGAAGAGTTCATTCAGGCAGAAATGGCCCTCTTTGCAGCACAGGCGAAAGACGTAGATATTATCATCACAACGGCCTTAATTCCCGGCAAGAAAGCCCCCCTGCTAATTACCAAAGACATGGTGGAAAGCATGAAGGAAGGCTCTGTGATTGTCGATATGGCTGCTGAACAGGGCGGCAACTGCGAAGTCACGAAACCTGGCGAAGTGTATCGCTACAACGGAGTCACGATCATTGGCTTGACCGATCTGCCCAGCCGGATGGCGCATCAATCTAGCCAGCTTTACGGCACAAACCTCTGCCATTTGCTCAAAGACATGGGTGGCGCAGAGCATTACAAAGTGGACTTTGAAGATGAAGTGGTGCGTGGCGCATTAGTCTCTCACAATGGCGAAGTCACCTATCCACCGCCAAAGCCCAGCACTCCCCCCGCCCCCACTC
>PVWD01000293.1 GCA_003003615.1 filamentous cyanobacterium CCP2 | reverse complement strand
GAATGATTAAGTTTCGTTTTGCTTCTTGCTGGTAAGCATAATCAATGTGCTGCCACTGGCAACCACCGCACTTGTCCGCCACGATGCAGCTTGGACGCACCCGATAGGGGGATGGCTTAATCAGTTCATGCAATTTTCCATAGGCATACTGCGGTTTCACTCGAACCAGGCGAACCAGTAACCGATCGCCCGGAACGGTATCTGGCACAAACACAACCCGTCCATCCCATCGACCAACACCCTGCCCATCGTGGTTTAGGTCGCTAATCTCAATGTCTAGCAAGGCTCCTTGCTGCCAAACGGTTTCCGATTTTGGGTTTTGGACTTTAGATTTTGGATTTTGAATTTCAGATTCTGTCACTTTTCGATCTTAAAGATTTTGAATTTTTAGATTTTGCTGGCTTTTGCCCTTTTCTACTTCCCGACTCACGACTCCCAATTCCCAGCTTTTGCTTGCCAAAATTTCGGCAAATCATACAATAACGTGAAACCTTCTTTAGATTGGGGTTGCATTCCCCTAAAATAAGGAGCGACATTCTCGTAACGAAATATTTCTTTATGCGAGTAGTAGCTCTTGTCCCCGGTGGAGTTGATGACCAGATCCTATTCTTTCCAACCCTGGACAGTTTAAGGAAAAAGTATCCAGATGCTGAAATTAATGTGATTGTTAAGCCAAAAGCAAAAGCGGCCTATCGGGTATGTCGATCGGTTGATGAGGTTATGACTTTTGACTATGGCGATCGTAACAGCCCGGCCGATTGGGCAAACCTGTTGGGGGTAATGCGCGATCGATATTATGATGCGGCAATTGTCGCGGGGCAAGGGTGGGGAACCGGCTTATTGCTCTGGTTGTCTGGCATTCCGGTGCGTGTGGGCTATGGCGGCACTGGATCAGGCCCTTTCCTAACCGATAAGGTGACAATGAAGGCAGACCAGTATTTGGCGGATACGTACCATGATTTGCTAACTCAACTTGGACTAACAGAGCCTACCCCTGAGTTGGCAATTAGCATCCCTAAGGCTGATTTGGACTGGGCTGAGGCTGAACAAAAGCGGTTGGGGATCAGCAGCTATGTGTTGCTCTATGGTGGCGGTGGGCAGCTTGTAGGAGATGTCAGTGCAGGGGAACGTTATCCGATCGAACAGTGGCAGGCGATCGTTCAAGATTTTCAGCAGCGACAGCCCGATTTACCCCTTGTCGTGATTCAAGACCCAGACGATCAAGAATTTGTTCCAAGCCTTGTTGCAGCCTGCCCATCGCTTAAAGTCACTAAACCAGAAGATATCGGCAAACTGGCTGCCATTATTGCCGGAGCAAACCTGATGCTGTGTGTCAATAGTGTGCCAATGCATCTTGCAGTTGCCCTTCAGGTTTATACCCTGGCTCTGTTTGGCCCTGAAGATCCAAGAAAATTCCTGCCTGACAACGAAAAGTTTCAGGGAATCCATTCCACAACAGGAAAGATAGAGAACATTGAGCCGCAAACAATCCTCGCCAAAGTTTGGGGTGGCTAGTTACACTAAAGCCTATGGTTAAGTCTCTACGAGGCGATGTGATGTCTGTCGTTACCTTAGATCGGCGCAATCTGAGGGCCTTTTTGATTTTGGCAGTCTACTTTGCGCTGCTGGCAACGCTGGCCGGCTGGGCAATTTCTAGCCGAACTGCCAAAGCAAACCGAGTCAACCGGCTTTTAGAAGATAGGGCTTGCTCAGAGTGTGATTTGGACGGTTCTGACTTAAAGACATTGAACTTGGAGGAAGCCGATTTAGGTGATGTCACCCTACGAGGGGCCGATGTTTCAGAAGCCAACTTGAAAGAAGCATTTTTGAGCCGCGCCATCCTCAGTGAAGCAAATTTTTATAAAACTAATCTGAGTGGCTCCGTTTTGAATGAGGCGATTTTGAATGAAGCCATGCTAAGGGAAGCGAATTTGAGTGAAGCCGACCTGAGCAACGCTTATTTGGGCGACAGTGACTTGCAAGGGGCGAATTTGGTAGATGCAGATTTAACCGGAGCCGACCTCATCCGGGCAAACCTAACAAAAGCCATCCTGAGGGATGCAAACTTTAGCAATGTCAATTTGTCTAGGGCGAATTTGACCAATGTTGATCTCCGTCGGGCTTATTTGGGAGATGCCAACCTGCGAAACGCCAACCTGGATGAAGCGAACGTATCGCGGGCTACATTGCCCAGGGCCGATTTGACCCGTGCCCAAATTACAAGAGTGAATTTGCGGGAAACGAACCTGAGCCGGGCAGTCCTTCGTCGTGCTGATTTGAGTGGCTCTGATTTGGCAGAAACTTTTTTGGCAGAGGCAGATTTAAGCAATGCCACATTAATTGGGACAAATCTCTTGGGGGCAAATTTAGCACGGGCAAATTTGACGGGAGCAAACTTAACGGGAGCGGTTTTGGTGGGGGTAAATTTACGCCGAGCCGATTTAACAGGTGCCAATCTTGCAGGGGTTGATCTCAGCACTGCTCACCTGTGTCGAACCACCATGCCCAACCAGACGATCGACAACCGAGATTGCAATTAGATGTAACCAGAATGCGCCGTTTCAGTGTTTCCGCACTACAATGCTTGGCGAATAGAACGATCGCTGAGATGTAATGGCTATGAATGAGCATCTTGATGTTCACTTCAGCAGGTGTGAAGTTTAGACGATCGAACATAGCCCCATCAGCGTTTTAAGGAGCGGAGTTGGTATGAGCCGGTGTTGGAAGAGAGTATTTGCCCCCCTGAGTCAAGCCCTTGGTCTGGCGTTGCTCATGTTTGCGTTTCCCTCGGTTGGGCTGGCCCAGTCCTTGCCAACCCTCAGCATTGATGCCCAGTCTGAAACTTCTACCGCAGAAGGGCAGCTAAACCTGGGGCTGCAACATATCCAACAAGGACAACTAGATGAGGCTATCTCTGCTTTCCGGCAAGCCACAGCCCTCAACCCTAACCTATCCTTTGCCCACTACAACCTCGGACTGGCTCTGCGACAGAAGGGCGACCTGCAAAACGCTGCAAATGCCTTTTATCAAGCGATTCAAACGCAGCCAGATTTTGCCCTTGCCTATGCCAACTTGGGGGCTGCCCTGATGGAGGGGAGCAATATTGACTTGGCGGCGCAATATTTGGAGCGATCGGTTCTGCTTGACCCTAATTTGGGCGTTGGGCATTACAACTTAGGGTTGGTGCGTCGAATACAAGGAAATTCTCAAGGGGCGATCGAATCCTTCCAGCGGGCACTTCAGATCAGCAATGCTCCGGAGTCTGCTTATCATTTGGGCATGACCTACCTTCAGCTTGGCAACGTGGATCAGGCAACTCAAGCCCTTTTGCAAGCCGTCACAATTAATCCTAACTATGCCGAAGCCCATTACAGTCTGGGAACGATTCTCTATGAGCAAGGTAGGCTTGATCAGGCACTCAATGCCTTCCGGCGATCGGCAGAATCAAATCCAAATTATCCGAATGCGTATTTTGGGGCAGGGTTAGTGTTCCTGACTCAAGGACAACCTGGCGAAGCCCAACGGGTGTTGCAGCATGCAAGAGATTTATTTGCTATGCAAGGAAATTCGCAATGGGCGAGTAGTGCAGAGCAGTTGCTTTTGCAAGTGAGGAATTGAGGGGAGCAATCACTCTCTTTACATTCCCGGAATCAGCCCTGAACTCAGCCGCTTCAAAGCGCGGTTGGCGACATCGCTGTAACGAAGTTGTCCAGAGAGAATCTGCGCCATGCGATCGGTGGCTGACGGGCGTTTGATACCAAGTTTGTAGCCAACACCAGGTACGCGGTAAAACACTTGGGCAAGGCGTTGGGCCCACATCATCTCTTCGCCCCATTCTTTATTAAGAATTTCGCTGTATTGCTCCAGGGCATTTGAATTTCCAGATAGGGCTTGGTCGATCGCCTCAGCCGCTTTGACACCGCTAAAGATAGAAGACCAAATGCCTTCCGCCGTAAATGGGTCAACGATGCAAGCCGCTTCCCCTGCCAAAATCGCGTTTTGAGTGTGAAGGGTTTGCTCACCGTCCCACAGGCTGATGGGATGCCCATACTGCTTACAGGAGCCAAGGGTCACGTTAAAGGAGTTGGCATACTCCGTCAGAATCTTTTTAAAGTCCTGGGGTTCACCGCCTCGAAACGTACCAATGCCAATGGAATAGCCCTCTGCTTTGGGGAAGTTCCAAATATAGCCATTTTTGACCATGCCAAAATCAAAGTGAATCATCTGCGAGCCATTTTGGACTAACGCTTCTGCTTCCAAGGCTCCTGCCAAACGTCGTTTACGAGCTTTGAAACCGAGCCAATTGGCCATTGGGCCTTTCGTGCCATCGGCAGCAATGAGATAACGGGCTGACAATGCCCCATTTGCCGTGTTCACCTGCCAGCGATCGTCTTGAAATTCAATGCCAGTGGCGGCTAAACCGTCCTTTAGCTCTGCCCCTTGCTGCTGAGCCTGCTGGATTAAAAAATGGTCAAATACGTCCCGCCGTACCATCCAGATCGGCTCCACATTTTCCAGTATGGCTTCAACCGGATCACCCATCTTCCAGGTGTAGCGAATTTCATTCACCTTCAGGGAAACGGCTGGACTGAAATCAAAGTCAAACCACTGAGCCACTTGCGGAGACACCCCACCACCACAAGGCTTATAGCGAGGTAATGCTTCTTTCTCGATCACCAGAACCGATCGCCCTCGTTTTGCCAGATGATAGGCAGCACTTCCACCGGCGGGGCCCGCTCCTACAACGATGCAGTCATACATAAGGTTTGAATTTTACTCCTAAGTAAGCCAGTTTCAAGGCAAGATTCACGAAAATCAGGATTTGTGACAGAAATTGGGATTTTTCCCTGGCTGATTGATCTGATTTTCTTGCTTCTAGCCTCTGTTCCAGATTAAACACAAGACGATGGGTGAATGAATGAAGTTTGGGAACTTCCTGAAGACTCGTTTGAAACAGGACAAATCAAATATTCAATCAAAGCGATAAATTCCACAGTTGTACGGAATGCAAAGTCTGTATGAAGTCAGTAGGATAATTTGTGAAGAACAGGTGAAGAACTGAGCGATCGGTTCTCAGCAATTCCAAGTAGAAGTCAGAAACTGTGTGGTTTCAAGGGGAGATAAGCATGATTTGGCAGCTTTGTATTCAATATGCCAACGGCAGTGAACGGGTACTTCGGTCTTTTAAAAGCCGCGAAACCGCGATTCGATGGGTGGATGCACTCTACAACGTCAACGGTTATCCACTTCACTATGCCTATGTTGTCCGAGGCAATCAGGTTGCCTAGGTGCTGCATGTCACCTGAGCTGCGCCTTTGGCACTTCGTTCATAGAGATACCCACCCACAATGGTTTTGAGATGTTACACTGAGGGCTGTGCCTTGCAAAACAGGTGGTGAGCTGCTTCGGGCGTATCTTCTGTGGGGAACAAGGCGGCGTATTCATTAATTTTTGGATTCCAAGTCCAGGACAGGAAGGACAGACGAACTGCTTGCTAAAGCCAGTCAATTAAAGATAAAAAATAATTGGGGAACTTCCTCATGCATGGGATGGATAACTTGTCCGTCTTTTTGCAGGGGTGACACCCTGTGGAGAGTCGCATCATGCAGGATAGTGATTTTACCCATCCGCCCGTTGAGCAGACATTTCCGCCAACAGCGAACCTGTTCTTTTTGGCAGTTCATCTTTTCAGTGGGTTGGGGCGGAAAGCCGATCGGTTGCTCCTCCCCGAAGGAGTCCCATTTACATTAAGATATTTTACAGTCAGTGGTATCGCCATGAGCTATATCGCCATGAGCAGATCGGGAATTTCAAGATTTCGAGTGATTGGGATCAGCCCGCGCTGACGACAAAAGCAGTATAAACCTTATTTCCTCTGGGAGTTGCCTGGAGGTAATCACTGGCGGTTCTTAGCACTTAAACTTCGAGAGCAGACATGAAGAAAGACCTCACTCGTTATCGGAACATTGGTATCTTTGCCCACGTAGACGCGGGTAAGACTACTACAACTGAAAGAATCCTGAAGCTGACTGGCAAAATCCACAAAATTGGTGAGGTTCATGACGGAGCTGCAACCACAGACTTCATGGAGCAGGAGCAAGAGCGGGGGATCACGATCCAATCGGCTGCGACGAGCTGCTTCTGGAAAGATCACCAGTTCAATATCATTGATACTCCTGGTCACGTAGACTTCACCATTGAGGTGTACCGCTCCCTTAAGGTGCTGGATGGTGGGATTGGCGTATTCTGCGGATCGGGTGGCGTTGAACCTCAGTCTGAAACCAACTGGCGGTATGCCAACGATTCCAAAGTTGCCCGGATTATCTATGTCAACAAGCTCGATCGCACGGGAGCAGACTTCTACCGAGTTGTGAAGCAGGTCGAAGACATTTTGGCTGCCAAACCCCTCGTGATGGTGTTACCAATCGGGACAGAAGATCAGTTCACGGGTGTAGTGGATCTCCTGACGCGCGAAGCCTGGATTTGGGATGATTCTGGCGATCCGATGAACTACAAGATCAAAGAAGTGCCCAACGACATGGCGGACAAAGTGGAAGCCTACCGTGAGGCGCTGATTGAGACGGCAGTGGAACAGGATGATGCTCTTCTGGAAAAATATCTGGAAGGCGAAGAGCTAACGATTGACGAAATCAAGTCCTGTATCCGTAAGGGCACGATTAATCTGTCCTTCTTCCCCACTTACTGCGGCTCCTCCTTTAAGAACAAAGGGGTGCAATTGGTGCTGGATGCAGTGGTGGACTACTTGCCCAACCCTAAGGAAGTCCATCCTCAACCAGAGATGGATCTAGAAGGAAACGAAACGGGCGGATTTGCCATTGTTGACCCTGAGAAACCCTTGCGGGCTTTGGCATTCAAGATCATGGACGATCGCTTTGGGGCGTTGACCTTTACCCGTCTGTACTCTGGCACCTTAAGCAAAGGCGACACGATCCTCAATACCGCCACTGGCAAGACCGAGCGGGTCAGTCGTCTGGTGGAAATGCATGCCAATTCCCGCGAAGAGATTGACTCTGCCCAGGCAGGAGACATTGTGGCGATCGTGGGGATGAAGAATGTCCAAACCGGACATACCCTCTGTGATCCCAAGAATCCGGCGACGCTGGAACCGATGGTCTTCCCGGAACCCGTGATTTCGATCGCGGTGAAACCGAAGAAAAAAGGCGGCGACGAAAAGATGGCGATGGCCCTCAGCAAGATGGTGCAGGAAGACCCCTCCTTCCATATGGAAACAGACGAAGAGAGTGGCGAAACCATCATCAAAGGCATGGGCGAACTTCACCTAGACATCAAGGTGGATATCCTGAAGCGGACGCACGGCGTGGAAGTGGAAGTGGGCAAACCGCAGGTGGCTTACCGCGAATCTGTCACCAAACGGTTGGAAGACAGCTACACCCACAAGAAGCAGTCGGGCGGTTCCGGTCAGTACGGTAAGATCGACTATGTGATCGAGCCGGGTGAACCGGGTAGCGGCTTCCAGTTTGAGTCGAAGGTGACAGGCGGAAACGTACCGAGAGAATTCTGGCCTGCTGTGCAGAAAGGGTTTGCAGCCAGCATTGTTAAGGGCGTACTTGCTGGATACCCCTGCGTGGACTTGAAGGTGACGCTAACGGACGGTGGATATCACCCGGTTGACTCGTCGGCGATCGCTTTTGAGGTTGCAGCTAGAGCAGCCTATCGGCAATCCTTACCAAAGGCTGGCCCACAATTGTTGGAGCCGATCATGAAGGTGGATGTGTTCACCCCAGATGATTACATGGGAGATGTGATTGGCGACTTGAACCGTCGTCGGGGCATGATCAAGTCCCAGGAAACCGGCCCAATGGGGGCCCGCATTAAGGCTGATGTGCCTCTGAGCGAAATGTTTGGCTACATTGGCGACCTGCGTACCATGACCTCTGGACGCGGACAGTTCTCCATGGAGTTCTCCCACTATTCCCCTTGCCCGGCTAACGTGGCGGAGGAAGTGATCAAGGAAGCGAAAGAGCGTCAAGCTGCGGCATCGTAACCAACCCATTACGCTTACTTCACCGATCGCTGCATCCTTGAAGTGCGAAAAGCGATCAGTGAAGGTTAAACCTTAAAGAATAAAAAGAGAAGGGTCAGCTGAATGAGCTTTGACCCTTTTTTTATGGTTACAGGGGGCACTTTCAACACTTTGGGAGTCTCAAACAAACAGGACTTACGCAAGCTCTGTTTCATACCTCCAGATTTAGCGTAAGGTGGGCAGTGCCCACCCTACAATTGAAGGTT